>CAMOKD010000070.1:0-9809 GCA_946617435.1 uncultured Clostridia bacterium | reverse complement strand
TGCATGGTGCGGGCAAAGCTTACCGCACGCACGGTCACCACTGAAATCACACCCGAGCCCGGCTCGTGGTCCTTCCGGGGCGGATGGGCCGCTAATTAAGCAGCAGCCAGAACGAGATTATCGTTGTCAGTTAATTTAAAAAAGTTGCCTTGTTTAAAGAGGTCAGACACCTCTGCCCGCTATTCCAGCCTCACTATACCCGTCGAAACCGGTACACCCCCATAGAGTGCCCCAACAGGGCACTGGGTTTTGATTAGAATCTGCCGTAGGGATCCTTGAGCTTCTTGGGCTCGGGATACGTCTGGCCCAGGGTGTCCACCCGGATGGAGGCGATTTTCTGCTCCGACAGGGGACGGTCGTTATAATCCACCTTGACAGAGGCGATGGCGTCAATCACGTCAAGGCCCTCGGTCACCTTGCCGAAGGCGGCGTACTGCTTGTCCAGGTGGGGGGAGTCCTGGTGCATCAGGAAAAACTGGCTGCCTGCAGAATTGGGGGAGGAGGACCTGGCCATGGACAGCACGCCCCGCTTGTGCTTGAGCTTGTTGTCAACCCCGTTGAACAGGAACTCGCCCTTGATGCAGTAGCCCGGGCCGCCCATGCCGGTGCCGGTGGGGTCGCCGCCCTGGATCATAAAGCCCTTGATGACCCTGTGGAAGATCAGCCCGTCATAAAAGCCCTTGTTGGCCAGGTCGATAAAGTTGTACACGCTCTGGGGCGCGGTTTCGGGGTACAGCTCACCCTTCATCACGGCGCCGGTTTCCATTGTGATGGTAAATACCGGATTGGACATATCAGTGATTCCTCTCTTTCATGGCCCGGTCGATCTGCCGCTTGGCGTCACGCACCGCAGCGTCGTCCCGCTTGTCATACAGCTTTTTGCCCTTGCACAGGGCAATTTCCACCTTGACCCTGGAATTTTTCAAGTAGACAGACAGGGGAATGATGGAGTATCCATCCTGCTTCACCTTGCCGTACAGGCGCATAATCTCCCGCTTGTGCATCAGCAGCCGCCTGGGGCGCAGGGGGTCTTTGTTAAAGATGTTGCCCTTGTCGTAGGGGGCGATGTGCATCTGCTTGATCAGCAGCTCGCCGTCTTTCACCTGGCACCACGCGTCTTTTAAGGACAGGGTGCCCGCCCGGATGGATTTGACCTCAGTGCCCACCAGCTCGATCCCGGCTTCAAACTTCTCTTCGATAAAGTACTCGTGGTAAGCCTTTTGGTTTTTTGCCATGATTTTCACGCCAGTGGCCATGCTGTCCACCTCTTTTCAAGCCCATTATATCATGGCTGTCAAGCCCTGATCCGTCGAATCCGGAGGCCCGCCCGAACCCAAAAGGGCGCAGGCGGGCTTCTCCGGCGGGCTTACCGGTCCATGGCAGGGTTCATGGCGTACACGTTTTTCTGGTTCAGCCGCCGGCGCAGGTTCTCGATGGCCTCGCCGAAGCGCTGGAAGTGGACCACCTCGCGCTCCCGGAGGAACTTGATCACGTCGTTCACATCCGGGTCGTCAGACAGGCGCAGGATGTTGTCATAGGTGACCCTGGCCTTTTGCTCGGCGGCCAGATCCTCGGTGAGATCGGCCAAGGGGTCGCCCTTCACCCCCATGCTGGCGGCGGTCCAGGGGAAGCCGGAGGCGGCGGTGGGGTAAACCCCCACGGTGTGGTCCACAAAGTAGGGGGCAAAGCCCGCGTCCTTGATCTGCCGGTCGGTCAGCTTGCGGGTCAGCTGGTGCACAATGGCCCCCACCATCTCCAGGTGCCCCAGCTCCTCCACGCCGATGTCCGTCAGCAGGCCCTTCAGCTCGGGATAGGGCATGGAGTAGCGCTGGCTGAGATAGCGCATGGAGGCGCCCAGCTCACCATCCGGCCCACCGCATGGCAGCCGGAGACGAAACCTTCTACACCGCGTCCCGAAAGACAATGTGCAGGGTGCCAGCCTGCCGGTCAAGCAGGCAGCGGTCAATCACCTGGGCCGCGGCCTCATGCTTCCGGGCGGTGGAAAATTCCGGCAGCTCCAGGGTGCGCAGAGTCTCAAGGATCCGGGCAGCCCGGTCAGCCTCCGGCTCCGTGGGACGGGGCAGGGCCGAAAGTCGGCGCCGGAGCTCCGCTGCCTCCTGCTCCAGCCGGGCGGTCATCCGGTTGTAGGCGTCCACAGGGATCTCCGCCCCCCGGACCAGGGCGTCCAGGAGCCGGTCCTTCCGCCGTGCCACCGAGACCAGGGCCCGCTGCAGCTCCGCCTCCTGGCCGGGGAAGGGGTCGTCCTGCTCCAACAGACGGAAGGAGGGCATCCCCGCCGCGGCAAAATGGGCCTTGAGACACCGGACAACGCAATCCTCCGGCACCCGGGCGCAGACGTGCTGGGATTGGGGGCATTTGCCCCGGGCATAGCCGCCGCAGCGAAAGTAGTGGGGCTTGACCCACACCAGGGGAGCCCCGCAGGCGGCGCAGCGCAGAAGACCGCACAGCCAGTGACTTCGGTCCCCGGCGGGCTTGGCATAGGGCCGGGCGTTGGCCCTGGCCTCCGCAAGCCTTGCCTGCACCGCCTGCCAAAGGGCAGGGTCCACCAGGGGCGGATGGTCACCCCGGGCCAGGATCAGCGATGGGTTTTCAAAAAACCGACCGGTTTTTCCCTCCGGGTTCCAGCGCACGGTGCCGACGTAGATGGGATTGGCCAGGATGTAGGTCACGGCCCGGCTCTCAAAGGGATTGCCCCGGTGGGTGCGCCAGCCGGCGAGATTCAGCTGCCTTGCAATGGTGCAGGCCCCCTCCCCGGCGGCATAGCGCTGAAAGATTCCCCGCACCGCCTCCGCCTCCTGGGGGTGGGGCTCCAGCCGGTTTCGCGGATGCCGGTCCGCCCCGGGCCCGGCGGGAGTCAGGCGGTACCCAAAGGGCGGCGGCGCCTGGAGCTGGCCCCGCAGGGCCTTTTCGGTCATGCCCTTTTTCACCTCCTGGCCCAGGTTGACGGAGTAGGCCTCGGCAAAGCTCTCGTAGATCGCCTCCATCACACCGGCATAATTGCCCTCGGCAATGGGCTCCTTGATGGACACCACCTCCACCCCGCAGCGTCTGAGCATGGACTTGTACACTACGCTGTCCTCCCGGCTACGGGCAAAGCGGTCGTACTTGTGGACCAGAATCACGTCAAAGGGGTGCTCCGGCTCTCTGGCCGCCCGGATCATGGCCATAAACCCCGGTCGGCGGCGGGCCTGCCTGCCGGAGATCCCCTCATCTACGTAAATGTGGGCTTCCTCCAACAGCAGATCATGGCTGCGGGCGTAGGCTTCCAGCTCCCGGCGTTGGGCGTCGGGGCTGAACTCCGTCTGGTCCTCGGTGGACACGCGGATATAGGCGGCAGCAATCTTTGGCTTCATATGACGATCCCTCCATAGAGCGGTTTTGATGCGGCCCGGTGCATATAATATCCGGGAGGTGGTTTTGTTGAAGAAATCCCAGAGCCTGCAGGTGACCCAGGCCCTGCGCCACGGGCAGGATGAGATCCCGCTGCAGGAGCTGACCCAGGAGCAGCTGCAGGCCTTTCGCCGCAAGCTGGTGTGCCGGGGGCTGAACGCCCTGTATGCCGGCCGGGCGGAATTCTGCTACGACAGGAAGAAATCACCGGAATCTGAATATTGTATTTCAAAATAGCCTGTGATATAATGTGGATGAACCACAGCCGGGCTGCGCCTGACCCGGCGGAGAAACCGGAGGCCGCCTATGTTTCGTCCTATGCTTCGCGCCAGGCAGCAGCTGCCGGCCCAGGAGTGCATCCAGGTCCTGGAGCAGGAGCTGCGGGGGGTGCTGTCCGTTTTGGGAGACGACGGTTATCCCTACGGCATACCCCTGAACCACTACTACTGCCCCGAGGACGGCAAGCTCTATTTCCACAGCGGCAGGGCGGGGCACAAGCTGGACGCCCTGGGCCGGTACGAAAAGGCCAGCTTCTGCGTGACCGACGCCGGATACCGCCGGGAAGGGGAGTGGGCTCTGAACATCCGCAGCGTGATTGTCTTTGGCCGGATCGAATGGATTGAGGACCGGGAACAGATCTATGAAATCTGCCGTCGGCTCAGCCTGAAGTTCACCGGGGATGAGGCGTACATCCAAAGAGAGATTGACCGGTCCGGGCCGGGCACGGTGCTCTTTGCCCTGCGGCCGGAGCACATCACCGGCAAGCTGGTGAACGAGGCGTAAGGCAGGCAGCGGGCGATTGTGAAAAACTATTTGCTTTTTGGACAAATCATGCTATAATAGCCCGGAATGAGCCCAATACAAATGAAGGACAGGTACAGCCTTATGAAGATTAAAAAAGACTTTATGCTCCGGAACGTGGCCGGCAGCAACATTGTGGTGCCGGTGGGCAGCCTGAGCAAGGACTTCCACGGCATGATCACCCTGAACCAGACCGGCGCCTTCCTCTGGAAGCTGCTGGAGCAGGAGACCGACGAAGAGGCCCTGGTCAGCGCCGTGCTGGCAGGCTATGAGGTAGACGAGGCCCAGGCCCGTGAGGCCGTGGGCGAGTTTATAGAGCAGCTGCGGCAGGCGGACTGCCTGGCCTGAGCCGGTTCATTGGCAGCGCAGCTCTGCAGGCTTACTGCCCAGACGAAAACAGAGACAACAGGAAGGTCTGTCCCATGCATCAAGATATTATCAGCTCTCGCCAGAAATCATTTCGCATTGCGTTTTTGATCATTCTGGACATTCTGATCTCCGTGATCTCCTCCGTCCTCGCCCTTTTGATTCTGGCAGACTTCAACTGGCAGCGGATGATGTACAATGCCTACATGGGGATCATTGTCCGGTATCTGGCTATCAGCGGCATCGTCACCGTGCTGGTCTTTTATCCCTTTAAGCTCTACAACAGCCTTTGGGAGTTTGCCAGCATTGACGAGCTGTTTCATGTGGTGATTGCCAGCGCCATTGTCAGCCTGATCAAATTCATCTTTAACCAGATTCCGTACTTCCACTATTTCCCCATCAGCTTCCCGCTGATCAGCGGTCTGCTGCTGGTGTTCCTGGTGGGGGCGTCCAGGCTGTCCTACCGGTTTTTGCGCTCGGTGATCCGGGCCGAGGTCCCCGGCGGCGCAAAGCGGACCCTGCTGATCGGCGGCGGCCGGGCGGGCGCCGTGGCCCTGCGGGAGTTCCAGACCTCTGAAAAGTCCGCCAACAAGGTTGTGGCCATTGTGGACGACGACTACTCCAAGCGGGGAGACTACCTGCGGGGCGTGAAGGTCGCCGGCAATCGCAATGATATTCCCGCCATTGTGGAAAAATACCGGGTGGAGGAGATTGTCCTGGCCATTCCCTCCGCCACGGTCCAGGCCCGGCGGGAGATTCTCAGCATCTGCCAGCGCACACGGTGCAAGCTGAAAACCCTGCCCGGCATCTACCAGCTGGCCAACGGCGACGTGGCCATCAAAAAGATCCGGGACGTGGACGTGCTGGACCTGCTGGGCAGAGACAGCGTGAAGGTGGACCTGGACGAGATTTGCCAATCCATCCGGGGCAAGACCATTCTGGTCACCGGCGGGGGCGGCTCCATCGGCAGCGAGCTCTGCCGGCAAATTGCCAAAAACTGCCCCGCCCTGCTGATCATTCTGGACATCTACGAGAACAACGCCTATGACATCCAGCAGGAGCTCCACCGCCAGGTGCCCGAGCTGAACCTGGAGGTGCTGATCGGCTCTGTGCGGGACAAGGCCCGGGTGGAGAGCATCTTTGCCCAATACCACCCGGATATGGTCTTCCACGCGGCGGCCCACAAGCACGTGCCGCTGATGGAGGAGAGCCCCAACGAGTCCATCAAAAACAACGTCTTCGGCACCCTGAACGTGGCGGTGGCGGCAGACAAATACCACGCGGAAAAATTCGTGCTCATCTCCACCGACAAGGCGGTCAACCCCACCAACATCATGGGGGCCTCCAAACGGATCTGCGAGATGATTGTGCAGACCATGTCCAGGCGCTCCCGGACCAAATTTGTGGCGGTGCGCTTCGGCAACGTGCTGGGCTCCAACGGCAGCGTGATCCCCCTGTTTAAAAAGCAGATCGCAGCCGGCGGCCCGGTGACGGTGACCCACCGGGATATCATCCGCTACTTCATGACCATTCCCGAGGCGGTGTCACTGGTGCTCCAGGCCGGCGCCTTTGCCAGCCGGGGCGAGATCTTTGTGCTGGACATGGGCGAGCCGGTGCGGATTGACGACCTGGCCCGGAATATGATCCGCCTGTCGGGCTTTGAGCCGGACGTAGACATCGAAATCCGCTACACCGGCCTGCGGCCCGGCGAGAAGCTGTACGAGGAGATGCTCATGAAGGAGGAGGGCATGCAGACCACTGCCAATGAGCTGATCTACATCGGCAAGCCCCTGCAGATTGACGAGGACGAGTTCCAGGCCCAGCTGAAGCGGCTGTGGGAGGCCTGCCAGGCCAACGACCCGGAGATCTTCCAGGTGGTGGGCCAAATCGTAAAAACATACAAGGTTCCGGCCAAGGTGGGATAGTCCCGCCCGGGTCCGGCAGAAAAACGGAAGACTCGCTGTAGCGGCGGGCCTTCCGTTTTGTGCTTCGGGGCGAAAACAGCCGTGAGAAAATGAATTCCTATTCACAAATAACGGAAATTTTTACTGGACATCTGGGAAAATTATGGTACAATAAACGGTGGATGATGTGATAATGCTGAACTGCAATAAAACGATGTAATCGTTTGATTGCCTGCGGCAAATGCCGCAGATGCCAAGCAATTATGCTTGGCATGTTCAGATATTGTACGTACGAATGCCACCGCATTTCATGCGGTGCGCCGAATGCCGGAAGCATTCGGCGAATCAAACCATTTCCTAAATGGTTTTATTGCATTCTAGTATAAGCGCAAAGATCCATATCCCAATTCAAAGGAGCGAAAGACATGCAAAACCTGAAGCGTATCCTGGCGGTTCTTCTGGTTGCGGTGCTGATTGTCGGCGTGCTGCCGATGACCGGCTTTGCCGACCGGGAGCTTCCCGCCAAATCCGACACTGCGCCGGAGCTTTCCGACCCCCAGCCCATGGACAGCGCGCCCAACTACGGCCTGGTCAACCAGTACCACGTGGGCACCACCGCGGTCACCGACGCCTATCTCCGGGGCGAGGCGCTGGAGATCAACGGCGTGAATGTGACCCAGCCTGTCCGCGACCTGCCCAGCAAGTACGACAGCCGTGACAACAACTACGTCACCTCTGTGAAGAACCAGAACCCCTACGGTTCCTGCTGGGCCCATGCGGCCATGGCCAGCGTGGAGAGCTACATGATCAAGCATGGGGTGCCTGTGGGCACCGGCGCCGCCGCTACCACCAGCCTGAACCTCTCCGAAACCCAGCACTGCTTCTTTAACTACAGCACGGCTTACGATGCCGAAGAGATGACCAACGGGGACAAGTGCACCCTGCTGGGCAGCGACAGCTGCCTGGACTCCGGCGGCAACGGCGAGATGTCCGCCTACACCCTGCAGCACTGGACCGGCGCGGCCTCTGAGTCTGTCTCCGCCCTGGCCTACAGCAAGGCCAGCACCGTGGCCAGCTCCGGCCTGAACAGACAGTACGCCTACGGCTCCAACATCTGCCATGTGCAGAACTCCGAGTGGATCCCCGGCACCAACGTGGACGCCATCAAGCAGGCCATTATGGACTACGGCGCCGGCAACATCAGCTACTACGAAACCGGCAGCGCCTACACCTACATCTGCACCGTTGACACCACCAGCCAGGACAGCAGCTCCCACAAGTGGTCCAACCACGCCATTACCGTTGTGGGCTGGGACGACTCCATTGCCGCCTCCAAATTCTCTCCCAACAAGCCCTCTGGCAACGGCGCCTGGATCTGCAAAAACTCCTGGGGCACCGGCTATTTCGACAGCGGCTACTGCTACATCTCCTACTACGACACCACCGTCCGCGAGGGCTACATCTACTTCTACGATGCCGAGCCCATCGACAACTACGCCCACAACTACCAGTACGACGGCAGCTGCAACGTGGTCTGCTACGGAAAGGGCTGGCCCTCCAGCGCCGACTACTATCTGGGCTTTGCCAACGACACCAAGGTGGCCAACGTGTTCACCGCCAAGGGCAGCGAGAGTCTGAAGGCCCTGGGCTTCTGCAGCTGGGACGAGGGCATGAGCTACACCGCCGAGGTGTATAAGAACCCCACCACCGGCAATCCCACCTCCGGTACGCTGGTGGCCACCAAGTCCGGCACCCTGACCTACTCCGGCTACTACACCATTGAGCTGGATACCCCTGTGGCCCTGGCAGCGGGGGACAAATTCGCTGTGGTGTTCACCCAGCACGTACCCGAGGCCGACGAGGACGGCAACTACGTCCACACCCCCTATGACGCCAACTTCAATAATTCCGAAGTGGTGGACTGGGCCAGCTGGACCCACGTCAACCACGGCGACACCTCTTACTACAAAGAGCCCAACGGGTCCTGGACCGACTGCCCCGACAACGGCGACTACCGCATCAAGGCCTACACTGACGACGTGACCTTCAACCTCACCGCTGTGTCCAACAACGAGGCCTGGGGTACCGTCAGCGTGAACGGCACCACCATCACGGCCTCTCCCGCCGCGGGCTACTATGTGGAAAGCTGCGACGTGCTTGCCGGCACCGCCACCTATACCATCAACGGCAACACCGTCAGCGTCTCCGCCGCTGAGGACTGCACCGTCCGGGTGAACTTTGCCCCCAAGCCCACTTACACTGTGAGCTTTGTGTCCACCGGTACCCCCGCGGGCAGCCAGAGCGCACTGGTCTATGACGTCATCACCCTGCCCGCCGCAGTCAGTGCCACGCCCGAGGGCTGGACCTTCTCCGGCTGGATGAGCAGCCAGCTGGAAGAGACCGACCAGGCCCCCGAGTTCTACGCCCCCGGCGCAGAATACACCGTCACCGGCAACGCCACCCTGTACGCGCTCTTCACCCGGATGGAGGGCAGCAACGAGGTGGTGTATCAGCTGGTGGCCGACAACCTCTCCGATTGGTCCGGCAACTACGTGATCACCTCCGGCAAGGACACCGGCCTGTATGTGCTGAAGGGACTGACCGGCAATACCTCTTATGAGAGCGCCAGCGCCGGCGGCACTGTGACCTACGCCAACTCCGGCATGACCCTGGACGGGGAATACCTGAAGAATGTAGGCGACGCCTATATTTTCGAGGTTGCCCCCAACGGCTCCGGTTACTATCTGAAAAACAAGTCTACCGGCACCTATGTGGGCAGCTACAACAGCTATCTCTACAGCAGAACTGCCAACAGCACCAGCTACTGCGTCTGGAACCTGGAGTATGACCTTTACAACATCTGCATGAAGGTCAGCAACAGCGCCAGCAGCAATTATCCCTATTTGGCAAAGGGCTCCAGCAGCTACTTTGTGGTCAATTCCGACTATACCACCAACAAGACCCAGCTGTGGAGAGAGACCACCGAATCCACCACCTTCTACGCCACCGACCCCGTGGTGGGCGAATTCACCGTCACCTTTACCACCCCCGCGGGAATCACCGCCCCCGCGGCCATGATCATCAACTCCGTGGTCGGCGCAGAGCTGCCCACTGCCGAAGCCCCCGAGGGCTACACCTTCCTGGGCTGGGTGACAGAGGACTACGACAACGTCCCCGATGAACCCTCCCAGATTCTCACCGGCCGGTACAAGCCCCAGGCGGATGTCACCCTGAAGGCCCTGTACACCTACAGCGTGGTGGAGCATGAACCGGTGGACAGCTATGTGCTTCTCACCAATGCCGCCGATCTGGCTGTGGGCGACGAGA
>CAMOKD010000069.1:0-11003 GCA_946617435.1 uncultured Clostridia bacterium | reverse complement strand
CCGCATCTTTCAAATGTTTTCAAATCGCAATTTGAAAACTCCGCCATTTTCCATTTTCCATTTTCAATTTTCAATTCTCCCCCCGGGCGGATGTGGGCATCCGCCCCTACGGCACGCCTCGCCGTTCTCCTATTGCCTACTGCCTACTGCCTAAATATCTACTTCCTACCCAAGAAAGGAACACAACTATGGACGAATTACTGGAACTGCTGAAAGACATCAATCCCGACGTGGATTATGAAACCGAAACCCGGCTGATTGACGGCAAGGTGCTGGACTCCTTCTCCATCATCTCCCTGATCTCCGCCATCAGCGAGACCTTTGACGTGGAGCTGGGCCCCGAGCACCTGATCCCCGAAAACTTTAACAGCGCCCGGGCCATGTGGGAGATGATCCGGCGCATCCAGGACGAAGAGTAAGATATGGACATCCTCTCCCTCTCCTTTTTGGCCTTTTGCGCCCTGCTGCTGGTGGTCTACTTTCTGGTGCCGGACCGGCGGCAGTGGGTGGTGCTGCTGGTCTTCAGCCTGGGGTTCTACCTGCTGGGGGGCTGGCGGAACGGGATCTTCCTGCTCTTCACCGCCCTGACCACCTGGGCCGCCGCCCGGTGGATCCAGGCCGACGCCGACCGGCAGCAGCAGACGCTCAAGGCCGGCAAGGCCACCCTCTCCAAAGAGGAAAAATCCGCCCTGAAGGCCCGGGGCAAGGCCCGGCGGCGGCGGATCCTCACCGCCTATGTGCTGTGCAACATCGGCCTGCTGTGCGTGTTTAAGTACGTCCACTTTGCCCTGGCCCAGGCCGACGCCCTGGCCCGGCTCTTCGGCGGCCGCGTCAACGACACCATCCACTGGATCATCCCCCTGGGCATCTCCTTCTACACCTTCCAGTGCGTGGGCTATGTGGCCGACGTCTACTGGGGCCGGTGCAAGGCCGAGCCCGGGTTCTGGCGGGTGCTGCTGTTCACCTCCTTCTTCCCCCAGGTCACCCAGGGGCCCATCAGCACCTGGCAGGACCTGTCCGGCCAGCTGTTTGCCCCCCACCGGTTTGAGTACGTCAACTACTCCCACGGGGGCCAGCGGATGCTGTGGGGTCTGTTCAAAAAGGTGGTCATTGCCGACACCCTGGCCGCCCCCCTGGTGCGGGGCGCCTTTGCCGGCTACCGGGACTACGCCGGCCTGTCCACCCTGGTGTGCGGCTTCCTCTACAGCCTGCAGATCTACGCCGACTTCTCCGGCTATATGGACATTATGTGCGGCCTGTGCCGGATGCTGGGCATCCGCCTGACCGAGAACTTTGAGCGGCCCTACTTCTCCAAGTCCATTGCCGAATACTGGCGCCGCTGGCACATGAGCCTGGGCGCCTGGTTCAAAAACTACGTCTACTACCCCATCGCCATGGCCAAGTGGAACCAAAAGCTGGGCAAAACCGCCAAGGCCCGCCTGGGCAAGGCCTTTGGCAGCTACCTGCCCGCCACGGTGGCCCTGGTGGTCACCTGGCTGGCCACCGGCCTGTGGCACGGGGCCAGCTGGAGCTACATCGCCTGGGGCGGGGTGAACGGACTGTTCATCATCTTCTCCATGTGGATGGAGGGGCCCTACGCCAAGTGGAAGCAGGCCCTGCACGTCAACGAGAGCACCTGGCTGTGGCGGGCCTTCCAGGTGTGCCGCACCTTTGTGCTGGTCACATTTATCAAGGTCCTGCCCGAGGTGGGCACCCTGGCCGACGGCCTGGGCTTCTGGCGGCAGGTGTTTGCGGCCCGGTTCTGGCCCGGCACGGAGAATCTGGTGCCCGGGGCCACCACCGGCCACCTGGTGCTCACCGCCCTGGCGGCGGTGCTGCTGTTTGTCACGTCCCTGGTCCAGCGCCAGCAGCCCCTGACCCACTGGCTGGCCCGGTGGCCCCGGTGGGCCCACTATCTGGCGGTGGCCGTGCTGGCCCTGGTCACCCTGTATTACGCCGGCGCCGCGGCGGGAACGGGAGGCTTCCTCTATGCGCAGTTTTAAACGGGCCCTCCGGGTCACGGCGGTGACGGCGCTGCTGTGCGCCCTGCTCTCCGCCCTGGTGTTTGAGGGCTATTACCAGACCACCCAGTATATCTACATGGACGCCGGCATCCGCCGGGAGCTGGCCGGCAGCGTGGACACCCTGTTCTGCTGCTCCAGCCAGGGGAAAAACGCCCTGGTCCCCGCACAGTACGACCTGTTCACCGGGGCCAACAGCTACAACCTGGGCGGCGCCCAGATCACCATGGAGGGCCGCTACACCCTGCTGAAGCAGGAGCTCAGCCGCAACCCGGTGAAAACCGTGTACCTGGAGCTGAGCTTTGAGAGTATGAGCCGGAACCGCCGCAGCGAGGGCATCGAGGGGGATCTCTACCTCCTGGCCCGGCTGGACAACCCCCTGCAGCGGATGGCCTACTTCCTCACCCACTTCCACCCCGGGGAGTGGCGGCAGACCTTCCACCAGACCTTCCGGCTGGGGCTGCTCTGCTGGCAGGACATCCTCACCGGCAAGCTGCTGGAGCCCGCCTTTGCCGAGACCAAGGGCTTCCAGCCCGAGGAATCTGTGGATCTGACCCTGTCTCGGCAGATGCTTGCCGCCTGCCACCACGCCGAAACCGCCCCCGCCGTGATCCGGCCGGAGAATCTGCGGGCCCTGGAAAAGATCGTGGCCCTGTGCAGGGAACAGGACGTGCGCCTGGTGCTCCTCACCGTGCCCATCAGCCCCACCCTGATCTGGAAAACCGCCAACCTGGACGAAATCCACGACCAGCTGGCGGACTTCGCCCGGGCCAACGACCTGGAATACTATGATTTTAACCTGTATCGAAACGGCCATTACGCCCCGAATCTGTTCTTCGTCAACGAGCGGCACATGAGCCAATACGGCGCCGAGCCCTTTACCCGGAACATGGCGGATCTCATGGCCCGGGTGGACGCCGGCGAGGACGTGACCGGGCTGTTTTACCCCAGCTACGCCGCCCTGGAGACCGACCGGGCCGGGGCCGACGGGCTGCTGGACTGACCAAAGAAAGGAGCGCTCTGCATGAAAAAATCCACCGCCGCCCTGCTGGCTGCCGCCGGCGCCGCGGCCACCGCTGCCGCCGTGCCCTATTTTGTGCGGCAGAACACCAAGCTGCAGGCCGCCCACTATGTGTTCCGCTCCCCCAAGGTGCCGGATTCCCTGGTGGGCTACCGGATCGTCCAGGTCTCTGACCTGCACAACAAGGAGTTCGGCAAGGGCAACTGCCACCTGCTGGCCCTGCTGGAGGCCCAGCTGCCGGATCTCATCGTCATCACCGGGGATCTGATGGACAGCTACCACACCCACCTGGACCGGGCGGTGGACTTTGCCCGCCGGGCAGCCCTGCTGGCGCCCTGCTACTTTGTCACCGGCAACCACGAGCACCGGCTGGCCCAGCACACCCTGGACCGGTTTTTGGCCGACCTGGAGCAGGCCGGGGTGACGGTGCTGCGCAACCGGGCGGTGACCCTGGGCATGGGCCACGACGCCTTCCGCCTGATCGGGGTGGACTGCCAGCAGGGGAAAACCGACACCCTGACCCGGCTGATGGAGAACCGGCCGGCGGAGGAGCTGAACATCCTGCTCTCCCACAAGCCCCACTATGCCGCGCATTATCAGCAGGCGGGGGTGGACCTGGTGCTCACCGGCCACGCCCACGGGGGCCAGTGGCGGCTGCCGGGTCTGGGGGGCCTGTACGCCCCGGGCCAGGGGCCCATCCCCCGGTACACCGCCGGGATGTACCGCCTGGGCGACACGGTGATGTGCGTCAGCCGGGGGCTGGGAAACTCCTCCTTCCCCCTGCGGATCGAAAACCCGCCCGAGCTGGTCACCGTGATTCTCAAGCCCGGCCGGCCGGACAAATAATACGCTTTCCGGATGAAACGGCTCGGTGCCGTTTCCATGCGGTGGGTCACTCCATAAGGAACGATTTTTTCTATGAACTTTGAAACTCTCTCTGAAATCTACGCCGCCAACGGGGTCCGCCCGGCGGTGTATCAGCGGGGCGAGACCGTGCTGGCCGCCCTGCGCCCCCGCTTTGAGGCCATTGACCGCATGGCGGAGCTGAACCAGGGCAAGGTGCTGCACGCCATGCAGCAGGCCCGGGTGGACGCCGCCTGCTTTGCCGCCACCACGGGCTACGGCTACGACGACGTGGGCCGGGAGCGGCTGGAGCAGGTCTACGCCCAAATCTTCGGTGCCGAGGCCGCCCTGGTGCGGCCCCAGATCACCTGCGGCACCCACGCGCTGACGGTGGCCCTGTCCGCCAATCTGCTGCCGGGGGACGAGCTGCTCTCCCCGGTGGGGGCGCCCTACGACACCCTGCAGGAGGTCATCGGCATCCGGCCCTCTCCCTGCTCCCTGGCGGAGTACGGGGTCAGCTACCGGCAGGTGGACCTGCTGGCGGACGGCGGCTTTGACTACCCGGGCATCCGGGCGGCCATCGGCCCCAAGACCAAGCTGATCACCATCCAGCGGTCCAAGGGCTACGCCACCCGGCCCAGCTTTTCCGTGGAGCAGATCGGCGAGCTGATCGCCTTTTGCAAAGCCATGAAGCCCGACGTGCTGGTGATGGTGGACAACTGCTACGGCGAGTTTGTAGAGGCCCTGGAGCCCAGCCAGGTGGGGGCCGACATGACCGTGGGCAGTCTGATCAAGAATCCCGGGGGCGGGCTGGCGCCCATCGGGGGCTACATTGTGGGCACCCGGGCCTGTGTGGAGCGGTGTGCCTACCGGCTCTCGGCCCCGGGCCTGGGCCAGGAGGTAGGGGCCAACCTGGGCATTCTGCCCAGCTTTTACCAGGGGCTGTTTTTGGCGCCCACGGTGGTGGCCGGGGCCCTGAAGGGGGCCATCTTTGCCGCCGGTCTGTACGAGGGGCTGGGCTTCCGGGTGGTGCCCGGGGCCGGCGAGGCCCGGCACGACATCATCCAGGCAGTGGAGCTGGGCAGCGAGGCCGGGATGCGGGCCTTCTGCAGGGGGATCCAGGCGGCAGCGCCGGTGGATTCCTACGTAGAGCCCATTCCCTGGGCCATGCCGGGGTACGACGACGAGGTAATCATGGCGGCGGGGGCCTTTGTGCAGGGCTCCTCCATTGAGCTGTCCGCCGACGGCCCCATCCGTCCGCCCTACGCGGTGTATTTCCAGGGCGGTCTGACCTGGTATCACGCCAAGCTGGGCATTCTGCGCAGCCTGCAGGCCATGGCCGACGCCGGCCTGGTGGACCTGTAAACAAAAAAAGAGCGCCACAGCGCTCTTTTTTCATCCTGTCTTGTTTGCATGTTGACGCGTGCGTCGCTCCGTTGGCAGACGCGTCGCTTCGTTGACGCACGCACCGCTCCGTAGCGGCCGCTCATTGAGCGGCCATACCCAGGTGCGTACAACGAACTTCTTTCCATACCCCGCAGCAGGGTGCGTACATCGGCACCATGGAGTTACCAGAAACCTCTTTGGCCGATCGCTGATCGGCCGCTACGGAGAGGATGCTGCGTGCCTCTGCACTGTAACCTAGTGTACGCGTCGCTCCGTAGCGGCCGCTCATTGAGCGGCCATACCCCGGTACGTACAACGAACTACTTTCCATACCCCGCAACAGGGTGCGTACATCGGCACCATGGCACTCCCGCGGCCTCTTTGGCCGATCGCTGATCGGCCGCTACGGAGAGGGTGGTGCAGTTATCGGCACCATGGCACTCCCACAACCTTTTTGGCCGATCGCTGATACTCCGTGACTCTTCGAGTTCGGCCGCTACGGAGAGGGTGGTGCGCGCCTCTGCACTGTAACCTAGCGTACGCGTCGCTCCGTAGCGGCCGCTCATTGAGCGGCCATACCCCGGTACGTACAACGAACTACTTTCCATACCCCGCAACAGGGTGCGTACATCGGCACCATGGCACTCCCGCGGCCTCTTTGGCCGATCGCTGATACTCCGTGACGCTTCGAGTTCGGCCGCTACGGAGAGGATGCTGCGCGCCTCTGCACTGTAACCTAGCGTACGCGTCGCTCCGTAGCGGCCGCTCATTGAGCGGCCATACCCCGGTACGTACAACGAACTACTTTCCATACCCCGCAACAGGGTGCGTACATCGGCACCATGGCACTCCCGCGGCCTCTTTGGCCGATCGCTGATCGGCCGCTACGGAGAGGGTGGTGCAGTTATCGGCACCATGGCACTCCCACAACCTTTTTGGCCGATCGCTGATACTCCGTGACTCTTCGAGTTCGGCCGCTACGGAGAGGGTGGTGCGTGCCTCTGCACTGTAACCTAGCGTACGCGTCGCTCCGTAGCGGCCGCTCATTGAGCGGCCATACCCCGGTGCGTACAACGAACTACTTTCCATACCCCGCAGCAGGGTGCGTACATCGGCACCATGGAATTACCGGAAACCTCTTTGGCCGATCGCTGATCGGCCGCTACGGAGAGGATGGTGCAGTTATCGGCACCATGGCACACTCCCGCAGCCTCTTTGGCCGATCGCTGATACTCCGTGACTCTTCGAGTTCGGCCGCTACGGAGAGGGTGGTGCGTACATCGGCACCATGGCACCCCCGGAAGACCTTGTAGCCGGTTCCTTGAGGGACTGGCTTCGCGTCTCAATCATCGCCGCCAAGTCGAAGGCAACACTTGCAACAGCATCTTTCAAAATCACGCCTGATAATATCGATCTATCACCCATTTGGAAGGATTGTTCTCAATATATTGCCATTTGGTCAGATAATCCTTTTCATCTCTGATGACATGGTCATAAAATGACCTCTGCCAAATGCCGGTGCCGATTTCTTTGGTAATCATAAATTTCCATCCGCGGATCTTACTGGAAATATTCTCCCCTTCCGCGTTCCGAATTAACATGTGTACGTGATTCGGCATAATCACGTAGTTTTCGATGCCGGGAATCGTTCTGGCGTAGCGGTCAGCGGTCTGCCCGATTCGGGATAATTCAATGTGCGGACGATCTGTTTCTGTTTCAGGAGACAGGATTTTGCCCAAGAGATTCTTACGCCCCTCCACACAAATCGTCACAAAAACCGTGTTGCCCCTTGTGTAATCATATTTTTGCAGACGAGCCGGCTTTCTGTCGATAATCTGTCCCATGGTGTTCTCCTTCCTGCCTTTCCTGCACCACAGCGCGTTGACGCATACACCGCTCCGTTGACGCACGTGCCGCTCCGTTGGCGCACGCACCGCTCCGTTGACGCACGCGTCGCTCCGTTGACGCACGCGTCGCTCCGTTGGCAGACGCGTTGCTCCGTTGGCGTACGCGTTGCTCCGTAGCGGCCGCTCATTGAGCGGCCATACCCCGGTGCGTACAACGAACTACTTTCCATCCCCCGCAGCAGAGTGCGTACATCGGCACCATGGCACTCCCGCAACCTCTTTGGCCGATCGCTGATCGGCCGCTACGGAGAGGGTGGTGCAGTTATCGGCACCATGGAGTTACCCGCAACCTTTTTGGCCGATCGCTGATCGGCCGCTACGGAGAGGGTAGTGCGCGCCTCTGCACTGTGACCTTGCGGACGCGTCGCTCCGTAGCGGCCGCTCATTGAGCGGCCATGCCCCGGTGCGTACAACGAACTCCCTTCCACGTTTCGCAACAGGGTGCGTACATCGGCACCATGGAGTTACCGGAAACCTCTTTGGCCGATCGATGATCGGCCGCTACGGAGAGGGTGCTGCGGAGAGGGTGGTGCGCGCCTCCGGGTCAGTCCTTGTGCCCTTCATCGGTGCGGCGGTCGGTGAGGCGGCGGGCCAGCTTCCAGAAGACGTACCGCAGGGGCAGCAGCACCAGCTGCAGCAGCTGCACCGTCCAGAACAGGCCCGGCCTTTGCCACAGCAGCCCCAGCCCCGTGGCCCCGATGCCCAAAAGCAAATACCGGGCCGCCAGACGCAGATAGTCCGTCACCCAGTCCAGCCGCCGGCCCGGGAACACCCACAGGGCGTTCACCAGCAGGCTCACCACCCCGCTGGCCAGCCCCACCAGGGGCACGCTCAGCCAGCACCGGTCCCAGCCCGGGCCGCTGCTCACCAGCGCCAGCCCCACCTGGGCCAGCACCGCCCCGATCACCGACCCCCGGGCCGTGGTGAACAGCCGCCGGTAGATCCGCAGGGTGTCCTTCCGGGGATGGAAATGGGTGGCCGCGTTGTTGTCAAAGTAAATCGTCCGGATGGGCGTGGTGCGGATGGGCACCCCCAGCTTGTGGGCGTAGTAGAGCATGTTCATCTCGTACTCGTACCGGTCCCCCTTGGCCTCCAGCAGCCAGGGGATCTGCTCCACCGCAAACCGCCGCAGGCCGGACTGGTTGTCCTTGAAATACCGGCCCGTCAGCAGGGTGAACACCACCCTGGAGGTGTCGTTGCCCAGCTTGGAGAAAAAGGGGATGTCCCGGCCCAGGTCCCGCTCGGTGAGAATCAGAGCGTGCTCCGCCCCCTCGGCCCGGGTCAGCCGCAGGATGTCCTCCGGGCTGTGCTGGCCGTCGCCGTCGGCGGTGATGAAATGGGTGCAGCCGGGAAACAGCTGCTCCAGCTCCGCCATGCCCCGGCGCAGGGCCGCCCCCTTGCCGGTGTTGCGGGGCTGATGGACCACCTTGGCCCAGGTCTCCGCCCGGGCAAAGATGGGCCCGTATTCCGGCCCGCTGCCGTCGTCCACCACCAGCAGACCCACCCCCTGGCCCGTCAGCTGGGACAAAAGGGTCAAAAGCCGCTCATTGGGCTGGTAGGAGGGGATGATCACCACTTCCATGTTCTGTCCTCCGTAAGCGCTCAGTCAAGCGCATTATAATACTCTAAAATCAGACCCATCAGCTCCTGGTTGGGCCCGTCGCCGTCAAAGAGCAGATCGGTGTGGCCGCTCTGCCCGGGCCTGCCGTAGAGCAGGCAGCGGGGGTCCTCCGCCCCCAGGTGGGTATACAGCGCCTCGCTGCCGATGATGGCATCGGCGCTGCCCTGGATCACCAGGGCCGGCACCGGGCTGCGGCGCAGGCAGTCCGCCGCCTGCCGGCCGGTGAGCTCCGGGCCGAAGAGCAGGCTCTGCCAGGCCCACAGAAAGGGCACCCCGGCGTAGGCCGCCACCCCCACCCGGTCCAGGGCCAGGGAGAGCTCGGTCTCCAGGGCGCTGTTCACGGCGTTCACCGTGACCAGGCCGTCCACGTCCTGCCGGTCATGGAGCACGCAGCAGGCGGCGTAGCCCCCCTGGCTGTGGCCCAGCAGCACCAGCCGCCGGTGGCCCAGGCGGTTTTGCCCCGCCAGATAGTCCAGCGCCCCGTTGAGATCCCGCACCGCCTGGCAGAAGCCCACGGTGCCGGCGCCCTGGCTGCGGCCGCAGCCGGTGGGGTCATAGGCAAACACCGACCAGCCCCGCTGCCGCAGCCATTCCAGCTGGGGGCCGTAGGCCGCCGCCGTGCTGTGAAAGCCGGGGCAGACCACCACCAGGCCCCGGGCGTCCGAGGCAGGCAGATAGTAGCCCTGCAGGCGGTTGTCCCCCACCCAAAAGCTGTGCGTCTCCGCCCCGGGCAGGGCGCCGCTGCCCTCCCAGCGGGAGAAGATCGCCCGGTAGACCGCCCCGGTGGCCCCCAGCTGGAGCACCAGCAGGGCCGCCAGCACCAGCGCTATGCGGCGCAGTGTCCGTCCACGCTTCAAGGCCGGTCCCTCCCCCTTCAAAATTACCCAAAGGATGTGTTGTGATGAATTCCGTATTTCTCCCCGACCGGGCGTATCCCGCCGCCATGGCCGAAATCCAGGCCCGGCTGGCCGCTGTGGCCGAGACCGGCACCCTCCTCACCCCGGACGGCGTACGCCTGGCCTGGGTGCGGTACCCCCTGGCCGGAGCCGGGCGGGTGCTGGTGCTGGTCCACGGATTTACCGAGTTTTACCGGAAGTACGAGGAGATGATCTGGTTCTTCCGGCAGATGGGCTACGCCGTGGTGAGCTATGACCAGCGGGGCCACGGCCTGTCCCAGCGGCTGGCGGAGGACCCTGCCCTGGTCCACGTGGACCGGTTTGGGCACTACGCCCTGGATCTGGACCTGGTGATGCGGCAGCTGGTGCTGCCCATGGGCCTGCCGGTGGATCTGTACAGCCACTCCATGGGCGGGGCGGTGAGCCTGGAGTATCTGGCCTCCCACCCGGGGGTGATCCGCCGGGCGGTGCTCTCGGCCCCCATGCTCTGCCCGGTCACTGCCGGGGTGCCCCGGCCTGTGGTCCGGCTGGCGGCCCGGTGGGAGGCAGCCCGCCGGGGCTGGCGGGCAAAATTCTCCCACCTGGAGGATTACAACCCCAACCCGGCCTTTGAGACCGGCACCTCTACCAACCGGCCCCGGTTTGACCGCCACCTGGCCCTGCGGGCCGCGGAGCCCCGGTACCAGCAGGGCCCGGCCACCAACCGGTGGATTTACGAGTCCACGGGCCTGGTCCGGCCGCTGCTGCGGCAGGCCCGACAGGTGGAGCTCCCGGTGCTGCTGCTGCTGGCGGAGCAGGACGGGGTGGTGCGCACGGATTTGCAGAAAAAGCTGGCCCGGGCCCTGCCCCATTGCCGCGCCCTGTGGCTGGCAGGGGGCCGGCACACCCTGTACGACGCCGACGACCCGGTGCGCACGGCCTATTACCGGGCCATGGAGGAATTCCTGGCCCCCGAGTGAGGCCTGCGCATATACTACCTTTTATGGTATCATAAACCCGCCGAAAGTGCAAGCGGGAATTGCCCACCGCCGACACGGCGGGATACATACGCGCCTCTCCGTAGGGGCGGATGCCTTTCATCCGCCCTGAAGATCGCCCACACCGCCGGGGTTGCTGATTGTGTACACGCTCTTCCGTAGCGGCCGCTCAGTGAGCGGCCATAAAAGGTCGCCCATACCGCCGGGGTTGCGGGATACGTGCATGCCCCCTTCGTAGGGGGCGGCGTCCCCGACGCCCCGTGCCACAGTATCGACAACCACCAGGGTTACCGGGAAACGTACACGCTGCCCCCGTAGGGGCGGATGCCTT
>CAMOKD010000068.1:0-11323 GCA_946617435.1 uncultured Clostridia bacterium | reverse complement strand
CGGGCGGCTCGTTCATCTGGCCGAAGACCAGGGCGGTCTTGTTGATGACGCCGGATTCGTTCATCTCGTTCCAGAGATCGTTTCCCTCACGGCTGCGCTCGCCCACGCCGGCGAACACGGAATAGCCGCCGTGCTCATAGGCGATGTTGCGGATCAGCTCCATGATCAGCACGGTCTTGCCCACGCCGGCGCCGCCGAACAGGCCGATCTTGCCGCCCTTGGCATAGGGGCAGATCAGGTCGACCACCTTGATGCCGGTTTCCAGGATCTCGGTGGTGGATTCCTGCTCGTCATAGCTGGGGGCAGGCCGGTGGATGGGCCAGCGCTCCATGGTCACAGGCGGGGCCATGTTGTCAATGGGCTTGCCCAGCAGGTTGAACATCCGGCCCAGGCACTCCTCCCCCACGGGGACGGTAATGGGCTTGCCGGTGTCCTCGGCCTCCAGGCCGCGCTCCAGGCCGTCGGTGGAGCTCATGGCGATGCAGCGCACCACGTCGTCGCCGATGTGCTGGGCCACCTCGGCGGTCAGCTTATTCTCCCCGTAGAACACCTCAATGGCGTTCAGCAGGGCCGGCAGATTGCCGTTTTCAAAGCGAATATCCAGCACCGGGCCCATGATCTGGACCACGGTACCTTTGTTTCTCGTTGCCATAGGGTCAACTCCTTGTAAATCCTTGTATATCGTTCGTGGAATGGGCAGGGTGTCAGGTTTCGGCGCCGGCCACGATCTCGGTGATCTCCTGGGTGATGGCGCCCTGGCGGGCCCGGTTGAACTTCAGGCTCAGGTCGGCAATCATGTCCTCGGCGTTCTTGGTGGCGGCGTCCATGGCGGTGCGGCGGGCCCCCTGCTCGGAGGTGACCGATTCGCACAGGGCGCCGTAGATCAGGCCGCCCAGATACTCGGGAATGATGGCGTCAAACACCGCAATGCTGTCCGGCTCGTACAGGGTGAGACACTCGGTGTCTCTGGGCCCCTCGTGGTGCTCCAGGGGCAGCAGCTTCATAGAGGCGGGCTGCTGGGCCAGCATGGAGACAAAGTTGGTGTACACCAGCCGGATCTCATCCAGCTCGCCGGACAGGAACGCCGCGGAGAGCATCTTGGCCGCGGAGAAGCAGTCCCCCACGTGGACCTCCGCCGCCTCGGCGTACCGGTCGGTGAGGATTTCCACCTTGCGGTTGCGGAAGAACTCCAGGCTCTTTTTGCCGATGGGCACCACGCAGCAGGCCTTGCCCTCCATCTGGCCCCAGGCCAGCTTCAGGACGTTGCTGTTGTAGCCCCCGGCCAGGCCCCGGTCGCCGGCGATGACCACAAAGCAGGTCTTCTGCACGGGGCGGGCCTCCAAAAACGGAGAGGAGAAATCCTCGGTGTTGTTGGCGATGGTGGTCAGGGTGTCATACAGGGTTTCAAAGTAGGGACGGGCGTTCAGCACCCGCTCCTGGGCACGGCGCAGCTTGGAGGAGGCGACCATTTCCATGGCCTTGGTAATCTGCTTGGTGCTTTCCATGCTCCGGATGCGGAGCTTGATGTCCTTCATGGAAACGCCAGCCATGCGTCATTCCTCCTCTCAGTGCTGCTGCAGAAAGACCTTGATGTAATCGTTCAAGGCGGTCTTGAGGGCCGTTTCGGTCTGCTCGCTCAGAACCTTGGTTTCGCGGATCTCCCGCAGCAGGCCGCTGTGGTCGTTTTTCAGGCAGGCGAAGAAGCCCTGCTCAAAGGCGTGGACGTCCTTCACGGCGATGTCCTTCAGGTAGCCGTTGACCACCGCGTAGATGATGCACACCTGCAGCTCCACGTCCACGGGGGAGTTGTTGGGCTGCTTGAGCACCTCCACGATCCGCTGGCCCTGGGCAAGGCGGTCCTTGGTGTCCTGGTCCAGGTCAGAGCCGAACTGGGCAAAGCTCTGCAGCTCGCGGTACTGGGAGTACAGCAGCTTCAACGAGCCCGCGACCTTTTTCAGCGCCTTGATCTGGGCGGAGCCGCCCACACGGGACACGGAGATGCCCGGGTTGATGGCGGGCATGATGCCGGCGTGGAAGAGCTCGGTCTCCAGGAAGATCTGGCCGTCGGTGATGGAGATGACGTTGGTGGGGATGTAGGCAGACACGTCGCCGGCCTGGGTTTCGATGATGGGCAGGGCGGTGAGGGAGCCGCCGCCGTACTCCGGAGCCATCCGGGCCGCCCGCTCCAGCAGGCGGGAGTGCAGATAGAACACGTCGCCGGGGTAGGCCTCACGTCCGGGGGGACGGCGGATCAGCAGGGAGATGGCACGGTAGGCCACCGCGTGCTTGGACAAATCGTCGTAGACCACCAGCACGTCCTTGCCCTGGGCCATAAAATATTCGCCCATGGTGCAGCCGGCATAGGGGGCAATGTACTGCATGGGGGCCAGCTCGGAGGCGGTGGCGGAGACCACGATGGTGTAGTCCATGGCGCCGCCCAGGGTCAGGGTGTTGACGATCTGGGCCACGGTGGAACGCTTCTGCCCGATGGCCACATAGATGCAGATGACGTCCTTGCCCCGCTGGTTGAGGATGGTATCGGTGGCGATGGTGGTTTTGCCGGTCTGGCGGTCGCCGATGATCAGCTCACGCTGGCCCCGGCCGATGGGGATCATGGCGTCAATGGCCTTGATGCCCGTCTGCAGCGGCACAGACACGGACTTGCGCTCAATGACGCCGGGGGCCGGCATCTCAATGGGCCGGTAGGTCTTGGCGTCAATGGGGCCGCGGCCGTCAATGGGCTCGCCCAGAGCGTTGACCACCCGGCCGATCAGAGACTCGCCCACAGGCACAGAGACCACCCGGCCGGTGCGCTTGACGGTGTCGCCCTCACGCAGGCCCTCGTCACTGCCCAGGATGACCAGGGAGACGGTGTGCTCCTCCAGGTTTTGGGCCATGGCGAAGGAGCCGTTGGGCAGCGCCACCAGCTCGTTGACCATGCACTTGTCCAGCCCCGCGGCCTTGGCGATGCCGTCGCCCAGGGAGATGATGGTGCCGGTCTGGCTCTGTTCGATTTTGTTTTCGTAGTTTTTAATTTGAGATCGGATGATCTTGGTAATTTCGTCTGGTCTTAATTCCATGGTGAACCTGCTTTCTTATGTAGAGATACACGTTATAACACCGTGTCGGAAAGCGTTTTGCGCAGGCCGTCCAGCGCACGGCGCACCGTGCCGTCCAGCTGGGTGCCCTCCAGCTCCAGGCGGACGCCGCCCAGCACCGTGGGATCCACCCGGTTGCGCAGGCTGATCTGCTTGCCGGTGGTCTGGGCCAGCTTCTGCTCCAGCCGGGCGCGCAGGGCGGGGGTCAGGGGTACGGCGGTGACCGCCACGGCCTCCACAATGCCCCGGTCCCGGTTATACCGGCTGCGATAACGGCGGATGCACTCCCGGGCGGAGCGGATATGGCCCCGCTCGCACAGCAGCTTGAGAAAGCTGAGCACGTAGCTGTGCACCCGGCCGCCAAAGGCCTCGTCCAGGGCCTGGCAGCGCTCGGTCTTGGGGATCGAGGGACAGCTGAGCAGCTCCAGATAGGCCGGCTCTGCCGCAAGGATCTCCTCCACCCGGAGCAGCTGGGTCAGAATGGGCTGATCCAGGCCCTCGTCGTGGGCCAGATCGTACAGGGCGTCGCCGTAGTTTTGGGCAGTCTGTGTCATTGCTCCACCCCCAGCTGGCGGATGAAGCCCTCAATGAGCTCCTGCTGGGCGTCCCGGTCCAGCTGCTTTTGGACCACCTTTTCGGCAATGTCCATGGCAAGGCCGGAGATGTCGCCCTTGGCCTCGTTCAGGGCCTTTTTCTTTTCCAGGGCGATGTCGGCGGCGGCCTTTTCCCGCAGGGCGTTGGCCTCCTGCCGGGCCTGGCGCAGAATTTCGTCTGAGCGCTGGTTGGCCTCGGCGGTGGCGGTGCGCACCAGCTCGGCAGAGGTCTGCTTGGCCTGGGAGAGCTGGGTTTCATAGTCCTGCCGCCGGGTTTCAGCCTCCAGCTTGGCAGTTTCCGCGTCACGGTACAGGTCGTCAATCTCCTGCTGGCGGTCGGCGATCATTTTGTTCACCGGCTTGAACAGGAACTTTTTCAGAATCAAAAATGTGATCACCATGTTCAGCAGGGTGAACAAGGCGGTCAAGGGATTAAAACCAATAAAGTTTTCAAACCCCTCCATTGGGCGATCCCTCCCTTTCTGTGTGCTTTTTGTCCGGCTTATTTGAACGCGAACATCAGCAGCAGGGCGATGACCAGGGAGTAGATGCCGGTGGTCTCCGCCACGGCGCAGCCCACGAGCATATTGGTACGCAGATTGCTGGTGGATTCAGGCTGACGGGCCATGCCCTCCAGGGCCTTGCCCACCGCGTTGCCTTCGCCGATGGCGGGGCCGATGGCGCCGATGCCCATGCACAGGCCGGCTCCCAAAGCACAAGCTGCTCTCACGATTGCTTCTTCCATGATAAGTTCCTCCTAATATTGTTGTGTATGTGGATTCGTGATGCACGAATGGGTTACAAGGGCTTACGCCTCCGGCCCCGGGCAGGCGCCGGCAATGTAGATCATGCTAAGCAGGCTGAACACAAAGGCCTGGATCACGCCGGAGAAGACGTCAAAGTACAGCGACAGCACGCCGGGAATGCCCAGGGTGAGCAGCGGCACCTGCTCCGGCCCGTGGCTGATGAGGATGAGGCACAGCAGCCCCAGGCCGAAGGCCACCGCCCCCACGGGCAGGAACCAGGGCTTTTTGCCCCAGAGCATCAGCACCAGCCCAGCCAGGATCACCACAAAGGACAGCCCCGCCAGGGCGCCGTAGGCACCGGTGCTCAGCTCGGGATAGGCAAAGTCCAGGGCCCCGCAGAGCTTATCCAGCAGGCCCAGGGCCCCCAGGCCCAGGCTGACCGCGCCCACAAAGCGGACTGCCAGCCGCACCTTGCCGTTTTTGATCTTCAGCAAGAACAGCATGGCCGCCCCCGCCAGGGCCAGCACCGCAGAGACCACCACCACGCTGGAGGCGATGGCCCGCAGAATGCCCACCGAGGCCCCGCTCAGGGCCCAGTAGAGCATGGCCGTGATGACGCCGCCGCCGGCAATGTTGCCGAAGTGACGGAAGGCCAGAGACACGGGCTGGGCAATCTCGGAGACAATGTTCATAGGGGTCATGATGGCGATGGGCTCGGTAAAGCCCTTGAGCCAGCCCAAAAAGCCGTTGGTCTTGATGGACTCATACCAGCAGATGGCGCTGATCACCAATGCCCAGGGCATGGTGGTGCTGAGATCTGCCGTAGAGGAGCGCAGCACGCCGGTCATGCCCAGCAGGGTGCCGCACAGGGACGAGAGAAAGATGGTGGCAATAAAGGGCGCCCAGCGCACGTTGTGGGGACCCATGGCCTCGCTGACCAGGTTGGTGATGACCCCCACCGCCTTTTCGGTGAGGACCTGGGCCTTGCCCGGGCGCTTTTTCAGCCCCCGGCCCAGCAGGATTGCCGCCAGGCAGATCAGCACCGTGGCCACAAAGGAGGTCACCAGGCTCTGGGTGACGTTCAGGCCGCCGAATATGGGGATGGTAAAGTAAATCTTGGGACCGGTAATGTTCATAACGCCGATGTCACCTGTCTTTCTTTCGGAAGAATTCACCCAGGGCGATGACCAGCCGCGCCAGCAGCAGGGGGATCACCATGGCAATGATGTTGCAGTAACCGCTCTTGGCCCCCAGAACCAGCAGGCCGATGAGCAGCACATAGCGCAGCGCCATGGAAAGGCTCACCGTGCTTTGGGCCCGCTTGACGTCGCCCTGCTCGGCCTTGTCTGCGGCCATGGCCACCCCCAGGGCGGTGAGCCCGTAGTTCAGCATGGCCATGGCGGCCCCGGCGGCGCCGCCCAGCAGCACCGGCCCGTCCAGCCGACGCAGCAGGGCGTACACCCCGTACATCAGCCCCAGGACCAGAAGCTCGCCCAGGGCAAAGATCAAAAGCTCGCGCAGCAGGGGGCGGTTTTTGGATTGGTTTTCGTTCATAGGAAGTTGTTCCTCAGTCGTGATGGTTGTAGCCCCGGGGCGGCGGATCCTCCTGCCGGGCCAGGCGGTGCAGGGTTTTAAAGCTATTGTACAACCCGCCGGCCATACCCATCAGCCCCAGCAGCACCCCCACCAGAATCACCCAGCCGCCCAGGGCAAAGCGGTTTTTCAGCCAGACCGCCAGCAGCACAAAGCCCACCATGGGCACCGCCGCAGACAGACCCAGCTGCAGCAGCCAGGTGAGAAGCTGGGCCGCGCGAAAGGCCGAGCGCATGACGATCACCTCCGGTGCCGGTTTGCGTCAAAAAGAACGCATACTCATACGTTTGCTATTATAACGGCTTTTCCGGTCAATTGCAAGCCCGGCGAAAAGATTATTTTCCCTCCGCCCTGCCCCGCCGCGGCGCTGGCGGCCGCAATATAGCTTGCAACCCGGCCGGGGATGTGATATAATCTCCGTAAACAAACACGGCCCAGGCCGGGAAATGAGGTTCCCCATGGAAGACTTTCATATGCAGACCGCCCGGCGCCTGATGCGCTACGCGGCCATCGGCACCCAGTCCGCCGAAAACGCGGACCGGTACCCCACCACCGCCTGCCAGCACGATCTGGCCAAGGTGCTGTACGAAGAGCTGCTGGCGCTGGGGCTGCGGGCGGAGTATGACCGGCAGGCCTGCCTGGTCTACGGCTGGATCGACGCCACCGTGCCGGATGCCGAGCCCATCGGCCTGATTGCCCACATGGACACCTCCCCCGAGGTGCCGGGCATGGAGGTAAAGCCCTGGCTGCTGGAGCGCTACGACGGGGGCGACATTCTGCTGAACCCCGCCCTGGACATCCGGATGCGGGCGGCGGACTACCCCAATCTGGCCCAGTACGTGGGCCAGGCCCTGGTGCTCACCGACGGCACCACCCTGCTGGGCGGCGACGACAAGGCCGCCGTGGCCGCCCTGATGACCCTGGCCGAGCACTATGCCCGGCACCCGGATCTGCCCCACCCCAAGATCTGCCTGGCCTTTACCCCCGACGAGGAGGTGGGCGGCCTGGCCCGGGATCTGGACCTGGAGCGCTTCGGCGCCCGCTTTGCCTACACCATCGACGGCGACCACCTGGGCTGGTACCAGGACCAGACCTTCTACGCCGCCCAGGCCCGGTTTGTCATCACCGGCAGGAGCGTCCACCCCGGCACCGCCAAGGACATTATGATCAACGCCGCCGAGCTTGCCGCCGAGGTGGTGGGCATGCTGCCCATGGACCAGCGGCCCCAAACCACCCAGGGCACCCAGGGCTTTTACCATGTGCTGAGTCTGGCCGGAGACTGCGAGCACGCCGAGCTGAGCCTGATTGTCCGGGATTTTGACCCGGACGCCTTTGCCGCCCGGCAGGACCATCTGCGCGCCTGCGCCGCGGCGCTGAACGCCCGGCACCCGGGCTGCGCGGCGCTGGAGATCCGCCAGCAGTACCGCAACATGGGCGAGGTGCTCTCCCGCTGGCCCTTTTTGACCCGGCAGCTGGACGCCGCCATCCGGGCGGCGGGGCTGCAGCCGGTGTGTGAGCCCTTCCGGGGCGGCACCGACGGGGCGGCGCTGAGCTTCCGGGGTCTGCCCTGCCCCAATCTGTCCGCGGGCTATGAGAACGCCCACGGCCGGTTTGAGTTTGTGCCAGTGCCCTCCATGGCCAAAAACGTGGAAATTCTGCTCTACCTTTGCGCGCATTTTAAGGAGGAATGACCATGGAACCCCAAGCCCTGCTCTCCGCCCTGCACGTGGCAGAGCGCCTGAAGAACGCCACCCGCCACTGTGACACCTCCGGCGGCCGGAGGGAGTCTGTGGCCGAGCACAGCTGGCGCCTGGCCCTGATGGCCTGGTGGCTGAAGGACGACTTCCCCCAGGCGGACATGGACAAGGTGATCCGCATGTGCCTGATCCATGACCTGGGCGAGGCCTTTACCGGCGACATCCCCACCTTTTTGAAAACCCAGGCCGACGAGGAAACCGAGGAGGCCCTGCTCTTTGCCTGGGTGGACACCCTGCCCCAGCCCTACGCCGGGGAGATGGCCGCCCTGTACCGGGAGATGGCCGCCCGCCAGACCCTGGAGGCCAAAATCTACAAGGCCCTGGACAACCTGGAGGCCGTGATCCAGCACAACGAATCCGCCCTGTCCTCCTGGAGCGACAACGAGTTCGCCCTGAATCTCACCTACGGTGAGGACAAGGCCGCCTTCTCCCCCGTGCTGAGCGCCCTGCGCCGGGCGGTGCGGGCGGAAACCGAGGAAAAAATCGAGAAAGGACTGTGACCTCCCCATGCTGATTGCCATTATCGGCGGACGCTGCACCGGCAAGTCCGCCCTGGCCGAGGCCATCTGCCAAAAGGTCCACGCCCAGGTCTTCTCCGGCCGGGACTATACCCGCCTGGCCCCCACCGAGACCGAGGCGGAGACCCGCTTCCGCGCCCTGCTGGCTGCCGCTGTCACCGGGGAGGAGATTGTGATCTACATCATCCCCCAGCGGGAGCTGCTGGAGCTGCTGCCCCCCGGGGCCCTGCGGGTACGCTGCCGGGCGGAGCTGTGGACGGTGAAGTCCCGGTTTGCCGCCCGGATGCAGGACGGCCGCCTGCCCGCCCCCGTGGCCGCCATGCTGGAAAAGCAGCACGGCATCTTTGACGACCTGCCCTGCGACCTGGTGGTGGACACCGCCCGCCGGGCCCCCGCCCTGCTGGCTGCCGAGGTGCTGGCCCTGGGGCTGGAGCGGCAGCGTGCTCTTTAAGAAAAATGTGTTGCAATTGTCCGAAAACACTGTATAATATACCCGTCAGCACAGAAAAGAAGAGAAAAGAAGGTAACATACAGTGGTAGATATTTTTTCAAAATGCGACAAGCCCTCCGTAGCCAAGACGCTGCGGGAACAGGGCATTTATCCCTACGGCCACGCCCTGGAATCCCGGCAGGACGTGGAGGTCATCATGGAGGGCAAGCGCCGGATCATGCTGGGCTCCAACAACTACCTGGGCCTGACCACCCACCCCGAGATCATTGAGGCCGGCATCAAGGCCTTTGAGCAGTACGGCTCCGGCTGCTCCGGGTCCCGGTTCTTGAACGGGACCCTGCAGATGCACCTGGAACTGGAGGCGGAGCTGGCCCGCTTTTTGCACAAGGAGATGGTCATCACCTTCTCCACGGGCTTCCAGTCCAACCTGGGCATCATCTCCGCCATTGTGGGCCCCCACGACTATGTGATCTGCGACCGGGAGAACCACGCCTCCATCTACGACGGCTGCAAGCTCAGCTACGGCAAGATGCTCCGCTACCGCCACGCGGACATGGAGGATCTGGAGCGGCAGCTGCAGAAGGTGCCGGAAAACCGGGGCTGCCTCATTGTCACCGACGGGGTGTTCTCCATGGGCGGCGACATTGCCAACCTGCCTGAGATCGTCCGGCTGGCCAGGCAGTACGGCGCCGGCGTGATGGTGGACGACGCCCACGGCCTGGGCGTCATCGGCGAGGGCGGCCGGGGCACGGCCAGCTACTTCGGCCTGGAGGACCAGGTGGACATCTACATGGGCACCTTCTCCAAGTCGCTGGCCTCTCTGGGCGGCTACTGCGCCACCTCGGAGCGGATCGGCGATTACATCAAGCACGCCTCCCGGCCCTTTATCTTCTCCGCCTCCATGACCCCGGCCAACTGCGCCACGGCCCTGGCGGCCCTGCGCCACCTGGAGGCCCACCCCGAGCTGCCCCGGCAGCTGCACGACATCAGCGCCTATGCCCGGGAGTGCTTCCATAAGAAGGGGGTGCGCATCATCGAGGCCGAGACCCCCATCGTGCCCATCTACACCTACGAGCCCTATAACACCCTGGAAAAGGCCCGCCTGGCCTTTGACCGGGGGGTATACGTCAACCCGGTGCTGCCCCCTGCCTGTGCCGAGGGCGAGTGCCTGCTGCGCACCAGCTATATGGCCACCCACACCAAGGCCCTGATTGACGAGGCCACCGACATTCTGGCAGAGGTGTTGAAGGATCATGGGTAATCCGGTTGTGATTGTCACCGGGGGCAGCTCCGGCATCGGCCTGTGCGCCGCCCGCAGCCTGCGGGACAGGGGCTGCCAGGTGTATATTGTCTCCCGCCGGCCCTTTTCCGAGAAGGGGCTGCACCACATCTGCGCCGACGTGTCCGACGAGCTGCAGTGCCGCCGGGCGGTGGAGGAGGTGCTGGCCCACGCCGGGCGGGTGGATATCCTGGTGAACTGTGCGGGCTTCGGCATCTCGGGGGCAGTGGAGTTCACCGAGCTGGCCGCGGCCAAGAAGCAGATGGACGTGAACTTCTTCGGCACGGTGAACATGACCAAGGCGGTGCTGGGGCCCATGCGGCAGCAGGGCGCGGGCCGGGTGGTGAACACCAGCTCGGTGGCGGCCCCGGCGGCCATCCCCTTCCAGACCTACTACTCCGCCACCAAGTCGGCCATCAACACCTACACCCTGGCCCTGCGCAACGAGGTGCGGCCCTTTGGCATCACCCTGACGGCGGTCCAGCCGGGGGACATTGCCACCGGCTTCACCGACGCCCGGGAGAAATCCCAGGCCGGGGATGAGATCTACGGCGGCCGGATTGGCCGCAGCGTGGCCGGCATGGAGAAGGACGAGCGCCAGGGCATGAAGCCTGAGGTTGCCGGCGCGTATATTGCCAAGCTGGCCCTGCGTAAAAGCGTAGCCCCGGTGTACACCATCGGCCTGGGCTACAAATGCCTGAGCCTGCTGCTAAAGCTGCTGCCCCTCCGGTTTTCCAACTGGCTGGTGGGCCTGCTGTACGCAAAATAAAAGAGCCTGCACAAGGGCCCTCCCGCGAGCTTTGCGGGAGGGCCCTTTTTGTTTGCGATTTTTCCCGGCTTACCGCCGGATGAAACGATCCTGCCGCAGCGCTCGCCGCGCGGGCTGCATCTTTTGCGGCCATGTACCAGGGGAGATGTTCCCCGCGGCGTCGTAGGAATCGGTGTTGTAGTTGAGTATGCCGGTATCCGGCTTCCGATCAGCAAACACAAATGGACCGTCCCCTTGTGACCCTATCTATATATAAGGACACCAAAATGACCCGAATTTTGCCAAGATATTAAGAAATCTTAAGATATTTTTTGAAAATGCGGCACAAAACCGAGCGTAAATCCGCCTTCGGCGGATCGGATCGATCGTCCGGCTGCAACCGCATGATCGATCCCTACGGGGAGTTGCCGGTATGGACCGGCTTCTCCGTAGCGGCCGCTCATTGAGCGGCCATGCCCAGCCCGCCGTTCCTTCCGGGGCGACGGGATACGTACACGCCCCATCCGTAGGGGCGGATGC
>CAMOKD010000067.1:0-11590 GCA_946617435.1 uncultured Clostridia bacterium | reverse complement strand
CGATTATTATGGATCATATGGAGCAGATGATGCTTCGAATGACCGAACTCCAACCTAAAATCCCATCCTGGGCAAAGGCCGAACAGATGGAGATCTGTACTCCACAGAAGGAACTCTGGAAATATGCAGATGAGCCTGCCCGAGTGACAACCAAAAAGCGCAAAAGAATCCAGAACGGAGAAGTCTCATAAGGGGCTTCTCTTTCCTGGCATATGAAGAACTATTACACGAATCAGCCTGACGGCTATCTGGAATCTATCCGCAAGGGTATGCTCGCCGTGCGTACTTACGATCTACGTATCTCCCATGGGATCGGGACCCCTGACGAGCAGCTTGCAAGACTGAAAAAAGAACTCGAAACAGCGGATGCCATCGTGGTAGGCGCAGGGGCCGGCCTCTCCACCGCGGCCGGGTTTACTTACGCCGGGGAGCGGTTCAAACGGTATTTTTCCGATTTTGAAGAAGCGTTCGGCTTTCAAGATATGTACACCGGCGGCTTTGCGGTAATGAATGCGGCTCCTGAGGTGAAGTGGGCCTATTGGGCAAGGCACATTTACTTGAACCGTTATCTCCCGGCCCCAAAGCCCGTTTACCGGGATCTGCTGTCCCTGCTGGAGGGCAAGGACTATTTTGTGATTACCACAAACGTGGATCACCAGTTCCAGCGCGCGGGCTTTGACAAAAAGCGGCTGTTTTACACCCAGGGAGATTACGGCCTGTTCCAAAGCGTCGATCCAAAGGTGCAGGAGACCTTCGACAATGAAGCCTGGACGATGCAAGCCATGGAAGCCCAGGGCTTTGTCAGAGATGAGGCCGGCGTCTTCCAAATCCCGGAGAAGGGCACGCTCTCCATGCAGCTGCCCACAGAGCTGATCCCCACCGCGCCAAACGGCGACCCGGTGGCCATGAACCTGCGGTCAGACGACACCTTTGTTGAGGACGCAGGGTGGCATAAGGCGTCGGCTGCGTATTCCGACTTCCTGCGCAGGCATGAAGCGCTGCACGTGCTGTATCTGGAAATCGGCGTAGGCGCCAACACCCCGGTGATCATCAAGTATCCCTTCTGGCAGATGACAAGGGACAACAGACGGGCCGTCTATGCCTGCCTGAATTACGACGAGGCAGTATGCCCAAAAGAGATAGAACGGCGGTCGATCTGCATTCATGCAGACGCCGGAGAAATTTTCCGGCTGCTCCGGCGGCATTGGGGCGGGAAAAGTTGAGAGGAATCTATGAAGGATTTGGTATTGTATCTCCACGGCAAGGGCGGCAGCGCCGCCGAGAGCGCCCACTACAGGCCCCTGTTCCCCGGCTGCGAGGTCATGGGCCTGGAGTATCCGGACGCTGCCCCCAGCGGGGCGGGGGAGGCGATCCACGCCGCGGTGAAGCAGCTGAAAGACGAATACAACCGCATCACGCTGGTGGCCAACAGCATCGGGGCGTATTTCGCCATGGGTGCCGGCATGGGCGGCCTGCTGCACCGGGCGTATTTCATCTCGCCCATTGTGGATCTGGAGCGCCTGATTCTGGACAGAATGGCCCTGGCCGGTGTCACCGAGGCGCAGCTGAGGGCGGAGGGCGTGATTGCAGCCGGCCCCGATGAGGCGCTGTCCTGGGCCTATCTGTGCGACGTGCGGGCCCACCCCGTCCACTGGGCGGTGCCCACGGAAATCCTCTGGGGCAGCAGGGACGAGCTGACCGCTTACGAGACGGTGTCGGCCTTTGCGGAAGCCCACGGCGCACCTCTGACGGTGATGGAGGGGGGCGAGCACTGGTTCCACACCGAGGCGCAGATGGCGTTTCTGGACCGGTGGATTCTCGGCAGTCTGCCGCCCCTGGCGGTGGGCGCGGGGTCTTACCGGCTGCTTCGCCTGCTGGGCAAGGGCAAGGGGGGCTATTCCTATCTTGCGGAGCGGGACGGGCAGCAGGTGGTCCTCAAGCAGATCCACCACGAGCCCTGCGACTATTACAGCTTTGGCAACAAGCTGGAGTCGGAGCTGCGGGATTACCGGCGCCTGCAGGGAGCCGGCATCCGGATCCCCCGGATGCACGCCTATGACGCAGCCAGCGAGCGGATCGTCAAGGACTACGTCGAGGGCCCCACCGTCATGGAGCTGCTCCGGCGGGGAATTTCTGCCGAGCCCTGGCTGCCCCAGGTGCGGGACATGGCGGCAAAGGCCATGGCCGCCGGGCTGAACATCGACTATTACCCCACCAATTTCGTCCTGCGGGACGGCCTGCTCTGGTACGTGGATTACGAGTGTAACGACTACATGGAGCAGTGGGATTTTGAACACTGGGGCCGCTTCCATTGGCAGCCCCAACCGGAGGGCAGGGCCTGAACACAGCCCGCAAACACCCCTCTGCAGCAAAACAGCCCCTCGCTGTATTTCGCAGCGAGAGGCTGTTTTCTCCCTCGCCCTTGACATCAGCCGGGGAATTAGTATAATTAGTTATACAAATCATACCTAAAGGAGGGCAGCCACATGAATCATCCCGAGGGAAAATATGCCTGGACCGCCACCGTGGGCGAGAAGGGCCAGATTGTCATCCCCAAGCAGGCCCGGGCGCTCTTTGACATCAAGCCCGGCGACACCCTGCTCCTGCTGGGGGACCTCCGGCGGGGGATCGCCATCCCGCCCAAGGGGGCCTTTGCAGAGCTGTTCGGCGTCGCCTTTCAGGAGCGGGAGGGGGATTCCGAGTGAAGAAGATCGCCTGCTTCTGCATCCCGGCCCATGGGCACACCAACCCCATGCTGCCGGTGGTGGCCGCCCTGGTGGCCCGGGGCAACACCGTCCGGTTTTATTCCTTCCGTGAATTTCAGGAAAAGATCGCCGCCACCGGCGCGGAATTTGTCCCCTGCGACGAATATCTGCCGCCCCTCACCCGGCAGCAGGAGGAGGGGCTCAAAAACGTCTCCACCACCGAGATGACCATCCAGGACATCCGGATCACCCGGGGGATGGACGGGTTTCTGGCGCGGGAGTTCCAAGCCTTCCGGCCGGACGTGGTGTATACTGACTCTGTCTGCTTCTGGGGCAAGCTCAACGCCATGAAGCACCGGGTGCCCATGGTGGTCTCCACCAGCACCTTCGCCTTCAACCAGGTCTCCTCCCAGTATATGCAGAACTCTCCCCGGGAGCTGGCGGATATGATTCTCGGCCTGCCGAAGGCCTCCCGGGCGCTGAAGACGCTCAAGCCCCTGGGCTATCCGGTCAAGGGCTTCCTGGACCTGGTGCAAAGCGACAACCGGACCGACAGCGTGGTCTACACCTCCCGGCGGTTTCAGCCCTGTGTGGAGAGCTTTTCGGACCACTATTTCTTCGCCGGTCCCTCTGTGTTCACCACGCTCCGGCCCCAAAAGGAGAAGGCCCGCCCCCTGGTGTATATCTCCATGGGCACGGTGATCAACGACAGGCCGGATTTTTACAAAAGCTGCATACAGGCCCTGGGCGGCCTGGAGCTTGACGTGGTCATCTCCTGCGGCAGCACGGTCCGCCCCGAGACCCTGGGCCCCCTGCCCGGCAACGTGCAGGTGTATCCCCGGGTGGATCAGCCGGAGGTGCTCTCCCGGGCGGACGTGTTTATCACCCACTGCGGCATGAACAGTGTGTCCGAAAGCCTGTACATGGCCGCGCCCATGGTGCTCTACCCCCAGACAGGGGAGCAGAAGGCGGTGGCCAGACGGGTCACAGAGATGGGCGCGGGGGTCCTGCTGACGGACGACTCCCCCGGGGGCATCCGGGCCGCGGTGCAGAAGCTTTTGGACGACGCTGCCTACGGGGCGGCCGCCGCGGCCTGCAGTAAGGACTTCCGCAGCTGCCCGGGCCCGGCCGGCGCGGCGGAGTTTATTGAGGGCGCGCCTCATCCCTCCAACGGGGTGGACGTGATTGCGGCCCTGAACCGGACCAGCCGCCGGTTTACCCTGCTGTACTGGTTGCTGGTCACCGCGGCGATCCTCCTGGTGGGCCTGCTGGCGGGCTGGCGATATGTGTGGCTCATCGGCGTGCCCGCGGGACCGGTGTTCAATCTCCTGGGCAAGGCGGTGGAAAAGCGGCGCTATGCCGCCCTGGTGCGGGCCCTGCCCCGGGAATGAAATAAGCCCCGGGCCGGACTGGGGGCAAAGGGGCGCGTTGCAGTCATTGCACTGCAGCGTGCCTTTTTGCGCGCTTTTTTTCAGTTGTGTCTTGTGTCAGGCGTCCCGATCCGCTATAATGGACCCATACCGTCAATCCGCCCGGCAGACGGGCAAAGGGAGGGAACCGACTGTGAACCGAAAGCGCATTTATGAGATCATCGAAAAATCCGAGGGCAATGACAAATGGAGCTCGATCTACGACTTTGCCATGATCTTTTTCATTGTGGCCAGCCTTCTGCCCCTGGCCTTCAAGACGGAGTATACCCTGTTCAACGTGCTGGACAAGGTCTGTGCCGGGGTGTTTGTGGTGGACTACGCCCTGCGCTGGGCCACGGCGGACTACAAGTTCGGCAGGGGAGGGGCGCTGTCCTTCCTTCGGTATCCGGTCTCGCCCATGGCCATAGTGGACCTGGTGTCCATCCTCCCGTCTTTGAGCTTTCTCAGCAGCGGCTTCAAGCTGCTGCGGGTGCTGCGCATGATCCGGGCCATGCGGGTGCTGCGGGTGTTCAAGGCCATGCGCTACTCCCGCAGCTTTGAAATCATCGGCAACGTGATCCAGTCCTCCAAGGAGTCTCTGGTCGCGGTGTGCGCCCTGGCGGGGGGCTATATTCTGATCTCCGCCCTGGTGGTGTTCAACGTGGAGCCGGACTCCTTCAACACCTTTTTTGACGCCATCTACTGGGCCACGGTCTCCCTCACCACCGTGGGCTACGGGGATATTTATCCGGTCTCCACCCTGGGGCGGATCATCACCATGGCCTCCTCCATCTTCGGCATTGCCATTGTGGCCCTCCCCGCCGGCATTGTCACCGCCGGCTATATGAGCGAGATCAACCGGGCCCGGATTGCCGAAAAGGACGCCAAAGAAAAGGACCGGCCTTCGGCGCAGAAGGCCGAAGACCGGTGAGGGCCGCCTAGGGCCGGTACCGCCTGTCGTACAGCAGGGCGGCCAGCAGCACCACAAAGCAGGAGCCGGCGTTGTGTACCAGGGCCCCGGTGGTGGGGGTCAGCACCCCCAGCACCGACAGAGTCACCGCCACCAGGTTGATGCCCATGGACAGGGTGATAGCGCCCTTGATGGTTTTTACCGTGGTGTTGGACAGCCATTTCAGGTAGGGCACCTTGGAGATGTCGTCGGTCATCAGCGCAACGTCCGCCGCCTCCACGGCAATGTCGCTGCCCATGGCCCCCATGGCCACGCCCACGTCTGCGGTTTTCAGGGCCGGGAGGGCTACACGCCGGAGCAGGTCAGCCGCTTCTTTCTCAGCACCACGCCCCTTGCCGGCCAACAGGACCGGCCATAATGCCGGTAAGCCGGCAGACAAAAAGGACGCGCTGCAGCCTGCAGCGCGTCCTTCGTATATCATGGGTTACAGATAGGTCTCCGCGGTGATGTTGTCCAGATCCACGTACTTGGTCTCCTTCACCTTGGTCATCAGCACCAGCAAAGACAGGGCCATAAAGGGCACGCAGATGGCCAGGAACAGCACGTCCATGGGCACAAAGTTCTGCAGCACCAAAAACAGCGCCTGGCCGATAAACATCCCCGCGCCGATCATCACCGAGATGGTGCCCATCACCGACGAGCGCATCCCGGAGGGGGAGGACTCCGCCGGCATGGTCAGGATGATGGTGTCGGACATGGACCACAGCCCGCCGATGGAGCAGCCGTAGAAGACGCCCGCGGCCACCGGGCCCCAGTGGAGCCGGCAGGCCAGCACAAACAGCAGCAGGCCGCCCAGGGCCAGACTGCCCAGCAGCAGACAGACCTTTTTGCGGCCCATCCGGTCGGAGAAGAAGCCGCTCAAAATGGTCACCAGGCCGTTGACCAGGGGGTAGATGATCATGGCCGTGGCCACAAGCTCGGTGGACATGGCGCCCTCCAGCACCGTGGCGTAGTAGGAGGTGTAGAAGGTGGTGGCAAAGAACAGGAAGCCCGCAATCAGAATCCAGCGCAGCTGCCGGTTGCGGAAGATGAATTTCAGGGCCTTCCACACGCCGCCCTCTTCGGCGGTGCCGGCCTTGGCGTCGGCCTGGGCCAGGGCGGCACGCTGCTCCGGGGTCAGGCTGAGCAGGGCGCGGCGCTGCTCCACAAAGACGGGGGTCTCCCGCATCATAAACCAGGACAGTCCGCCCACCGCGATGGCCACTACCACGGGGATCAGATACACCATCCGCCAGCTGCCGGGGTCGGAATCCCGCAGGAACAGCCTGGACAGCACGCCGATCAGCGACACGCTGACCAGGGCGATGCCCTTGGCCACAAAGCTGTAGGTGGCCCGCTTTTCCTTGGGGGCGGTTTCCATGATGTAGAGCACCTGCATATCGTTGGGAGTAAAGAACATCATCAGCAGCATACCCAGGATATACTGCACCACGCTGTGGCTGGTCATCACCACCAGCATCCCCACGCCCATGCCCAGGGTGTTGATCATCAAGAACAGCCGCCGGCCGTACTTGTCTGACAGGGCCTTGTAGAAGGGTGTGACAATCAAAAACAGGTTGGAGGCCACCGACCAGGGGGCCACGGTGTTGATGGCACGGGTGTACTCCGGGGTGTTCACGTTGCGCGAGCCGATGGCAAACAGGTCAAACAGGGCATAGGGCTGCATGGCGGAGTTGACGTTGGAGGTGATCTCGTCCACCACATAGATGACGGTAAGCACAATCATCACAAACAGCAGGTACAGCGCACCCTTGGGGCGGGCAGTCTCCCGGTTCAGCCGTGCCAGCTCCCGACGCTCCCGGGCGGCAATGGTTGCAGGATCCTTCAAGGCGGAAATCCCCTTTCTTTATGATATTCCCGAACCATTATACACAGCCCTGCTTCAAAAAGCAACTCTCCCGGGATAGTTTTTGCCATCCGCCGAGGGGGAACCGGGGATACGCCGCCGGGGCGGCGCAAGGCCGCCGGGCAGTCCCGGTGGGGGACCGCCCGGCGGGAATCGTTTCTCAGGCATACCGGGCCGGCCCTGCGGGGCAGGCTCAGCCCTCCATCTGCCGGCCCAGGAAGCCGGCCACGGTGGAAAGCAGCTTCTGCTCAAACTGTCCGGGCAGACGGAGCTGATCGGGCTTGCCCAGCAGGGCCACTCCGCCCAGCAGGTCTCCCTGGCTCAACACCGGCTCAGACACGCACAAGAACCAATCGCAGCCCTCGGCGGCGGGGAGTCTTGCGCCGCTGCCGTCAAAGTGATAGCTGGTCCGGTTCTCCAGCAGGCCCATCCACTGGGAGCTGACGTGCTTGTCCAGCAGGGCCTTTTTGGGCCCGCCGGAAACGGCAATCACCGCGTCTCTGTCGCAGATCACCGCGGCGAACCCGGTGTTTTTGCAAATGGCGTCGCAGATCCGCCCGGCGAACTCCGCCAGATCCCCCATGGGGGAGTACTTCTTAAAAATCACCTCGCCGTCCTTTTCCGTGAAAATCTCCAACGGGTCACCGCTGGTGACAGCATTGACATGAAAAGTCTTGTTTTGATGGTGAATGGTATCTTCAACAATGGAAATAGCCAGTTTTTCCGCATCCCCGCCGTGACTGCCATCCCCGTAGTGGCCGCTGACCTCAGCGGCCATACCTCCCTGTTCTGAGCCGGCGCTTTCTTCCGGCAGCATTCTGCACCGCAGCAGGGAATCAACGTCGTTCTTCAGCTGAACCTCGATCCGGCCCTCAAAGACCCGGATCTTCTCAATGACCACCTGCAGGTCGTTCCGATCCAGCTTGTCCTTGTTCAGCAGATCCGCAAACACGTCCATGGCCAGCTTGGACGCCCGGTTGACCCGGATGATGGTGTTCCGCTTGTCGGCGGTGAGCTCGATCTGGTGCTGCAGGCCGGTGATCTTTCCCTCCAGCTCCGCCTCCATCTCGTCGTAGGTCTCCTCCAGCAGGGCCTCCCGCTCCGGGTGCTTCATGATGTCCCGGATGCGCTGGCGCTTGGTAACCTTCAGCTCCTCCTGGAGCTCCGCCAGCAGCTGCTCCAGATTTTCCGCAGCCCGCTGGGTCTCGGCGATGTCGTCTGCCTCCTGCTCCATGTCGGCGTTGAGCTTTTTCAGCATGGCCGAGGAGGTCTCCATGATCTTTTTGATATACTCCTTCACCAGCCGGTCCAGGGTCTCCACCCGGATGTGGTGACTGGTGCAGGCCTTGGTGCCCCGGCGGTGATAGAGACCGCAGCGGTAGGCGTCCTTCAGATCGGGACGGCTCATGGCGAACATGGGGCTGCCGCAGTCGCCGCACTCCAAAAAGCCGGTGAAGACGTTGTCGTACTTCTTGACGCCCCGGTAGTGGGTGGTGGTGCGCTGCTCCCGCAGGGCCCGGACGGTGGCAAAGGTCCGGTAGTCGAGGATGGGCTGGTGGTGGTTTTCAAAGACAAGGATCTCATCCGTGGGCCGCTCGACCTGGTGGCCGTTGATCCTGGCCCGGGTGGTCTTGCCCTGGCGCAGGGTGCCGATATAGAAGTCGTTGCTCAAAATCCCGTCCACGGTGGCAATGGCCCAGATGGGCTTGGCCTCCCGCTTGACGGCCTCCCCGGCGGCCTCCCGCCGGGCGTTCTCCGACATCCGGGGCGTGGGAATGCCCTCGTCAGTGAGGTAGTTGGCGATCTTCTTGTAGCCCCAGCCGGCAAGGTACAGCTCAAAGATCTTCCGCACGATCTCCGCCTCGGTGGGCACGATCTCAAATTGCTGCTGCTTGTTCACGACGTAGCCGTAGGGGGCCGCGCAGATCCATTTGCCGTCCGCCTGGCGGCGCTTCACCACGGCCTTCACCTTCTTGGAGGTGTCGGTGACGGGCATTTCATTGATCAGAAACTGGAACTGGATCTTCAGCCAATCGTCGTCGTTGGGGAAGTCGATCCCGTCGCCGATGGAGATGATCCGCACCCCGGCGTCCCGCAGATCCTCCAGCTCCACCAGCCCCCGGGAGTTGCGCCGGGAGAAGCGGGAGAAGTCCTTCACCACCAGGATGTCGTACTTGTGGGAGAGCAGGCCCTTCCGCATGGCCTGATAGCCCTCCCGCTGCTCAAAGGTGTAGCCGGACCGGTCCCGGTCCTCAAAGAAGGTCAGAGAGCTGCCGGGAAAGCGGCTGTGCACAAAGTCCGCGATGATGGCCTTCTGGTTTTCGATGGACACGTTGTCCCGGTCCAGCTCCTCATCCACCGAGATTCGGCAGTAGCCCACGATGTCAAACTGTTCTGTCAATGTTGTTCGCCTCTTTTCTTTGTAAATTACACTATATTTGTACCATATCCGAACGCGAAAATCAAGTGGTTTTTCAAAAAAGCGCGAGCTTCCGATCTTCGCTCGGAAGCTCGCAAATCATGATTGCAGCAGGTTTCGCATATCTCTGCGGCTGTACAGAATACGCCGTACCTCCATGGTGTCTTCAATCACGACATAGAATATGGTGAAGTTCCTGACCTGGATGGTATCATAAGGGTGTTCCCGATCCCGTGTGGAGGGATAGGGTTCAAAGCTCTCCGGCATTTCCAGCCGCTTCCAGATCGCAGCTTCCACATCGTCCACCAGGCGCTCTGCAGCGTTGGGGTTCCGCAGGCGGAACGTAATATAGTCCACAATCTCGTCCAGATCGTCCTCAAACAGCGGGAGAATTGACAGCTTATACTGTTTTCCGTTCATGAATCCTCCTGCGTGCTCTGCCGAAAACCTCCTCTGCGGTATATCTGGTGTCCGTCATGGCAGCAGCCTTGTCGGCCTCGTCGAGTTTCATCTCGATCTCGTCTGTCAATGCGGCATATTGCTCAATGCTCATGACCACCATGGAGCCGTAACCGTTTTTAGTCAGAAACACCGGCTCGCCGCTGGTTAACACAGTCTGCTCGATCTCCGGGAACTTATTGCGAAGATCGGAAACCGGTCTGATGTTGATCATAAGATCGCCCCCTTTCTGATATCAATATATTATCATAATTTTATCATTTTGTCAAGCGACGGCGGGCATTTTCTTAGTTCGGTTTCAACCGAGTCGGTTTTGACCGAGTTAACGAGAGAAACCTCCGCTGCCCCGGAATCGGAGCCGCGGCGGTTTCCTCCTTTATGGCAGCAATGACAGCGGGATGCGGGGGGAATCAGCGCGCCATCTCGCTGTGCTTCCTTGTGCGCTGTTTCGCCCTGCTTTGCAGCGCGGGCGGCTTTTTGCCCAGCTTCGCCAGGATGCTGGGCTTTGGGGCCTGGTCTGCCGCGGCTTGCGTTCCGGCGCGCATCTCCGCCGCAGTCTGCGTCGCAATGGACATTTCCGCCGCAGACTGCTTTCCGGCCAGCCCTTCTGCTTCGGCCTGCTTCCGGGCCAGCTTCTCGGCTTCCACCTCCTTCTGGGCGCTGAGCCTGCGGTTGTGCTTGAGCAGGGCCAGGGTGTTTTCGTATAAGTCCTCATGGCCGGACTTGTATACCACCGTCAGATAGCCCTCCTTTTTCCAGACGGGGTATTTGCCCTTGAGCCAGTTCTGGATTTCCTCGTTCTGCTGATCGGCGTTGGTCAGCCAAACGGAAATGATGCGGGATTCTTCATTTCGGGTTATTTCCATGCAGTGTCCCCCTTTATTCAGATTGTTGCCGGCTGTGGCGTACTCTAAACAGACAAAGCATATCAAAACCTCCTCTCTCTTCAGAATGCAATCATTCCTTTCCCTGATTTGTATGGAAATACTGCTCCGAATGCTTGTATCATTCAAGCATTGTGAAACAAGTACAGCCCGACAAAAATAGGTTGATTTTTAGCTATAATTGTGGTTTAATATTCTTAGGAGGTGTTCGTATGCAAATTGATTCTACTACCATTGTCACTGCGACCGAGGCCAATCAGAACTTTTCCAAGGTCGCCAGGATTGCCGAGAAGAAAGGCCGCGCCGTTGTGTTCAAAAACAATCGGCCGAAATACCTGGTGATCGATCTGGACGTGGAGCCGCAGATCGAGATGACCGAAGATGAAAAAATCAATTTTGTGGCGGAGCGAATCCTTCGGGAGCACAAAGCCGCCTTTCAGGAGTTGGCAAAATGATCAAGTTTTCCAAAGAAAAGGTTTTGCTGCTGCATAAGCTGCTGGCGGAGGCGACCGGCGGAAGCATCGGTGTCCGGGATGAGGGCCTGTTGGACTCCGCGCTGGAAAGCGCATTTTCCGGGTTTGGGGACCGGGAGTTTTACCCGACAAAGGAAGAGAAGGGCGCTCGCCTCGGCTACTGCCTCATCACCAATCACGCGTTCGTCGACGGAAACAAACGAATCGGGATTTACGTCATGCTGTCGTTTCTTGAAATGAACGGCATTCGCATCCAGTGCACCGACGAAGAAATCGTTGACATCGGCCTGTCGCTTGCTGATGGAAGGATGACCTATGAGGAGCTTCATCGGTGGGTGATTGACCACAGAGCGTAGAGGGGTCCTTTCATGCTGATCGGTTTGATTGTATTCCTGGGTGTCGCAATTCTCTTTTTTGTGCTCGGC
>CAMOKD010000066.1:0-11938 GCA_946617435.1 uncultured Clostridia bacterium | reverse complement strand
TGCGGTTGCCACAGCGCCGCAGCGCTGTGAACTTTTCGTTAATTATTTCACTGTCTTCTTGACGGGGAGCGGTTCATTCCTGCCCGGGGCCGATTTTCAATTCTTCAGTTCCGCCGAAAGCTGTGCAAAGAGCTGGGCGCGGAGCGCTTTTCGGTAGGTGCGGCTGACGGGAAGGCTGGTTCCGTCGGTCAGCACAAGGCTGTCACTGCGCAGGAACTGAATGTAATCCAGGTTGACCCAATAGCTTTGGTGACAGCGCAGAAACCGGTCCCCGCCCCTGCCCAGCAGCTCCGCCGGGGTGGCAGTGGTGAGGCAGTCCTCATGCTGCAGCTGCAGCCTGGTCTTGTGCAGCACCCGCTCCAGGTAGAGAATCTCCCGGCAGCGGGCAAAGCGCAGACCCTCCCGGGTGCGAAAGCAGAGGGTGTCATCCCGGCTCTGCTCGTCCAGGGCCTTGCGGATGGCGGGGCCCAGCCGCTGCGCCGCGTCCTGCTTCATAATATAGTAGGTGTGGCGGGTGGTATAGACCTCCGGGGCGTACTGCAAATAGGCCGTCAGATAAATCACAGAGCAATCCGGAAGGATCAGGTTCAGGTTCTCGCCCAGGGTGATGCCATTTGCCCCGCCCAGCACAATATCCAGCACCGCCACCCGGGGGTGATAGCCCTCCGCCTGCACTGCCTGCAGCAGGGCTTCTGCCGAGGAGAAGCTTCGCACCCGGGGAGTCAGCTCCGGCACGGCTTCGGCAATCAGCCCGGCCTCCCGGATGGCCTGTTCGGTTTCGTCCTCACAAAGTGCGATCTGCAGCATGGTGCACCTCCGTATTCAGAATCAGGGTTGCGACGTAGGTTCCGCCATCCTCGCCGGTGCGGAAGCTGCCGTCGTATTTCTCCGCCAGGTCGGAAAGGATCTGTTGGCCGATGCCCCGGGGCAGCTCCCGGATGCGGCGGCTGCGCGGCCGTTTGTGCATCTGCGCGGCGTTTTCCGTGCGGATCGTCAGAAAGCCGCGGCTGACCGAGGCAGTCAGGCTGAGATGCCGGTCCGGCCCCCGGGCGCAGGCCTCCGCCGCATTGTCCAGCAGGTTGCCGAAGGCCGCGATCAGGTCCGCGTTGGCGATCTCCATCTGCTGGGGCACCGCCACCTGCACCGTGGGCTCGCAGCCCTGCTGCCGCAGCTCGGCCAGCTTTGCCATGAGAAAGGCATCCACCACAGGGTTCTCGCAGTTGCCCAGACGGGACCGGTAGCGGAACAGCTCCGCCGTCTCATCGGTATAGCTGGCGGCCTCCCGGTTGGCCCCATTTGCCAGCAGGGCCTTCATGGTCTCCAGATGGTTGGCAATGTCGTGCCGCATCTGCCGCAGATCCTCATACTGCCGGGTCAGGGCGGTATAGTGCTTCTTCTGCAGCTCGATCTGCTGCTCCAGCAGCTCCTTCTCCCCTGCCAGCTTCCGCCGCTGGGCCATGCCCCGCACAGCAAAGAACAGCAGGCCGTCCGCCGCCACGCCGGACCCGACGCCAAGCGCCATCACCAGGACGCGGTTGTTGTCCAGCTCTGCAAAGGGCACAAACTGCCAGCCGCTCATCAGCACGACCTGGCTGAGGGGAAACAGGCAGAAAAGCAGCCACTCCGCAGGGGAAAGCTGATACCTTCGGTTGCGCATCAGCATGATAAATAGCCAGGTCAGCGGAAGCATCAGGGCCGTGGTGATCAGCACCTCCAGCAGCTCCAGCTGGGGCGGCATCTCTGCCATGCTCATGGAGTTGAGCATATCCGCAGGGAACACAATGGACACGGAGAGTAAATCCGAGGCCAGCTGGATCACAAAGCAGACGGCGCTGACAAACAGGCATTTATACCATTTATCCCGGAACAGCAGCACCGCCGGGAGGAAATAGCCCAGCACTGCAACCACCAGCCGCAGAATCGTCACCATCCGCTGGGAATTGGAGACAGGAAATTCAAACAAGATCCCGTAGCTCACATAGGCCATGCCAATCCCCGCCAGCACCAGCACGGTAACCCATTTGCTCCAGCGCCGCTCCAGATTGAACCAGAGGCCGGCGGAAAAGACGCCATACCACAGTAGATTGAACAAGAGGAGAATCTGTATGGTTGTCATGTTGTTCCTCCGCATTCATACGTATCTGATGCCGAAACGGGAGCAAGCCGTGGCAGGTGGATTACAGCTCAGCATCATAAGCGTATTATAGCGGATTGAATGCAATTGTGCAAGCCCTGATCTGCCCCCTCCGGCAGCCGGGGGGCCTCCGGAGGGGGAGCCGGAGGTTTATCCGGCAGCCAGACCGCGGAACTCCACTGCAGGCTCCTTGACCATGGGAAGCTCCACCAGCTCCAGGCTGCGGGCAAACTCCAGCAGCTGGTCCGGGCTTTGCCGCATCTGCTCGGCGGTGGCGTAGACGTTCAGCATGCAGCCCGCCTCCCGGCTCCAGAGCTTCAGGATGCAGCCGCCGTCTGACTGCTCCAGGCGCCAGGCCTCATACCCGTTCACCGGGTCGATGGGCACCGCCTCCAGCATCCGGATGCCGGTGCTGCCATCCGCATTGACCACCTCTTCACACTCGCCGAAGGACGGAGCGCTGACCCGATCGGTGAGATAGACGTGGAGCTGCCTGCCGGTGGCATTGCCCACGGTAATGGCGTAGTACAGCTGGCTGAGATCCTGGTCCGGGTCCGCCAGCTCCGCGGTGCTGAGCCTGTGGGTCAAAGGGCCGGGGGTGCCCCAGAGCTCCAGGCCCTCCGGCACGGGGGGCATCCGCAGGCCGCAGAAGACGTTTTTGATCTCCGCCACCGGCACGCCGGAGTCTACCAGGGTCATGTCCCGGGCGGCCTGCTCCGCCTCCGCAAAGGACTCGCTGCTGGAGATGACCACCACGCAGCCCAGGATCTCGTTGCGCAGGAAGAGATTGTAGCTCTCTCCGATCTCCGGCTCCTCCAGCCGGAGCCAGACGGTGTCCATGTCGCAGAGGGTCCCCTCCCGGGTCTCCAGGATCTCATAGCGGGTGAAGAACTGCTGGTAGGTGGTAGAGGCCCCCAGCAGCTGGATGCACAGGGCCCTGAACTCTGTCCCGTCCCCCTCTGAGAGGGCGTAGTACCGGGCGTAGGTCTGCGCCAGCTGGTCCGGAGTGAGCACAGTGCCCTCCGGGTTTCCCAGGTCCGCCAGCAGCATGGCCATGGATTGGCCGTTGCCCCGGTCGATCCGCTCCCGGTAGGTCTCCGGCAGGGTGAAGCCGATATAGTGAGGCGCTTGGGGGACTTCAATTTCAATCACCGTTTGCGGGGCAGGCTGAGTCTCCGGCTGGACCGGGGCGTCCTTCTCTACCCGGGGCGGATCAGTCACCTCGATGGCCGGACGCAGGGTAAACCAGTGGGCGGCGGCATACACTGTGCCGCCCAGCAGGCACACTGCCGCCAGCGCTGCCGCCAAAATCAGCCCAAGCCGGGCCTTTGGCCGGGTGGGCCGGGTTTGTGTATGGGCTGCAATCCGGTCCAGCACCCCCTGAGAGGGCTCCAGTCGGGAAAAGGCCTGTTGATATTGGGATTTACGCATGGGAATCTTCCTCCTTCAATCGCTGTCTGAGCATCTGTCTGCCCCGGCTGAGGCGGGTTTTCACCGCGCCTTGGGTCAGACGGAGCAGGGAGGCAATCTCCCGGATGCTCAGCTCTTCGTAATAGTACAGGTGAATTACCGTCCGCTGGGCTGCAGGCAGCTGCATCACCGCCCAGATCAGGGTCTGGTATGCAATGGGCGCCGGGGCGGAGAGCAGCTGCTCCACCTGCTCAAAGCTCACGTCCCCCGGCCGGTGCCGGCGCAGCAGGCTGCGGCTCTCGTTGACAGCCACCCGGGTGAGCCATTTGTCCATGTGGGTGGTATCGGTAAAGCGCTCGCTGCTCTGCCAGAGCTTGAGAAAGGTGTTCTGCAAAATATCCTCCGCGTCCTGCCGGCTGCCGGTAAAGGACAGGGCAAGCAGATAAAGCCGCTGTCCGTTGCGCTGCAGGGCGTCGGTAAAGCTATGTTCGGTCAAGGTTGTCACCGCCCGTTCTGGTTTTTCAGTGCCGGCGCAGCGGCCGCTTGCGCCGGCGGAAGGTCCCTTCACCTACTATAACGCAGCAGGAGGGCAAAAGGTTACGGCTTACAGAAAAAAGCAAGCCCGATCTGTTGACCGGACTTGCTTGTACAGACTCGCTCAGCGCTGGGTGCGGAAGTGCTTCCACTGGATGGCGTAGAAGCCAAGGCCCAGCAGACTCCAGACCGCCAGCATCAGATAGGATTCCTTGCCGAAGTGGACCCCGGACAGGCCGGGAATGGGAATCAGCTGCAGAATCATAAAGCACACGGAGAAGCCCACGCCCACCGCGGCCATTGTCTTAAGGAAGACAGAGCCGTCTGCGAAACGCTTGGTGGTTACCAGGGTGCTGGCGCAGGTAAACAGGTAGCCGATGGAGGCGCCGATGGCACTCATATCCACAAACCACCCCAGGGCCTCCCGCCCCAGGATGGGTCCGGAGAGGCTGACCAGGATGCAGAAGAGCATGGCGTTTTTGGGGGTGCCGTACTTGGGGTCCACCCGGCCAAACCAGGCAGGCAGGTAGCCATCCCGGCTCATGGAGTACATCAAGCGGGAGCTGGCCAGATAAAAGCCCATAATGCCCGAGAGCACCGCGCAGGAGACCCCCACCCCAATGAGAACCTTGCCAAAGGTGCCCAGCAGTTCCTCGGCTGCCACCAGCAGCACCCACTCCCCTGCCATGACACGCTGGGGCCAGTTGGCCAGGGCCGCAGCTGCCACAGTGTTGTTGGAGGTGTAGACAAAGCAGCCGAAGGCAATGGCCACCACCATGATCCAGCTGACCTTTTTAAAGGAAAAATTAAACTCCTCCGCCGCCTGGGGAATGGTGTCAAAGCCCACATAGGCCCACGGCGCAATGGCAAAGGTGGCCAGGATGGCGGAGGCAATGCCCCCCGCACCCCTGTGGGCAAAGGGCGTGACGTCCCCCGTGGCGGCGCCGGCAGCCATGGCGGCGGCTTTATCAAAGCCCCACACCGGATGCAGGTTGATACCCTTGGCCTTTGCGCTGATCAGCCCCGCAACAAACAGGGTGAACACACACACCACCAAGAGGGCCGCCAGCACCGTCTGGGCAAAGCCCGCCTTTTTCACGCCGATGATGTTAAGATACCCAAACAGCAGCAGCACCGCCATGGCAAGAAGCATCTCACCCATGTAGATGTCAAAGCCCGCCACCCGGTAGTGGAAGCCGAACTTCAGAATATCCGCCTCTCCGTCCAGGCCGTCTACAATCAGGCCGATGGCGGTGGAATTCATGGGCACGTTGGTCAGATAGGCCACCACCAAAAACCAGCCGCAGACAAAGGCGGCCCGCTTACCGAAGCAGTTTTTGGTAAAGGTGAATTCTCCCCCCGCCTCGGGATACTTGGGTACCATGTAGGCGTAGCTGAAGGCAATGATCACCATCACCACCGCGCCCAGCAGCATGGCAATGGCCGTGCCGGCAACGCCGGAGTTGGGCAGAAACTTCTTGCCCGGGTTGATAAACGAGCCCCAGCCGATCACACAGCCAAAGGCAATGGCCCACACATGCATGGGCGACAGCTGCCGCTTGAGTCCGGTTTCCGGCAGGGCGGCAGGGCGATTGGACTTGGTTTTGCGCATTGCAATCTACTCCTTTTCGGTCAGACGTCATAGGTTTTATCGATAGCCTTGAGCTCTTTGAAGGTGTCAATCTCCACAATGTCCTGCTCGGAGCAGGGGCAGATCTCTACCTTGTAGTTCTCCTTCTTGTAAACCAGGGGAACCTGCTCCCAGTAGCGCTCCTTGCCGCCGGGAGAGGCGTATACTTTGGCAATGTCCTGGGCCAGCTTGTGGCCGTCGGCCTCGTTCCAGTAGGAGATGCCAACCATCTGCCACACGTTGTCGCCCTGGCCGCCTACCTTTTCTTCGGTGATGACGCCGTTTTCCGCCAGGAAGCACCAGTCGTCGGTCCACTCCTTTTTGATGGCCAGGAAGTCAGAGGTGTAATGGTACCGCTTGATGATCTTGGGGTTGGAAATCAGCAGGTCCGCCTCAAACACATAGGCGTTGGAGAGCATATACCGGGCCACCAGCGCAGAGCTGATGTTGTTGGCCTCGTTGTAAATGGGGTTTTCCAGGAACTTGATCATAGGATACTTGTACAGCAGCTGGTCAAACAGTTCCCCCAGGTAGCCCCGGACCACATAGATCTCGTCAATCCCCGCCGCCAGGCAGGCGTCGATGAGCAGATCGATGATTCGCACCCCGTGCACCCGAACCAGAGGCTTGGGGGTGTTGAAGGTGATAGGCACCATGCGGGAGCCGAAGCCCGCCGCAATGAACACCGCCCGCTTGACCCGGTAGGGCTCAAGGGCGCGGAAGCCGGCCTCCGTAATCCTGCCCCGATTCATCAGCCCCGCTGCGGTCAGATCTTTGACCGTGCGGTTCACCACCCCGAGGGAATACCCTGTCAGCCGCTCCAGATCCCGCTGGGTGAGCTGCCGGTCCGTCAGGGCCAGTTGTTCCAAAATTTGAAATTGTTTGCGGTTTGATATCATTGCAATCCAGCCTTTTCTCGGATAAATTCCGGTTAATTTGTTCATTTTTGTTGGATTATAGCAGATTATTGGAACATTGTCAATAAGAAAGTATCGTGCGTTTCAAGATGGAAACGCACGATACTTTTTGTATTGTGTTCACCCGGCGGTCACAGCCGCCTGGGTGCGCACCAGATAGTCCACAATCCGGCCCACAGACTCCCCCGGGTGGGCCCAGGTTTCGGCACGGGCCTGCTCCAGCGCCCGACGGTAGGCTGGGCTTTCCAGGGTCTGGGTGATGATCTGCTGCAAATGATCCAGGTCCTCCGGCTGCAGGGGCCGGCCGATTTTCGGCAGCGTGCGGAAGGTCCAGAGCTCCTCGTCCAGCCAGCAGGCGTCATAGGGCGACTTGTCAAAAGCGGTGTCGGCGTAGATCACCGGCTTTTGAAACACCAGCGCGAAGTCAAAGATGACGCCGGAGAAGTCGGAGATCAACAGATCCGACCGGCGCAGTACCTCAAAGTTGTCATTGTCCCGGTTCCACTCCAGCCGGTCAGAGGCGGGGAACTCCTTCATCAGCCGGTCCATCATGGCCTTTTCGGAGACAAAGGACTGGGGGTGCGGCCGCACAATCACGTGGCAGTCGGTATCCAGCAGGGCACGGATCATCCTGCCGCCGTAGCGGCCGAAGATGCTGCTCTGGCCCCAGGAGGGCGCCAGCAGCACGGTGGTTGGATGGGGCGGCAGCGGCTCTGCCTGCTCCAGCCGGCGGCGCATGCCGTCCAGTATGGGCAGACCCACCAGCTCCATCTCCTTGGCCGGCAGCTGCCGCAGCTGCTCCAGCTGGCGGATCTGATCGATCTGATACGCGCCGGAGAGCAGTACCGCATCGTAATAGTCCAGGCCGAACATCCGGTATATGGTAATGTCGCTGGCGGCGTGGGGCACGTGGACATACCGTTTCACGTCCTTGGAGCGCTTCCACTGGTACACATCCAGGCCCGGGGTGGTGGAGAGCACCACATCGGCACTGAGATAATTGAGCCGCGCATAGGTCCGGTTGCCCTGACCGGAAAACTCACAGCGGACAAAGCGATAATTCGTTTCCAGGGCAGGGTCGTCATCGGAGGCCGTGAGATACAGAAGGGGCAGCTCTCTGCGTTCAAACTCATCGCAGATAGGGGCAAACAGGGGCCAATAGCGCTTGCTGTCGGAAAAAATCGCAAAGGGAACATGGTCCTTTCGGGTCTGCTTGGCCTTGCCGCCGCCGGCCAGCAGCACCCCCGCTTTGGCAATGCTGTCCCGGAAGAAATAGGCACCGGCACTGAACACGCCGATCAGCACTGTAAAGAGCATACTGCCGGTGCCGGGATCAATATATGACATCATGATAGTCTCTCCGTTTTCAATATACCGCAGGTGCGTCAGCCTTCGCCCAGATAGGCCCAGTTGTCGCGGTCAAGAATGTCCTCCCCCCGCACCGCATACCAGGGTCCGGGAATGAAGGTGTTGCCGTTGTTTTCGTCGATCCGGAACAAGAAGGAACCGAATACGTGCAGCTCTGCGGCATCCTTGGCGTCACTGTTGATGGGCTTGCCGGTAAAGGGATTGCGGGGCTGGGCAATCACGTCGGCAGTGGCCAGGGTAGGCACATCGGCAGTGGTCATCCGGCGGCGGTCCACCGTAAAGGTCTGGCTTTGGAAGTCCTTTACCATCAACAGGGGGTTGAAGCACATGATGTCTTCAAAGTTTCCGGTGCCGAAGAGATAGTCGTCAAACTGCTTGAGGAATTTGCCGTGGTCCGCCACAATGATGATCCGGGTGTTGTCATACACGCCGTTTTCCCGCAGATAGTCCAGCCACTGCCCCAGCTGAAGCAGAGCCGCCATATTGGTCTGGTAGTGGATCACCTGGGTGGGCTCCTCCATGCGCATGGTTCTGCCATCCAGGGTGAAGCGGTCTGCGTGGTCCTTGTCATACTGGGTGTTATCCACATAGTCGGCGGGGACATAGTCCGGCTCCTGAAGGAGCATGGGCTCGTGGGTGGTGCCGTTTTCCATCATCAGGAAGGTGTTCCGGTCAGAGTCGGTGATGTCGGTGATCTCCGGCAGGGCCTTGAGGACGGAATAGGAGTTGTAGAAGGCCTCGTTGGTGCCCTCGGAATGGGTCAGGTCTGTCATCACCTGACTGCTCAGGCTCCGGTCCGACACAAAGTAGGTGCCGTGCTGGTACACAGCGCCCTGGAGCACATAGGGCGACGATTTCATCAGACTGTACAGGAAGAAATTCCGCTCCCAGATCCGGTTCATCCGGCTGGCCTGGGCCTCCACCGGGGCGTCGTTAAACTGGCCCTGCTCGGTGTTGTAGGCGTGGATCTGGGGATAGTCGTCATAAATGGACAGATCCGGGATCCACTCGTAGCCGGCATAGGGGGGATCGCAAACGGTGACGTCAAAGTCGTGGTCTGCAAACAGCACCGGCATGACCCGGATGGCCTCATTGTGCTTTTCGGCCAGGGATTCCTGATCCCGGGCGTTCAGCTCCTCCGGGGTGTATTCATATCCGCCAAAGAGGTTGGGGGTACAGAAGTTGGTGCTGATGCCGTAGGACAGGGTATTGGGATAGTAGGTAAACCCGGCAAACTGGGCCTCCAGCTCCGGCTTTTCCGCAAACAGATAGGGGATGTAGCTGCCGATGGCCCGGTCCATCATCAGCACCACCACGTTCTTGCCCTTGGTGCTCAGGGGAATCCGCGCGCTGCGGCCCTGCTCCAGCTCCACCCGGTAGGCCTCCACGGCCTGATGAATCTCCGGCAGGGCGCCGTGAATCTTGACCAGGTTTGCCCCGCTCATGCCTACGGCCGCAATGACCAGGGCAATGTAGGCAACCCGGAGGAGCGGCTTCTTCTTCCACAGCAGACTCATGGCCGCAACCAGCGCCGCTATGACGCCAAGGTTCAGCAGCTGCTCCTTGGCGGAGAAGACAGGCTCGATCTCATACATCAGCTCGGAGGACAGGGTGCCCAGCTTGGTGCCGAAGAACATGTAGTTCACCACCGCCACCCCGGAGCCCACCCAGACCAGCCAGGTAAGCACCCGTTTCGTTCCCGGACCGGCCAGGAAATAGAACAGGCCAAACCAGGCCAGGAACAGGCCGCCGGAGAGCAGCAGCGTGCTCAGCACATGGACCAGTGGAGAGCGATAGGCCTTGATATACACAAACTCCATGGGCGAGGACGCAATCACCGCTGAGGGAATCAGTAGTCCGGTGAGCAGGGTGAGAAACAGACAGCCGCCGAAAAACAGCGCATAGCCGGGCTTCTCCTTCTCAGCCACAGTCCTGGGGCTGCGGCGCACCAGAGGCAGCAAAGCAGGCAGCAGGCACCCCAAGCCCAGCACCAGCACCAGAATCCTGCGCCGCCAGGTCAGGTTCACGACACACCCCAGACCCAGCAGCACCGCTCCCAGCAGCCCCAGGGCCCATTTGCCCACGGTCTTTTTATGGGGCAGGCGGTTAAATAGGTTTTTCAACAGGGAAAAGAGATTGTTCATGGTCCAGTAGACCACCAGGCCCGCAGGCGAATCATACAGCAGCACCAGAAAAACCAGGGCCATACCATAGAGCTGCAGCTTGTCCTTCAGGGGCAGACCCCGGGTATAGATGGCGCCGGAGATCAGGTTGATGGCGGTCATGAGGATCGGAAGCACGTTTACCGACACCCCCGCCAGGGTGAGAAGGCCGTCCGGCGCCCCCAGGTCGGAAATCGGGCCGAAGGAGGCCTCCCGCAAGGCAGGCATGGTGGACAAGAACCGGTAGGCGGCGATGAAAAACGGCACCTCCAGCAGAAGGGGCAAGGAGCCCCGCAGGGCATAGAGGGGCTTGTAGCCGTTTTGCCGGTAATAGGTCTGCAGCATCATAAACCGCTCGTTGCCGGAAAATGTCTTTTTGATATGCGTCACCCAAGCGGAGAGCTTCTTCTGCTGGGCACGCTCCTGGTCCTGGATGGCGTCTGCCCGGTTGTACAGGGGCAGCAGCAGCACATTCATTACCAGGCTCATGGCCAGGATGGAGAGACCCACACTGTGGAAAAAGCTCTCGGCATAGGCAAATACGTATTCGAAAATCAGAACCAGAGGTCCAATGAGCAGCTGGTACAGCGCATGGGTAACTGTCATCCGTATTCTCCCCTTCAAGCACAGGAATTCTAAGCAATCCAGCGTATTATATACGATGTTGACATACAAATCAACCCAAAGATTCTTAAGATACCGTAATGATTGAATATTCTATGCCAACCCTTGCTTCTGCCCCGGGCAGGCACCTTTCGGGGCTGCGCCCGCCGGAGAAATTTGCCCCGCAGACTTGTATCTGACCGGGTCTGTGGTATAATACAATCAGCGCGCAAAAAAGGAGGTACCGCCAGTGTGCTGCAGATTTTACGTTTTGCCCCAGGACCGGGAGCTGGCCCCTGTACTGCGGGCCGCGGCGAAGTCCGGGCTATTGACTCGCTTTGCCCGGGCAGATGCCGGGGCCCCGGTACTCACCGGGGAGATTGCCCCCTCCGCCGTGGCGGCAGTGGTGGCCTGTGACCGGCAGCGGCAGGCCGCGGTATTCCCCATGCGGTGGGGCTTCTCTCTGCCGGGAAAAACCTCTCTGCTGGTGAATGCCCGGGTGGAGACCGCCGCCGAAAAGCCCAGCTTTCGCCAGGCCTGGCAGAGCCACCGTTGCGTGATTCCCGCCAGCTGGTACTTTGAGTGGCAGCAGCGCCCTGCCGAGGATGGTGCCAAGGCCGCGAAGCAGAAATACGCCATCCGGCCCCGGGACGGCACGACGGTGTATCTGGCCGGGCTGTACCGGATTGAGAACGGGCTGCCGGTGTTTGTGGTATTGACCCGTCCCCCCAGCCCGGACGTGGCGCAGATCCATGACAGGATGCCCCTCATCCTGCCAAAGCAGGCCGTACGGACCTGGATCCAACCAGACGCCAGAGCGGAGGATCTGCTTTCTATGGCCGTGACGGCCCTGGCCCCGGAGATTGCAAAATAAAAAAGCACCGGGCCGCAGCACAAGCCGCGGCCCGGTCAGAAGGACGGGTAAAAGCTTCACAACAACCAGATTGTGAAGCCTTGCATGAAAGACTCCAAGCTGCATGACACTTAGAATTCTGGTTTTATTGCCCCCAAAACCGGGCGAAGCCCAATCTCACTCGGCGTCAGCCGAATATCACTGCGCAGCAATATCACTCGCCGAAGGCGAATATCACTGAAAAAAGCGCTTTTGCCGGTAGACAAAAGCGCTTTTTTCATGGCTCCCCCTGTTGGACTCGAACCAACGACCTGCGGATTAACAGTC
>CAMOKD010000065.1:0-11944 GCA_946617435.1 uncultured Clostridia bacterium | reverse complement strand
GTGACCTTGGACTGCTGCTTGGCCAGCTCGTCCTTGGCCTTCTGCTTGCGCTGCTCCACCAGCTGGCGGGCCATGCGCTCGTCGGCCACGGCGTCAAACTCGTCGCCGGGGCCGGGGACCTCGGCCAGGCCGGTGATCTCCACGGGGATGGAGGGGCCGGCGTGCTTGATGGACTTGCCCTTGTCGTCGGTCATGACGCGGACGTGGCCCACGGCGGTGCCGGCGATGATGGTGTCGCCCTGGTTCAGGGTGCCGTTTTGCACCAGCAGGGTGGCGATGGGGCCGCGGTTCTTGTCCAGCCGGGCCTCAATGACGGTGCCCTTGGCGCTGCGGTTGGGGTTGGCCTTGAGCTCCTGCATCTCGGCGGTGAGGATGACGGTCTCCAGCAGCTCGTCGATGCCCTGGCCGGTCTTGGCGGAGATGCGGCAGACCTCGGTGTCGCCGCCCCACTCCGCGGGCACCAGGTCGTGCTCGGTAAGCTGGGTGAGAATCCGGTCGGGGTTGGCGCCGGGCTTATCCATCTTGTTCACCGCCACCACAATGGGGATGTTGGCGGCCTTGGCGTGGTTGATGGCCTCAATGGTCTGGGGCATGATGCCGTCGTCGGCAGCCACCACCAGGATGGCAATGTCGGTACACATGGCGCCGCGGGCACGCATGGAGGTGAAGGCCGCGTGGCCCGGGGTATCCAGGAAGGTGATCAGGCTGCCGTTGATCCTGACGGTGTAGGCGCCGATGTGCTGGGTGATGCCGCCGGCCTCCCCTGCCACCACGTTGGTCTTGCGCACGGCGTCCAGCAGGCTGGTCTTGCCGTGGTCTACGTGGCCCATAACCACCACAACGGGAGGTCTGGTGACCAGCTCGTCGGCGGTGTCCTCATGGTCGTCAAAGAGCTTGTCTTCGATGGTCATGATGATCTCCCGCTCCACCTTGCAGCCCAGCTCGGTGGCGACAAACTCGGCGGTGTCGAAGTCGATGGTCTGGTTGACGGTGGCCATGACGCCGTTGCGGATCAGGCACTTGATGACCTCGGCGGCAGTCTTCTTCATCCGCTGGGCCAGGTCGCCCACGGTGATCTCGTCGGGAATCTTCACTGTGAGGGGGGTCTTTTTGATGACCTCCAGGCGCAGGCGGTTCATCTTCTTGCGCTCGTCCTCACGGGACTTGTTGCCCTTTTGGGTCTGCTTTTTGTTCTTGCTGCCGATCTTCTGCTTGCCGCCGGACCGGTTCTGATCCCGCTCGGAGATCAGGGTATCCACACGGTCGTCAAAGCGGTCGGCGTTGACCTGGACGGCAGAGGTGTCTACCACCCGGCGCTCCCGCTTGCGCTGGGGCTCCTTGGGGGCGGCGGGCTTGGCCGGCTGCTGGGCAGCGGGCTGCGTCTTGCCGGCCTGGGGCTTGTTCTGGGCGCCCTGGGGCTTGCCGGGCTGCTGGGCCGCGGGCTTCTTGCCCTCGGCGGCCTTTTTCTCCTCGGCGGCCTTTTTCTCCTCGGCAGCCTTCTTCTCCTCCTCGGCCTTCTTGGCGAAGGCAGAGGCAAAGACCACCTCTACAGAGTCGATCTGGTGCTTTTGGGTGAGCAGATCGAAAATGACATTGAGCTGCTCATCGGTGAGAACCTGGGCAGTGCTCTTGGGCTTTTCAAAATATTTTTCAACGATTGCGGCAATTTCCTTGGCCTGCATCCCGAAATCGGATGCCACCTCTTTGATTCTGTACTTCACAAAACTCATATAGCCACCTCCAACTTAACTTTTCCGTGATTTGCTGTTTCTGTGGGCTTTTTCCTTCACCCGGCGGACCCGCTGCTCCAGGTCCTCCCGCAGGGCGGGGTCCACCCCGTCCAGGGTGTTCACAAAGGCCAGCGCCAAGGACACATCGGTGAAGGCCGCCACGGCCAGGGTCTGCCGGCCCAGGGCCGCGCCAAGGGTCTGCCGGTCATAGGGAAGGGTCAGCACCCGCTGTCTGGTGCCCTCCGCCTGGGCCTTGACCCGCCGTACCGTGGCTGCGCCGGCATCGGCGGCCAGCACGGTCAGCCGCGCCCGCTTTTCGTAGAGCAGGGCGCCCACAGAATCCTCCCCCAGCTGCAGCTTGCCCGCCTTGCGGGCGATGGACAGCAGGCCCAGGGCCTTATCAACTTGTGCTTCCATTTTGTTCCTCCAGCTGTTGGGTCAGGGTATCGTAAATTTCGGGAGGAATCTCTACCTCCAGGCTCCGGCTCAGGGCCTTGGAGCGCAGGGCCTTTTTCAGGCACTGGGCGTCACGGCACACATAGGCGCCGCGCCCCGGGGCCTTGCCCCGCAGGTCCACGCTGACCGTCCCCTCGGGGGACCGGACCACCCGGACCAGCTCCTTTTTGGGCTTCATCTCCCGGCAGCCGAGACATTGGCGCAGGGGGAGCTTTTTGGGCATAGGGGTTCCTCCTTTCTGCTGTTTCAGTGTGCGGTGGGTCGGTTTGGCAACCGGGCGCTGCCGGGCCGACTCACTCTGCCTCCGCCTGGGAGGCGGGCTTGATATCGATCTTGTGCATGGTCAGCCGGGCGGCCAGGCGGGCGTTCTGCCCCTCCTTGCCGATGGCCAGGGACAGCTGATCATCGGGCACAATGGCGCGGACGGACTTTTCGTCCTCCAGCGGGGTGACGGAGATCACATCCGCCGGGGCCAGGGCCGCGGCCACAAACTTGCAGGGGTCCTCAGACCAGACCACGATGTCCATCTTTTCGCCGTGGAGCTCATCCACCACAGCGGCCACACGGCTGCCCCGGGGGCCGACGCAGGCGCCCACAGGATCCACGTTCTCATCGGCGGACCAGACCGCCAGCTTGGTGCGGGAGCCGGCCTCGCGGGCCACGGATTTGATCTCCACCTCGCCGGATTCGATCTCGGGGACGTTCAGCTCAAACAGGCGCTTGACCAGGCCCGGATGGGTCCGGGAGACCACCACCTGGGGCCCCCGGCTGGAACGGCGGACCTCCACCACATAGACACGGATCAGGTCGCCCTCTTTGTAGGTTTCGCCCTTCACCTGCTCGCCCACGGAGAGATGGGCGTCGGTGCGGTCGATCCCCTGGCCCAGGCGGACGGTCATGTCGCCGGTGTTGGGGGCGATGCGCAGCACCGTGCCGGTGAGGATTTCATGCTCTTTGGAGGAGAACTTGTCGTACACCATGCCGTGCTCGGCCTCGCGGATGCCCTGGACAATGACCTGCTTGGCGGTCTGGGCGGCGATGCGGCCGAAGTCACGGGTGTTGATGGGCTCGTTGACCAGATCGCCCATCTCGCACTTGGGGTCGATCTTCCGGGCGGCGTCGATCTGGATTTCGGTGGCGGGGGTGAAAACCTCGTCCACCACCTCTTTTTGGGCGTACATCTTGAACTCGCCGTCGGTGAGCTGGACAAAAACGTTGTCAGTGTAGCCGACCTTGTCCTTCTTGTAGGCCGCCAGCAGGGCCTGGGTGATCCGGTCGGTCATATAGTCTACAGGGATGCCCCGGGTTCTTTCCAGGTCCCGCAGGGCAGCGATGATTTCGGAATTGTTGCTCATTGAACTGTTCCTCCCGTGTTAAAAGTCTACCCGGAGCCGGACCAGCGCCAGCTCGGATTTGGTGAACGTCATTTCGGTTTCTCCGTACAGAACGGTGATGTCCCCGTCCTGATAGCCGGTAAGGACGCAGGGGAACTCCTTGCGGCCCTCCCGGGGGCGGTAGAGCTTGACCAGCACGTCCGCGCCCAGAAACTGCGTAAAATCGGAGGGTCGCTTCAGCACCCGCTCCAGGCCGGCGGAGCAGACCTCAAAGCGGTAGCTGGCCTCAATGGGGTCCTCTTGATCCAGAATGGGGTCCATAGCCCGGGAGATGGCCTCGCAATCATTAATGTTTACGCCGCCGTCCTTGTCGATATACAGGCGCAGGTACCACTCCCCCGCCTCGCGGACGTATTCCACATCCCACAGGCTGCAGCCCTTTGCCTGCACCACAGGCTCGGCCAGAGCCCGGATCCGGTCTGTCAGCTTCATATACAGTCCTCCGAAAAAACTCAGATTACAAAGGGAAAGAGAGGCGCCAGCGCCTCTCTAACCATACCACTACCTTCAATACGGCAGTATTATACCACAAAAACAGGGAATTGCAATCCTTTTTTTGAAAAAAACCGGATTTTTTTCCCGGAAAATCCGGGTTTTTCCCCCTTTCCGGTGCACCGCCCCGGGAGAGCTGATTTTCCCCCGGGGCAGCGCGGACAATGCTCATACTGAACTCCCATAATTGGACTTGTGTAAAGGATAAGATTTTCACGAGATGCATCGACGAAAGCAAGGCAGTGGACGGAAGTTGGTCATGCCTGCCGGCGGCCATACTTTCTGTTTGCGCAGAAAGTATGCAAAGACGCACCAGGGAGGGGGAAGATTCCGAATCTCTCCCCCCTCCCTGGACCCACCCCTCATTCAAACGGGTTAAGGAGTGGGCTCCTTAACGATTCTCCTCCGTACCGGCAAGTCTTTACTTCTGTTGTTCCCTTTCTGTTTCCGCAGGCTTCTCCGAGAGTAGGGGCGGATGCCCACATCCGCCCTCGCATGCAGGCAAAAACGGGGGACAGGGCCGATGTAGGCATCGGCCCCTACTGAATAGATACGTTTTAAGTTTAAATTCCCCCGGGGCGGAGGCGTCGGCCTCTGCCCCGGGGGGTTTTATTACAGCTCTGTCAGAACCGGCAAAATCATGGGGTTGCGCTTGGTGGTTTTGTACAGGTAGCCGCTCAGATCGTTTTTGATGGTGGCCTTGATGGTGGCGTGGTCGCAGATCCGCCGGGCTCTGCAGTGGTCCAGGGAGTCGTTTACGATGTAGCGCATGGCCTCCATCAGATCCTCAGAGTCCTTCACGTACACAAAGCCCCGGGTGATGATGTCCGGCCCGGAGATCACGCTGCCGTCGTCGGCGGACAGGTTCACGCACACCACAATCATGCCGTCCTGGGCCAGGTGCTTCCGGTCCCGCAGGACCATGGCGCCCACGTCGCCCACCACGGTGCCGTCCACCAAAATCCGGCCGGCGGGCACGGCCCGCTCGGCCAGGCGGCAGGTCTTGGCGGTGAGCTCCAGCACGTCGCCGATGTCGGTCACAAACACCCGCTTGGGGCTCATGCCCATCTGCTGGGCCAGCCGGGCGTGGACCTGGAGCATCCGCTGCTCGCCGTGGACCGGGATAAAGAACCGGGGCTTGATCAGCGCGTGGATCAGCTTCAGCTCCTCCTGGCAGGCGTGGCCGGAGACGTGCAGCCCCTCGGACTTGTCGTACACCACCTCGGCCCCCTTGCGGTAGAGCTCGTTGATGATGCGGCTGATGGCCTTTTCGTTGCCGGGGATGGCGGAGGCGGAGATCAAAATCCGGTCAAAGGGGGTGATCTCCACCTGCTTGTGGCTGGAGAAGGCCATCCGGTACAGGGCGGACATGTTTTCGCCCTGGGAGCCTGTGGCCACAATGACCAGCTTGTTCTTGGGGATGGATTTGATCTGGCTGATGTCCACCACCGTGTCCTGGGCGGCCTGGAGGTAGCCCAGCTCCCCGGCCACCTGGAGGATGTTCTCCATGGACCGGCCGGTCACCGCCACCTTGCGGCCGTAGCGCCGGGCGATTTCCAGGATGGACTGGATGCGGTACATATTGGAGGCGAAGGTGGTCACGATGATCCGCTTGTCGCAGGCCTTGAACTGCCGGTCCAGGCCCTCGGTGACCACAGATTCGGAGGGGGTGTAGCCGGGCCGCTCCACGTTGGTGGAGTCGCACAGCAGGGCCAGCACCCCCTGCTTGCCCAGCTCGCCGAAGCGGGCCAGGTCGGTCATGCCGTCGGGGGCGGTGGCGTCGATTTTAAAGTCGCCGGTGACCACCACCCGGCCCACCGGGGTGTGGATGCAGAAGGACACGGCGTCGGCGATGGAGTGGTTCACGTGGATGAACTCCACCTGGAAGCAGCCGGCCTCCACAATTTCGCCGGGCTTGTGGGTGACCAGCTCCACCCGGCTGGTGAGATTGTGCTCCTCCAGCTTCAGGCGGATCAGGCCGTTGGTCAGGGCGGTGCCGTGGACCGGGGCGTTGGCGGCCTGGAGCACATAGGGCAGCGAGCCGATGTGGTCCTCGTGGCCGTGGGTGATAAAGTAACCTCTGAGCTTTTTCAGGTTGTTGACCAGATAGGTGACGTCGGGGATCACCAGGTCCACGCCGTACATATCGTCCTCGGGAAAGCCCAACCCGCAGTCAATGACGATCATGTCCTTGCCGTACTCCAGCACGGTCATGTTTTTTCCGATTTCGTTCAATCCCCCCAGGGGGATGATTTTCAGTTTTTCAGACAAATTATAATTCTCCTTTAATTCTATTCATTCCGTACGGGCCAAACTCGAAGAGTCACGAAGTATGCCCACATCGGCCCACGCCCCCGTTGCATTGAGAGGGGCACAGATGGGTTTTACGGATCCGGCTCGAAAATTTTCCCTCATTATACCACGAACCGGGGAAAAATCAACACGAAAAACGGCTGCAGGCACAGAAAAAACGCCTCTCCGGCAGGCTCCCGAAAAGGCGTTTAGGACTTGCGGATGAATTTTTCGCAGCATTTGGGGCACTTGATGCAGATTTTGCCCCGGCCCCGGGGCACCCGCACCGTCTGCTTGCAGTTGGGGCAGCGATAGTACCGGTTTTGCCGGTCGCTGATTCTGGTCCACCAGGTGCGGAACCGGCGCTCCTCCCGCTGGCGGGCCTCCAGATTTTTGGACAGGCAGCGGAAGAGATAATACACCAGCGTGCCGTAGCTTACCAGCAGCACCAGCACCCCGACCAGGGTGCAAACCGGCCCCAGTCTGGACAGGATGTTGCCCACCAGGGACAGGCCCACCGCAAGAAAGAGCAAAAACAAATTGAATGTGTCCACGCCGTTGCGCCCCCACATCCAGCGGCGCACACCGTCGGCCATCCGTTGCAGCGTTTTTCGGAACATATGATATCACCTGTCCTACATTATAGCCCACTTTCCGGCAAAATCAAGGGCAGGCCCGGATTATTTACAGAACGTTAAAAAATCGTATTTTCGAAAAAAACTCCACAACCCCATTGAGAAATACCCGGGAAACTGCTATAATAAAAAGAAAAAGTATGATGGATGTGTGTTTGTTGTGAAGTTTGAAACCTGGAATGTTTCGGCCTGCGCCGAGTCCCAGGCCAAAGCGCTGGAGGCGGCGGGGTATTCCCCCCTCACCGCCCGGGTTTTGTGCGCCCGGGGCTGCCACACCCCGGCGCTGGCCGCCGACTATCTGCGCTCCGATACCCCCCTGTGCTCCCCCTTCCTGATGAAGGATATGAAAACCGCCGCCGACCGGGTCCGCCTGGCCGTGGCCAGAAAGGAGCACATCGCCGTCTTTGGGGACTATGACGTAGACGGCATCACCTCTACCTGCCTGCTCACCGACTTTTTGCGCAGCCTGGGCGCCCGGGTCACCAGCTATATCCCCGCCCGGCTGGAAGAGGGCTACGGGCTCAACGAGACCGCCCTGCAGTGGCTCAGCCGCCGGCAGGTCAACCTGGTGGTCACCGTGGACTGCGGCATCACCGCCGACCGGGAGGCCGAGCTCTGCCGCAAGCTGGGCATGGACCTGGTCATCACCGACCACCACGAGTGCAAGCCCACCCTGCCCCGGGCGGTGGCGGTGGTGGATCCCCACCGGCCCGACTGCGGCTATCCCCACACGAACCTGTCCGGGGTGGGGGTGGCCTTCCAGCTGGCCAGCGCCATCTGCGGCGACCAGCAGGCCATGCTGGAGCGGTACGCCGACCTGCTGTGCCTGGGCCTGATTGCCGACGTGATGCCCCTGCGGGGGGAGGTGCGCACCATGGTGGTCAAGGGGCTGCAGGCCCTGGCCGACCCCCGCCGCCCCGGCCTGCGGGCCCTGATGAGCGAGTGCGGGGTGCTGGGCAAGGTGCCCACCGCCGCCACCATCGGCTATCTGCTGGCCCCCAGGATCAACGCCGCCGGCCGGATGGGCCGGGTGGAGCTGGCCCTGGAGCTGTTCACCACCGAGGATTCCCACCGGGCTGCAGAGCTGGCCGCCGCCCTGTGCCAGCTCAACCGGGAGCGGCAGCAGGTAGAGGCCGAGATCTACGCCCAGGCGGTGCAGATGCTCCCCGAGGACAGCGCCCCCCGGGCCATCGTCCTGGCCGGGGAGCAGTGGCACCAGGGGGTGGTGGGCATTGTGGCCTCCAGGCTGAGCGAGGAGTACAGCTGCCCGGTGTTTCTGATCTGCATGGACGGGGACAAGGGCAAGGCCTCCTCCAGAAGCTACGGGGGCTTCCACCTGTTCTCCGCCCTGACCAAGCTGTCTGACCTGCTGGAGAGCTTTGGCGGCCACGAGCTGGCCGCGGGCTTCACCATCCGGCGGGAGCACATCCCCGCCTTCCGGGCCGCCATGACCGCCCTGGCCGAGGAATACTACGCCGCCGCCCACACCGCCGACACCCTGCAGGTGGACTGCCGGGTGGAGGCCGGCCTGCTGACCCTGGAAAACGTAGAGGGTCTGGCCCAGCTGGAGCCCTGCGGCACCGGCTGCCCCAGCCCGGTGTTCTGCCTGCAGAACGCCCGGGTGGACCAGCTCAGCGAGGTGGGGGGCGGCAAGCATCTGCGGCTCAGCCTGGCCTGCCCCGGGGGCAGGGCTCTGCCTGCCATCTTCTTTTCCACCACCCAGCTCCGGGCCGGGGTGGCCCAGGGAGACCTGGTGGACGTGGCCTTCCTGCCCCAGGTCAACGAGTTCCGGGGCAACCGCTCGGTGCAGCTCAACGTGGTGGACATCCGGCCCGCCGCCCACTTCCGCACCCAGCTGGGCCGGCAGATGGACCTGTACGACCGGTTTGCCGCCGGCCAGCCCCTGTCCGCCCAGGAGGCGGACCAGCTGCTGCCGGTGCGGGCAGAGTTTGTCACGGTGTGGCGGTATCTGCTCTCCCACAGCACAGGGGGCCGGCTGCAGGAGGAGTTCCCCTGCATGACCCGCAAGCTCGGCCGCTCCACCGGCGAGAGTCTCACCCCCGGCAAGACCCGGGTGTGCCTGGCCGTGTTTGCCGAGCAGGGGCTCATCTGCATGAAGCGCTGCCCCCGTTACCTGAGCATTGAGCTCACCGCCGACGACCGGAAGGTGGATCTCAACACCAGTCCCATCGTCCAGCGTCTGCGCCGGCTGCGCCGGTGAGCCCCCTCAATTTGACGAAAGGAGGCTTTCCCCATGGAAACCTTCCAGGAACACTATGACTCGATGATGAAGGCCATTCACCGCTACGCCCCCTACGCCGATCTGGAGTGCATCCAGCGGGCCGTGGAATACGCGGACAAAAAGCACCAGGGGCAAAAGCGGAAGGACGGCTCTCCCTATATCATTCACCCCCTGGCCGTGGCCGAGATCGTGGCCGAAATCGGCCTGGATACCGACGCCATTGTGGCGGCCCTGCTCCACGACTGCATCGAGGACACCGACACCTCCTTTGACGACATCGCCTCCCGCTTCGGCCAGACCGTGGCGGAGCTGGTGGAGGGCGTCACCAAGCTGACCCGGGTGGAGTTCTCCACCCTGGAGGAGCAGCAGGTGGAGAACCTGCGCAAGATGTTCATGGCCATGAGCAAGGACATCCGGGTGGTGCTGATCAAAATCTGCGACCGGCTGCACAATACCCGCACCATGGAGTACCAGTCCAGGGCCAAGCAGATCTCCAAGTCCATGGAGACCATGGACATCTACGCCCCCCTGGCCCACCGGCTGGGCATGCAAAAGATCAAATGGGAGCTGGAGGACACCTCCCTGCGCTATCTGGACCCCGACGGCTATGACAAACTCATGGGCTATCTGGACGCCCACCACGCCGAGAGCGAGGCGTTTATGGAAAACATCCGCTCCCGGATCTCCGAGCGGATGTCGGCGGTGGGGATTCCCTGCTCCATCTCCGGCCGGATCAAGCACGTCTACTCCATCTACCGCAAGATGAAGGCCCAGAACAAGACCCTGGACGAGCTGTACGACCTGTACGCCTTCCGGGTGATTGTAGACTCCATCTCCGATTGCTACAACGTGCTGGGCCACATCCACGAGATGTTCAAGCTGGTGCCCGGCCGGTTCAAGGACTATATCTCCACCCCCAAGCCCAATATGTACCAGAGCCTGCACACCACCGTCATCGGCGACCAGGGCATCCCCTTTGAGGTGCAGATCCGCACCAAGGAGATGCACGAGACCGCCGAATACGGCGTGGCCGCCCACTGGAAGTACAAGCAGGGCATTGAAACCGGCAGCGAAAAGGAGTTTGAGTGGGTCCGCCGCCTGCTGGAGGACCAGCAGGAGACCGACGCCGAGGACTACATCCACTCCCTCAAGGTGGATATGTTTGACGACGAGGTCTTTGTCTTCACCCCCCGGGGCAAGGTGATCTCCCTGCCTGCGGGCTCCACCCCCATCGACTTTGCCTATGCCATCCACTCCGGGGTGGGCAACTCCATGATCGGGGCCAAGATCAACAACCGGATTGCGGGCTACGACGTGAAGCTCCACAACGGCGACATTGTGGAGATCCTCACCTCCAAGTCGGCCAAGGGCCCGTCCAGAGACTGGCTGGGCATCTGCCAGTCCAACCAGGCCCGGTCCAAGATCAAGCAGTGGTTCAAAAAGGAGAAGCGGGAGGAGAACATCGTCCGCGGCCGGGCCAGCTTTGAGGGCGAGCTGCGGCGGAACAACCTGTCCCCCCAGCTGCTGCAACACGAGGAGCTGCTGCCCCAGCTGCTGCGCAAGCTCTCCTTTGAGAGCCTGGACGACCTGTACGCCGCCATCGGCTACGGCGGCATCACGGCCATCAAGGCCATGGGCAAGATCAAAGAGGACCTGGTCAAGGCCAGCCGCACCGCCCCGCCCAAGGAGGCCAAGGTGGTGGAGATTGCCAAGCCCGTGCAGCAGAGCCGGCACAAGGACTCCGGCGTGGTGGTGGAGGACATCGACTCCTGCATGATCAAGTTCTCCCGGTGCTGCACCCCTGTGCCCGGAGACGACATTGTGGGCTTTATCACCAAGGGCTACGGGGTGTCCATCCACCGGAAGGACTGTCCCAATGCCCAGGCCGCCAACGACCCCCGCATGGCGGCCCGCTGGGTCAAGGTCAGCTGGGCCACCGACGAAGAAAAGCCCTTTGCCACCACCCTGGAGGTCCAGGCCGAGGACCGGGACGGCCTGCTGCTGGACATCGCCGCGGCCCTGACCAGCCTGCGCATCCGCACCAAGGAGATCAACGGCCGGGATCTGCCCGGCGGCCGCTGCCAGTTCACCGTGACCTTTGAGGTCAAGGGCGTGAGCGAGCTGAACACGGTCATCAACAAGATCCGGGCCATTCCCAATATACTGGACGTCCGCCGGGGCCAGAACTGACCCCGGCAGCCGGATTATCAAACACTGCAGGAGAGACAACCATGCGCGCTGTACTGACTCGCGTCCGGTCTGCGGACGTGAAAATTGACGGGGCGATCTGCGGACAGATCGGCACCGGTTTTTTGATTTTGCTGGGCGTAGGCCCGGAGGATACCCGGCACGAGGCCACCAAGCTGGCGGAGAAGCTGCTGGGGCTGCGCATTTTCTGCGACGCCCAGGGCAAGATGAACCTGGGGCTGGAGTCTGTGGGGGGCCAGGTGCTGGTGGTCAGCCAGTTCACCCTCTACGGCAGCGTCCGCAAGGGCCGGCGGCCCAGCTTCACCGGCGCGGCGGACCCGGCCCTGGCGGAGGAGCTGTACGAATTTTTCCTGGCGGAGTGCGCCCGTCTGGGCTATCCGCCCCAGCACGGCCGCTTCGGCGCGGACATGAAGGTCTCCAGCGTCAACGACGGCCCCGTCACCCTGGTGGTCGACTCCGCCGACCTGGCGTGAGTGCCTCCGGGCGTGTGCAGGT
>CAMOKD010000064.1:0-12298 GCA_946617435.1 uncultured Clostridia bacterium | reverse complement strand
CCCGGTGGTATGGGGGACGTTTAGGGCCGATGAAAGGCATCGGCCCCTACGGGGGTAGTGTGTGCGTTTTCCGTGACCCCGGTGGGGTGGGAGGGCTTTATGGCCGCTGCACTAGCTTCGCGTCGCAGCGGCCACTACGGAGCGGTGCATACGGATTCCGCGACCTCGGTGGTGGTGGGCGGGATTTATGGCCGCTCGGGTGAGCGGCCACTACGGAGCGGTGCGTATGTTCTCCGTGACCCTGGTGAGGGGAGCATGGGGTCTTTTGCGGTTTCCGAAAATCCTCCTTTTTTGGTGATCTATATATAAGACACACGGGGAAGCGGTTTTAGTCACGATTTTTGAAAAAATTTAAGAAAATTTTTTTAAAGCGCTGAAATTGCCGGCACAGACACCGGATAAGCCGATTTTTGCCACAGAAAATGTAGAAAATTTTGGCGAAAAAACGGCGCATTCTTTGTTGATTTTACGATTTTGACAAACTGTCCATGATCTGCGATAATAACAGTGTAGGAGGTGAGGCCTATGGGGGCAGGGCGCAATGCCGGAAAATCGGAGAAGCTGCGCCTGGTGACGGAATATGTGAACGCATACGAGAGCGATCTGTACCACGTCGCCTTCTATATCGCAAAGGACTCCCATTTGGCCGAGGATGCAGTACAAACTGCGCTGCTCTCTTTTTTTGAGCACTTTGATCACATTCGGGAGGTCTCCGTCCCCGAGGTCGCCAGGGCCTATCTGCTGATCTGCACAAAGAATGCCGCCTGCAATCTGCTCCGCACCGAGACAAGGCAGGCCGCGGTGCGGGAAAAGCTGTCCGCCCTGTACTCTCTGCGCAAGCTCCAGACGATGGAGGAGGACCTGGCCCAAAAAGCAGACCGGGAGGCGCTTCTGCAGGCGTTGGACGTGATAGACCAGACCCAGTCTGAGATCCTGCTGCGCCGGTTTTTCCTGGGAGAATCCCCTGCGACAATCGCGGCTGCCCTGGGCCTGCCCCGCGAGGCGGTGTACCAGACTTGCCACAACGGCAAAAGGGCGCTCTCCAAGCTGATGGGGGAGGTGAGTCGAAAATGAAGCAAACAATCACAAGTTTCGAAACGGTTCGCTTTGCCGAAGCCGCGTGCCGGCAGTTTGACCGGGTGCCCCATATGGGTGAACGGGCAGACTTCTCCCCGGCATACCGACAGGCAGTGGATCAGATGCTGGCCGGGCTGGAAGCCGCCCCGGCCAAAAGCCCCCGCCCCCTGCGGCTGCTGCGCCCGCTGCTGATTGCGGCCCTTGTTGTGCTGCTGCTCACCGGAACGGTATTTGCCGTGCCGGCCCTGCGGGAGGGGCTGGTTGGGCTGTTTTTGCACAACACCGGACCGGCCTACGTCTTTGAAATCTCTCCGGAGGATCGGGAGAGAGCGCCACGGACGATTGAAACTGCATATGCACCCGGATATCTGCCCGAGGGCTACAAGCTGGTCCGGGCAGACTATGACGATATCAACGTCAGGCAGACGTATCAAAACGCGGAGCAGCTGGAAATCAACTATTCACAAAATGTCCTGTATTATGCTGCCGCTGTCGAGGTAGACGGGATGGACGGAGAGTTCAGCGGAGTCCATATCAACTCAGAAAACTCCCGGGCAGAGCGGGTGATCGTGAACGGCTATGAGGTCATCATGGTTGTGAACGAAGCAATGCAGCCCTGTCTGCCGACAGTTTACCTGTGGACCGATCAGAACTATCTCTATGAACTGAACGTGGACGATACGCGGATGTTTGATCTGCTTGAACTGGAAAAAGTAATTGACAGCATGCACGAGGTGCCGCTGACAAAAAATGAATAATTGGAGGGACAATTTATGAAGCGCATGATCTCAATTCTGCTTGCATTTATTCTGCTGCTCACAATGTTTGTAACCGTATCTGCCGCCGAGGTTGCGCCCGGCCCGGGCGACCCGCTGGTGCCCGAGTATACGTATATTTCCAACGTTTCAGCCACGCTGACAGCCAGCGGAAAGACGCTCACCGTAAAGCTCTACTGCAAGGGGGTTGTCGGCACGACCAGCATTTCCGCCACCTTCTATTTGCAGCGCTGGAATGGAAGCTCCTGGGTCAGCGCGCCGTTTGGGTCTGCAAGCGCAATATCCGCAACCGCCGCCGGCCGCGAAATGAACCGCACATTCACCGCAACCGTGAGCAGCGGAACCTATCGCATCAAAGCAGTATTTAAGGTCTACTGCAACGGCAGCTCTGAAACTGCAACGGTATACAGCAATACCGTCACAGTTTGATTCTTCCTTTCAGCCGAAAAGCACGCAGGACCCGGCGCCCCCTGGGGGACGTCGGGTCCTGCGTGCTTGACAAAAGGAAGAGAACGCATTTTCGCATTCTCTTCCTTTTTGCGCTTGATACGATGAAGCCTTGTGAAGCATCAGGGCATCCGTCTGTGCGAAGAAACGCCGGGCGCCATGAAAAGGCGGTCTGAGACGGTGGGCGGGCTTAATGGCTGCTGCTTGTGCTGGCAGAGACGGAGCTGCTTACCACAATCATCATGAGAATCATGGTAATGATGGCAAGCTCCACAGAGGCGGTGAGCATGGCGGAGACGCCGCTGCCCTCCTGCCCGGTCAGAGAGGCCTGCACCATCTGCACCGCAAACATCCTGCGGCACTCCCGGCCCACGCCGAAGATGCCCCGGAAGGGCTTGTACTGCTTCAGGCAGTCGTCCGCCTCGCAGATCCGGGCAACCAGCAGGTCTGCAGGCAGGTTGGAATCGGCAAGAATGCCCAGGATTGCCAGCCTGCTCCCCCTGCCCAGGGAATGGCCCGCCGCCTTCAGCCCCTCGGCAAGGGCACACAGCTTTTCGCACTTGTCCTCGGCCCGGCCGCCGCTGACGGCAAGGACGTGGCTGAGCATCTGCAGCGTGTTTCGGTCCGCCTTCAGCCTGCCCTTGAGCAGGCCGTAGACGGTCTCCGCGTTTTCATACACGGTGGCGGCGTCTGTGTGGGACACCGCCATCAGGGCGGCGAAGGGCAGGTCGTTTTCGGAGGTCAGCCAGGGGTGGGCGCGCTTCATCTCTTTGTAAATCTGCCTGGTCTTTTCCGCCGCAGGCGCAACGGTGGCGCTCTGCTCGGCCAGGAGCATGGCGGCCAGCACCGTCTGCTCCCCGCTGAAGAAGGTCTTGATCTGCTGATAAGCGTCCTTCAGCCTGTCAAAATACAGGGCAGGGTCCGGGGCAAGGGCCATTTTGCAGCGCACAAGCAGCTCATCGGAGCCGCGGAAGTTGGAGAATACCCCCGCCCGCTGCTTCAGGAGCTTCTTGCAGGTTTTGATCCGGTCCAAATCCGGGGTGACGCCTGCGGCAAGATACACCCCGGCGCAGGCCAGGGTCATTTCGGTAAAGGACATCTTGTTGCCCGCCGCCAGAATCCGGTAATTTTCCGCCAGGGACGCACACGTTTCTTCCATCTGTCGATCCATGGGTTGTATCCTCTCTTTCTGCACGCAGGGGGTGCGCCTTGTGTAAAATCTTCCAATCACTACAGACCTATCATAACATCACCACAGCAATTTGCAAGTGATATTGCGCCTGCGGATCAGTGATATTTTGCGGCAGAGCCGCAAAGTGAGAATATATTCGCCTCCTAAACTGGGCGAAGCCCAATCGCACTCGGCGTCAGCCGAATATCACTGCGCAGCAATCTCGCTCGCCGAAGGCGAATATAACTGAAAAAGTATCTTTTGTCCGTGGACAAAAGATACTTTTTCATGGTGCGGGAGATGGGACTTGAACCCACACGTCTATGGTTGGACACAGGCACCTCAAGCCTGCCTGTCTACCTATTCCAGCACTCCCGCGGGTGCGCTTTTCCAAGCACGGGTATTATATAACAGGACAAATCGTTTGTCAACTGTTTTTTTCGTCTTCCCCTGCCGGCATATCCGCCGCCGGGGGGAAGGCCAGGGTCACCTTGAACAGATCCCCGTCTATGGTCAGGTCAAACTCGCCCCCCTGCAGCTGGGTCAGGCTTTGGGCAATGGCCAGGCCCAGGCCGCTGCCCTCGGTGTGGCGGCTGGCGTCGCCCCGCACAAAGCGCTCCATCAGCTCCCGGGGCGCAATGTTCAGCGGTGCGCTGGAGACGTTGCGGAACACAATCTGCACCTTCCCCTCCACCATGGCCGCGGTGAGATAGACCCGGGTCAGGGGCTGGGTGTACTTGCAGGCGTTGTGCAGCAAATTGTCAAACACCCGCCACAGCAGCTCGGGGTCCGCCTGGATCAGCGGAAGCTCCTCCGCCAGGTCCAACACCGATTGGATCTGCCGGGCCTCCAGCCGCTCGCTGTACTCCCCCGCCGCCTGCTGGAGCAGCAGACGCACGTCTGTGGGCTCCGGGTTCACCGGCATGCTGCCTGTGCTGGCCTTGGAGGCCTCTACCAGGTCTACCACCAGCTTTTTCAGCCGGTCGGACTGCCGCTCCAACACCTCAAGATACTCCGGCGCATCCGGAGAGTCCAGGCCCTTGGTGCGGAGCAGGTTGACATAATTCACAATGGAGGTGAGGGGCGTTTTGATGTCATGGGAGACGTTGGTAATCAGCTCCGCCTTCATCCGCTCGCTGCGCATCTGCTGGTCCACAGCCTGCTGCAGGCCCTGGCCGATGCCGTTGAGATCCTCGGCATAGCGGCGCAGGCCGGGCAGCATCCAGCTGGTGTCGATCTTCTCTGCAATGCCGTTTTCCCGCATGGTGTGGCCGCCCCGCTCAATGGCCCGCAGATTCATGGCAAGGGCCAGGCACAGGGGGGTGAGCAGCAGCTTTTCCGCCACCCAGAGCCAGAGCACCGCCTGATGTCCCAGGCCGAAGATGGCCAGGGCCTCCACGCCGCTGAGCAGCAGCCACACGGAGAACTGCTTCCACACCAGGTCCATGTTCCGGCTGAAAAACCCAAAGCCCCGTTTGAGCCACTGCCACAGGCGGGACAGGAGGGTTCTGTCCAGCACGGTGCCCAGCTTCCACCGCACGCTGAGACTGAGCACCACCCACAGGGCCAGCAGGGTGCGGAAGATTACCTTGATGCCGAAGACCAGCGAGATGGCAATGGCCCGGTAGAGCGCCCGTTCGCTGCTGTCCGACCAGGCGTCCAGTCCCAAAAAGGGCAGGATCCACAGCGCCGCCACCAGCAGCAAAAAGCCGTCCAGCGGCAGCTTGTCCGCCCAGGACTGGTGGATCACCTCCTCTCCGGGGCGCAGGCCGGCCCCCCGGATCAAAAAGGTGAGCAGCACCGCGCTGAGAATCACACTGGCCAGCGCGCCCCAGGTCAGTTCTATCCGCCGGGCAGTCATCCAGTCCAGGGCCTTCAGGGCCAGGTAGTACTGGTCGTGGGCCACCAAGGGCTGGCGCAGGCCCACGTTGAGATAGAGCTCAGAGCCGAAATAGCTGCTGATGGTGACGGTGATGGACTCGTCGCTCTCCACAACCCAGTCCACGGAGTAGAGCTCCTGGTTGGGCTCCAGCTCCCGGCGGAAGCTGTCTTCAAAGGATCTGGCAGAGGCCTCGTCCGGAAAGCTGCGGGTGATGGAGCGCATGGCTTCGTCACTGAACACCGTCTGGAAGGTACGAAGCAGGGCCTCATGGTCCTCCACCAGCTCGTTTTTCAGAATGGGCTGGTGGTTGCTGTCGTAGTAGGTGAACAGAAAGTTGGTCTGGGTGGGGTCGTTGTAATAGCCCAGGCTGTCAGACAGCCACTCCGTGTCGGTAGGTGCAGGATGCATCGCGTACTCCACCACGTTGGAGGTGTACAGCCGGTCGGCGTCCTGCTGCAGCAGCTCCCGGATGACGTCCTGGCGCAGGCTGTAGCCGCCGTCGATATAGCTGCTGTGCTCCATCATCAGGCCTACCGCGGTGATGCACAGCACCCCCATAAACACCGTGAGCGCCAGCAGCATGGCGGCGGCGATCCGTGCCGCCGGTTTGGTGTAGAGAGTTTTCATGGCCCGCTCCCCTGCCGCTTACTGTTCCTGGATCTTGTACCCCTTGCCCCAGACCACCTTGAGATACCGGGGCTCGGCGGGATTGATCTCAATCTTTTCACGGATGTGGCGGATATGCACCGCCACGGCATTCTCCGCCCCCATGGGGGACTCGTCCCAGACAATGCGATAGATCTCCTTGGGAGAGAACACCTTGTCGACGTTTTTCATCAGAAGGCAGAGGATGTCATACTCCAACGGCGTCAGGCTGACCCGCTCGCCGTCTACAGTGACTGCCTTGGCGTTGTCGTCCAGGACAATGCCGCCCACCTTGATGGTGCGCGGGCCGCCGCCCCCCAGCTGCATATATCGCCGCAGCTGGGACCGGACCCTGGCCTGGACCTCCACCGGGTTGAAGGGCTTGGTAATGTAGTCGTCGGCGCCGAGATTCAGGCCCTGGATCTTATCCTCATCCTCGCTGCGGGCGGAGAGCAGGATCACCGGCACGTTGGATTCGGCCCGAATGGCCCGCATCACCGCCAGGCCGTCCATCCCGGGCATCATGATATCCAGCAGCACCAGATGAATCTCCTGGCTGCCAAACAGCTCCAGGGCCTGCAGCCCGTCATAGGCCTCCAGCACCTCGTAGTCCGGCGCTGAGAGATAGATTTTCAGTGCGGAGACGATATCCTTTTCATCATCACAAACCAAGATACGATACATGGGGACATTGCTTCCTTTCTGAGTGCGAATACAGGATGTCTCGCAAATTCATTCCTGTTCTACATGATAGCAGAGCAGGCCGGGAAAATCAATTGACAAAATCCTTAAAAATTCTTTGTCTCCGGGACGGGTTTTTTCTCTTGCGCAGGGGCAGGCGCTGTTGTACAATAGACCCATCTTCACTGCAGAGGTGCGCCATGGAGCATACGATACAGGTGATTGCCACCATTCACAACGACTATACCGCCAAGTTCGGCATCCCCCGGCAGAGCGGCCTGGTGCCCCAGGTGCGCTCCAGGGTGGTGTTTGCGCCGGAGTTTCGCAACCCGGAGGCCCTGCGGGGCCTGGAGGGCTTTTCCCACCTGTGGCTGATCTGGCAGTTTTCCCAGGCGGTGCGGGAGCACTGGTCCCCCACGGTGCGGCCTCCCCGGCTGGGTGGCAACGCCCGGATGGGGGTATTTGCCACCCGCTCCCCCTTCCGGCCCAATCCCCTGGGCCTCTCCTGCGTGGCGCTGGAGGGTTTGGAGGTCACCCGGGACGCGGGCACGGTGCTGGTGGTCTCCGGTGCGGATCTGATGGACGGCACCCCCATCTATGACATCAAGCCCTATCTGCCCTATGCCGATGCCCACCCGGAGGCCCGAGGCGGCTTTGCCGCCGCCGCCCCCGACGATCTGCTGAAGGTGGAGGTCCCCCCTGCCCTGGCCGGCAAAATGGACCCTGCACAGCTGGAGGCCCTGGGGGCCGTGCTGGCCCAGGACCCCCGCCCCGCCTATCAGCGCACAAGCGGGCGAAGCTACGGCATGGACTTTGGGGGCTGGCAGGTGCGCTTTACCGTGGACGGCAGCGTCCTGCGGGTGACCGGACTGGACAAAGTATGAGTTTGCCGGGATTTGCGGTTGCAAATCCCGCCGTTTTCCTGTATACTCTAGCAGAAAGGAAGTGTCTGCCCCATGGAACCCAACGAGCTGCCCCAGGCCGCCCCGGCAAAAAAGCCGGATTCCCAGCTGCTGCTGGTGATTGCCCTGGGGGCAGGAATTGTGCTGCTGGCAGGGATGCTGCTGCTGACCCTGCTGCGGCCTGCGCCGGAGCCCCCCGCGCCCCCACAGACTGAGGCCGTCACCCAGGCCCCCACCGAGCCGGTGGACCCCAAAACCCTGCGGCCGGAGGACCGCACCCCCACCCAAAGCATCACCATGCTCTGCGTGGGCGACAACCTGATGCACAACACCGTGATGTGGTCCGGCCAGACCGAGGACGGAGGCTATGACTTCCGGCCCATGTACCGGTATGTAAAGGATGAGATCTCCGCCGCGGATCTGGCGGTGATCAACCAGGAGACCATTTACATCAACGACCCGGAGGAGTTCACCAACTACCCCTCCTTTGGCGGGCCGGTGCAGATCGGCGAGGCGCTGATCGACACCGGGTTTGACGTGGTCCTCCAGGCCACCAACCACTGCCTGGACAAGGGCAGCCGCGGCATTCTGGACACCATCGCCTTTTGGCGGCAGCACCCGGAGATGACCTTTTTGGGCATCCACGACAGCCAGGCCGACGCTGACACCATCCGCGTGGTGGAGTGCCAGGGTATGCGCATTGCCATGCTGAACTACACCTACGGCACCAACGCCGGCCTGCCCCCCGAGGACTATATGATCGACTACCTGGACGACGAGGACCGGATCGCGGCCCAGATCGCCCAGGCCAGGGCCCAGGCGGACCTGGTGCTGGTCTTCCCCCACTGGGGATCTGAGAACACCTTTGCCCCGGACGACTTTCAGCGCAGATGGGCCCGGTTCTTTGCCGACCAGGGCGTGGACGCGGTCATCGGCGGCCACACCCACACCCTGCAGCCCCTGGAGATCCTGACGGGCAAGGACGGCAACCACATGCCGGTGTACTGGTCCCTGGGCAACTTTGTCTCCCACATGGCGGCGGGGCAGAATATGCTGGGCGGCATGGCCTGCCTGACCATCAGCCGGGACGATTACGGGGTGTACGTCTCCGACTGCAGCCTGCGCCCCACCATGACCTACGGCACCCACGACTTTGGCCGGTGGGAGTTTTACCCCATGGCGCTGGAGGATTACACCGACGACATGGCCGCCCACCACTTGATTGACAACACCTCTGTTGAGGAGATGTGGGAGCTGTACCACGAGATTACGGGACAATAACCGCTGCGGCGCCGGCCTTTTGGGCCGGCGCTTTTTTCACCGGCTGAATCCACAAAACCCGGCGGCGCTTTTCGTGCAAAAGGCCAAATTCCCCCGGCTTCGATTGACAGCCCGGGCTTTTTCACGTATAATATTCAGAAATACCATCCGCTTGTGGAGAAAGGAAGAGATCAAATATGCGTCTTCTGCTCAAGCACTGTGACATTCTCACGCTGGAGGGCGACCGCTGGCATACGCTCAGGGACGCCTATCTGGGCGTGGAGGGGGACACCATCTGTTACCTGTCCGAAACCGCGCCGGAGACCCCCTTTGACCGGGAAAAGGATCTGAAGGGCAAGCTGCTGATTCCCGGGCTGATCAACTGTCACTGCCACAGCCCCATGGTCTTTCTGCGGGGCATCGGTTCGGATCTGAAGCTGCAGGACTGGCTGTACCACTATATCTTCCCCACCGAGGCCCGGTGGACCGACCGGGGGATCCGCAGCGCCAGCGAGCTGGCCATCCTGGAAATGCTGAGCAGCGGCATCACCTCCTTTTCCGATATGTACTACCGCAGCGAGGTGACCATTGAGGCCCTGTGCCGGGCCGGCATGAAGGCCAACATCACCCGCTCCACCCAGGGCCGGCCCGACCTGCCCTACGAGAAAAACCAGGACTGCAAGGAGGGCATCGCCCTGTTTGAGCAGTTCCACAACTACAACGGGGGCAAGATCAAAATCGACTTCTGCATCCACGCGGAGTACACCAACACCCCCGAGACCATCCGGGCCTACAGCGCCGAGTGCCTGGCCCGGGGCGGACGGATGCACCTGCACCTGTCCGAGACCAAGCACGAGCAGCAGGCCTGCGTGGAAAAATACGGCATGACCCCCGCCGCCCTGTTTGAGCAGCTGGGCACCTTCCGCAGCCCCACCACCGCGGCCCACTGCGTGTGGCTCACCGAGGAGGATATGGATATCCTGAAGGCCAACGGCGTCAGCCCGGTGCACTGTCCCTCCAGCAACATGAAGATCGGCAGCGGCTTTGCCCCGGTGCAGCGGATGCTGGACAAGGGCCTGAACGTCACCCTGGGCACCGACGGGGCCGCCAGCAACAACAATCTGAACATGCTGGAGGAGCTCCACCTGGCCGCCATCATCCACAACGGCTACACCGGCGACCCCACCGTGATGAAGCCCGGCGACCTGCTCACCATGGCCACCCGGAACGGGGCAAGGCTCCAGGGCCGGGAGGACACCGGCGAGCTGAAGGTGGGCAAAAAGGCCGACATCGTGGCCATCGACTTTGACAAGCCCCACCTGATCCCCGCCTTTGACTACCCCGCCATGCTGGCCTACGCCGCCCAGGGCAGCGACGTGTGCATGACCATGGTGGACGGACAGATCCTGTATGAGAACGGCGAGTATCTGACCCTGGACGCGGAGAAGGTCATGTACGAGGCCCGCAGCGCCCTGCGGGAGCTGTATGATTGACCGCGGCGCCCCCCAGCGGGCGGATCACGACCTGGCCTTTATGCTGCGCTACGAGAACATCGCCTGGTATGAGGACGGGGCGGTGCGGATTCTGGACCGGCGGATTTATCCCGCCCGGGTGGAGTTTGTCACCTGCCGCACCCATCAGCAGGTGGCCCAGGCCATCACCGACATGGTGACCCAGAGCTGCGGCCCCTTTACCGCCGCGGCAGCGGGCATGGCCCTGGCAGCCTGGGAGTGCCGGCAGCTGGACACGGCCGGGCAGCTGGAATACCTGGCCCGGGCCGCCCGGACCATCTCCCACGCCAGGCCCACCACCGTGGGCCGGATGGCGCGGATCACCGGCGGCTGCATGGAGGCCGCCCGCCTGGCCCTGGACGAGGGCAGGGCTGTGGACCGGGCCATTGTGGACCACCTGATTCGGTCCAACAACCTGCGCTACACCAAGGTGGACCGGATTGCCGCCCACCTGGTGGACCGGTTCCCCAAGGACGCAAAGATCATGACCCAGTGCTTTGGGGAGACCATTGTGGGCATGATGCTCCGCCAGGCCAGGGCCCGGGGCATGAAGCTGCGCCTGTTCTGCCCGGAAACCCGGCCCTACTTCCAGGGCGCCAGACTCACCGCCACGGTGTGCAGCGAAATGGGCTTTGACACCACGGTGATCACCGACAATATGCCCGCCTACGTCATGGCCCGGGAGGGCATCGACGCCTTTACCTGCGCCGCCGACGCCATCTGTCTGGACGGCCACGTGGTAAACAAGGTGGGCACCTACCAGATTGCCATTGCCGCCCGCTACCATGGCATCCCCTTCTACGTCACAGGGGTGCCGGATGCAGGGCACCCCGACCGGGAGAGCGTCCACATTGAGCTGCGGGACCCGGAATTCGTCCTGCAGGCCATGGGCGTGCGCACCGCGGCGCCGGGGGTGAAGGGGTACTACCCCTCCTTTGACATCACGCCGCCGGAGCTGGTGACCGGGGTGGTCACTGACCTGGGAATCTTTTCCCCCAAGGCGCTGGGACGGTATCTGGAGCAGGCAGAAATCGGTCCGTATGAAATGATTGTATAAATTTTCCAGCCAAAACTGACTAAAAATTCACGAATTTAGCTATTTACAAATCCAAAATATGTGTTATAATGGACTTTGTAAAAGCGCCAGTAATTCTTTAGAGGAGGAATTCATCATGAAAAAAGTGTTGGCCCTGCTTCTGGCCCTGGTTACCATCTTCAGCGTGACCTGCGTTGCTTTTGCCGAGGGCAGCGCCGAAGAAAATCCCGAATACAAGATTGAGGTGATCCTTGACCTGCCCACCCCCGTGTCTGACAGGGTTGAGATGCACAAGGACGGCGAGACCTTCACCTACACCGCCTCTGACAAGGACAACTACAAGTTCGACAGCTTTGTCATTGAAGGCAAGTACGAGAACCTGGTCATCAACGGCAACACCATCACCTTCACCGTGAAGGGCGACTGCGTGGTCCACGTCAAGTACAAGGACGTGACCCCCACCGAGAACCCCACCGACAAGACCAATACCTCTCCCTCCACCGGCAGCCCTGTGCTGGTGCTGTTCGGCCTGGTGATGATCGGTCTGTGCGGCGCCTATGTTGCCACCCGCAAGCTGATCCGGAACAAGTAAGTCACTGTAAAATCGCCCCGCTGCATGGCAGCGGGGCGTTTTTTTGCGTTGGGGGGCCGGCCGGCCTTTCATACGCTTCTCCAATAAAACGATTCAAAAATCGTTTTATCATTTTGATTTGCAGGAAGAGATATGGTACAACAGATTCCCCCGGCCCTTGCCCGGGGCTGCATACCCAAATAGGGATGCAGTATAAAAATGTTTTTAAACATTTTTATGGAGCTTGTGAAAAGGATAAGACTTTCAACAGATGCCTCGAACGGAAGCAAGGCAGTGGACGGAAGTTGGTCATGCCTGCCGGCGGCCATACTTTCTGTT
>CAMOKD010000063.1:0-12675 GCA_946617435.1 uncultured Clostridia bacterium | reverse complement strand
ACCATGCTCCAGGAGTAGGGGGGCAGGGTGAGGGACAGGCGGTCCGCCCCCAGGCTGCAGGGGGCGCTCTCCAGGGCGGTGCCTCTGAGCACCCGGTGCTCCGCCCGGGCAAAGGAGGTCTCCAGGGCCAGGTCGGCGGCAATGGCCTCCCCGGCGCTGCGGTTGACCAAAAAGAGATTCAGGCTGCCGTCGTCGCCCCGCACCGCGGCGCAGTCCAGATAGGGCACCTGCTGCCGGATGGCGCAGTCGTAGCCGGGCACCTCCACCTCGGGCACCAGGGCGGTGCCCCGGCCGAATTGGCTGGCACACAGGAAGGGGTAGTAGATGCTCTGCACCCAGGCCCTGCCGCCGGGCTCGGTCATAATGGGGGCAATCACGTTGACCAGCTGGGCCAGACAGGCGATCTTCACCCGGTCGGCGCTGCGCAGCAGGGTGTTCATCATGCAGCCCGTCACCAGGGGGTCGATGTCGTCGTAGACCTCCTCTTCAATGGCCCGGGGGAAGGTCCACTTGGGCGGGAAGACCCCCGCCTTCTGGAAGTGGTACCACACGTTCCACTCGTCAAAGGAGAGGTACACGTCGTGGTCCCCCTGCTGCTCGGCCTTGGCCTCGTCGCACAGGCCGGCAATGTAGCGGATGCTGTCCTCCATCTCCAGGCTCCTGGCCAGGAAGGTGGGAATATCCCCGTCGTGGTTGGTATAGTATTGGTGCAGAGACAGGTAGTCGATATGGGGGTAGCAGTGCCGCAGCACGGTTTTCTCCCAGGTGCCGAAGGTGGGCATATCCCGGTAGGAGGAGCCGCAGGCCACCAGCTCGATGGAGGGGTCCATCCACTTCATCATCTTGGCGGTCTCGCAGGCGATCCGGCCGTATTCCTCGGCGGTTTTCATGCAGATCTGCCAGGGACCGTCCATCTCGTTGCCCAGGCACCACAGCTTTACGCCGTAGGGGGCGGGGTGGCCGTTCTGCCGGCGCAGGTCGGCGTAGTGGGTGGGCAGGCTGCCGTTGACGTACTCCAGCAGATCCACCGCGTCCTGGGGAGTGCCGGTGCCCAGGTTGACCCCCAGCATGGGCCGGATGTCCATCCGCTCGCACCACTGCAAAAACTCGTCGGTGCCCACCTGGTTGGGCTCCAGGGCAAACCAGGCCAGCTCCGGCCGCACGGGACGCTTGCCCTTGGGGCCGATGCCGTCCTGCCAGCGGTAGCCGGACAGGAAGTTGCCCCCGGGATAGCGGATGTGGGACAGGCGCAGGGGGCGGATCAGCTCCGCCACATCCTGGCGGAAGCCCGCCTCATCGGCGGTGGGGTGGCCGGGCTCGTAGATGCCGGTGTACACCGCCCGGCCCATGTGCTCAATAAAGGAGCTGTAGAGCCGGTCGTCCACCCGGGCGAGATCTCTTTTTAAATGAATGGTTGCTTTCATAGGGCAGCCTCCGTTCCGAGCGTGGATTCCCGCTCAATGATTTTGCAGCTCAGCTGGATCACCTTGGCCTCCTGGCTGCCGCCGTCCAAAATCCGCAGCAGCTCCGCCGCGGCGGTCTGGCCGATCTCGTTCAGCGGGGGCAGCACTGTGGACAGCCTCGGCCGGGTGACCAATGAGATGTCCCGGTTGTCAAAGCCGATCAGCCGCAGATCCTTGCCCACGTCAATGCCGTTGGCGTTGCAGTAGTCCAGCACGCCCAGGGCCATAATGTCGTTGTGGGCAAAGATGGCGGTGACCCCTGCGTCGATCAGGGTTTTGGCATAGGCAAAGCCGCTGTCCCGCTCCCAGTCGCCGGGCAGGGTCAGGGTGGGGTCGTAGGGGACGCTGTGGGCATACAGGGCCCGCATATGGCCCCTGGAGCGGTTGGTGCTGTGGGGGCTCTCCACCGGGCCGGTGATCATGCCGATGCGGGTGTCCCCGTGGCGCAGCAGGCACTCGGTCAGGTCGTAGCCCGCCTTTTCGTCGTCATAGATCACCGACGTCAGGGAGGGGCTGGTGCAGTAGGCGCACACAATGGGCACCTCCGTCAGCTCGGCCAGACAGTTCACCACATGGCTGTGGCTGCCCACGTACAGGATGCCCGCCACCTGTCTGGACAGCAGCACGCTGATTGCGTCCTTCAAAATGGCCATATGGGTGGCCTCGTCGGGCATGTGGTGGCCAAAGCGCTTGAACAGCCGCAGATTGGCCAGGATATAGTGATAATTGGCCCGGTCACAGGCCAGGGCGATGCCGTCAATGATATCCGGGGTGTTGAACACCGTAATATCCTCTGCAATGATGCCGATGGTGTAGGCGCGGCCGGATTTCAGGCTGCGGGCGTTGAGATTGGGACGGTAGTTCAGCTCCTGTGCAACGTTTAATATCAGTTGCCTGGTCTCCTCTTTGACACCGTTTTTGCCATTGAGGACCTTGCTGACCGTAGCAATTGAGACATTTGCCCGTTCGGCAATGGATCGAATGGTAGCCATAGCGTTCCTCCGGTTCAAAAAAGTGATGAAACCCGTAAACAAACGTGTTAACATCAAATCTAGTATACAATAGAAAATAAAAAAATCAAGGTGGTTTTATGGAATTGTGAAAACTGCATGAAAAAGCAGGATGAAAAACAGCGAAATACCCAATTTACAAATTGGGGTTTCTGGTGTATAGTATAGGCAGGAAGGTAAACGTTTACTTGCGCCCATTTTGACCCGGCACAAGGGATGCCGCCGGATCAGAATGACAGTCAGCTCACAGTTACCCCGCGCACCACAGCAGAAAGGGTATGGTCCACTTCCGGGAAAACGATTAACATCAGTTGGAGGAACCAATGAAACAGAATATCGTCACGCCTTCTCTGCGGGGTGTCGTGGTCACTGACCCTCTGTTCGGCAGCTACATTGATACCGTCACCAAAAAGCTGCTGCCCTACCAGTGGGATGTGTTGAATGACCGGATTCCCGGCGTGGAGAAATCCTACTGTATCGAAAACTTCAAGATTGCCGCCGGCCGCAGCGCCGGGCATCACCGGGGCGCGGTGTTCTGTGACACCGATGCCTATAAATGGCTGGAGACCCTGGCCTTCTGCCTGCAGAGCGGGCGGGGGCAGGAGCTGCTGCCTGTGGCCGACGAGCTGGTGCAGCTGATTGCCGCTGCCCAGGAAGAGGATGGCTACCTGCAAACCTACTTTACCATTGACCACCCCGAGCTCAAGTGGAAAAATCTCGCTGAGGGCCACGAGCTCTACGGCGCCGGCCACCTGATGGAGGCGGCAGTGGCCTATCACCAGGCCACCGGCAGCCAGACCATTCTGGACGTTGCCGTCAAGCTGGCAGATCTGATCTGCCGGGTCTTCGGCGACGGGGCCGACCAGTGCCACGGCTATCCCGGCCACCAAGAGGTGGAGCTGGGGCTGATCAAGCTCTCCCGGCTCACCGGCCAGGCCAAATACGCCGAAATGGCGCGGCACTTCCTGCGTATCCGGGGCAGCAGCCCCAACTACCTGCTCCAGGAGCTGGCGCGCACCGGCAAGAACCGGATCTTCCCGGAGTTTGCCGACTATGACGACAAATACGCCCAGACCCAGCTGCCCCCGGTCCAACAGCGGACCGCCGAGGGTCACGCGGTGCGGGCCATGTATATGTTCTCCGCCATGGCCGACGTGGCCAAGGAGACCGGCGACGAGGAGATGAAAACCGCCTGCCTGGAGCTCTGGAAAAACGTCACCGAAAAGCGGATGTACATCACCGGCGGCATCGGCTCCTCCGGCCACCTGGAGCGCTTCACCGCCGACTACGATCTGCCCAACGACCGCATGTACTGCGAAAGCTGCGCCAGCGTGGGCCTGATGATGTTCGGCCAGCGCATGGCGGCCCTCACCGGCAGCGCCCGATACTACGACACCGTGGAGCGGGCCCTGTGCAACACGGTGCTGGGCGGCATCCAGGCCGAGGGGGACCGGTACTTCTACGTCAACCCCCTGGAGGTCTGGCCGGAAAACTGCCTGCCCTCCACCTCCATGGCCCATGTCAAGCCCGTGCGCCAGCGCTGGTTCGACGTGGCCTGCTGCCCGTCCAACATTGCCCGCACCCTGGCCTCCCTTGGCCAGTACATCTACGCCCAGGACGAAAAATCCCTGTACGTCAACCAGCTGATCTCCTCCTCCATCCAAACCGTCATCCGGGGGGTAGAGGTCCGGCTGGAGATGAACTCCCGCATGATGCAGGGCGGCCGCATCGACTTTAACCTTGAAACCTCCGGCGAGGGCTCGGTTATGCTCCGGGTGCGGATCCCCTCCTACTTTGAAAACCACGCCTTTGTCCTTGACGGCAAGGTCATCCGCCCCGCGGTGGAAAACGGCTATGCCGTGCTGGCAGTGTCCAGGCCGGGCAAGCAGCACCTGGTGCTCACCGGCCAGCTCCGGCCCCAGTGGGTCAGCGCCAACACCCGGGTCCGGGCGGATCTGGGCCGGCTGGCCCTGGTGTACGGCCCCTACGTCTACTGCCTGGAGCAGACCGACAACGGCGAGAACCTGGCCAACATCTTTGTCCGGGACGACGCGGCGGTCAAAATAAATCCGCCCTGTCGGGAACTTCCCGGGGATTTGCCCGTCTTGTCCTTTGAGGGCGGCAGGCTGAGCTCCGGCGTCTCCGGCCTGTACGGCAGGCCCCGGTTCCACCTGCAGCCCGGCCGGTTCACGGCAGTGCCCTACTGCCTGTGGTGCAACCGCCAGCCCGGCGAAATGACCGTCTGGCTCAAGGCCGGTCTCTGGGGCCTGGTCCCCGGGGCAGAGCCCAACACGTAATTATGCTGCGGCAGGAAGCCGCTGTGTAATAATAAAAAACTTTATTAAAAGGAAAGGAAAGAAAATCATGAAGAAACTCATTGCACTGCTGCTCTGCGTTCTGATGGTTGCAACCCTGTTCGCGGCCTGCGCCGAGCAGCCCGCGGCTCCCGATGCTCCCGCGACCGAAGGCGAGGCTGCTCCCGCTCCCGAGACCGAGACCGAGGTTGCTCCCGCTCCTGAGACCGAGGGCGATGCTGCTCCCGAGACTGAGGGCGAGACTGCTCCCGCTCCCGACGGCGAGAAGGTTACCATCACCTACTCCTACTGGGGCACCCCCGAGGAGGCTCGTGACACCCAGGCCATCCTGGACAAGTTCAATGCCGAGAACGACCACATCTTCGTAGAGCTGGTCGCCATCCCCAACGAAGAGTACACCTCCACCCTGAACTCCATGGCTGCCGGCAATCAGCTTCCCGACTGCGGCATCATGAACGAGAACGGCGTTCTGGACTTCGCCGCTGACGGCCTGCTGGCTGACGTCTCCGCCATGTACGAGGGCGCCGAATCCATGCCTCTGGACTCCATCACCTTCAAGGCTGACGGTGTTCCCGTTGCTTACTCCGGCGCCAACGAGGCCCTGTTCCTGTACTACAACAAGGATATGTTCGACGCTGCCGGCATTGCTTATCCCGATGCCCGCACTCCCATGAGCTGGGACGAGTTCGTTGAGACCGCTAAGCTCCTGACCCTGGACGCCAACGGCAACAACGCCACCTCCCCCGACTTTGACCCCAACAACATCGTGCAGTACGGCTGCAACGTCGACAACTGGACCTGGCAGCTTGAGGTTTGGGCTCTGTCCAACGGCGGCCGCTGGTTCTCCGAGGACGGCAAGGAATGCACCATCAACACCCCCGAGGTTGCTGAATCCATCCAGAAGGTCGCTGACCTGTACCTGGTTGACCATGTCGCCCAGTACCGTGACGGTCTGGAAGACTCCGGCATCCAGTCCACCATCGCTGCCGGCAACGTGGCCATGGCCACCGGCGGTGCCTGGAACGTCGGCACCTGCATGAACACCGTTGAGTTCAACTACGGTGTTGCCCGTCTGCCCGTCATGAAGAACGAGGTCACCATCGTGACCGGCGGTCCTCAGGTTGTGTTCTCTCAGACTAAGCACCTGCCCGAGGCTCTGGAGTTCATCAGATGGTACAGCCAGATCGAGAACAACTGGGGCCTGGTGGAGAGCGGCATCTGGATGCCCACTCTGGAAGAGTACTACACCAACGAAGAGCTGACCCACAAGTGGGTTGACAACCCCAACTTCCCCGACTACGACGAGTACAAGGCCGCTGTGGTTGACTACACCATGGAGAAGGCCGTCTCCACCTGCTGGTACTATGTCCCCCACACCAACGAGTTCCTGGAGTACCTGCGCTCCGAGCTGGGTCCCGTCTGGACCGGCGACAAGACTGCTGCTGATGCCCTGGCCGAAGCCGAGCCTCACCTGCAGGAGATCTTCGCGGGCGAATAATCTATTCCCCAAGGATATCATTCCATAATCACGGGGCGTCCGTCCGGCTACGGGCGGACGCCCTTACCCTAGCCTTCTCAGCCTTCCCGTAGCGGCGCACAGTGCGCACCACGCACCGTTCGTTCCCGCGGCGCACGCTGTGCGCCGCTGCGGCTGAGAGAATCCTGTATCTCTACGAAATGAGGTGAGACTCTTGTCGAGCAAGAAGAACAAAAAACCGCGCAACGCCCTGATGCGGGCGGAAAACCGCACCGCATATCTCTGCCTCATCCCTTCGATCATCGGTTTGATTTTCCTCACCTATGTACCGCTGATGGAGGTGTTTGGCCTGAGCTTCTTCAGCTGGAAGGGCAACGGCTTTACCGGCTTTAAGTTTGTGGGCCTGCAGAACTACATCAGGCTGCTGACCACTGACCCCTACTTCAAGACCTCTGTGCTGGTCACCCTTTATTACACCTTTATGGCGGTGATCGGCAGCATGATCTACTCCCTGACCATCGCCCTGCTGCTGAACCGGAAGATCCCCGCCCGGGGCTTCTGGCGCGCCGTTTTCTATCTGCCCTATCTGCTGCCCGCCGTGGCTGTGTATCTGGGCTGGAACTGGCTGTACAACATCAACTACGGTCTGTTCAACTACATCCTCAACCGGATCTTCCATCTGCCCCGGGTGGGCTTTGTCAATGACGCCAAGCTGGTGGCCCCGTCTCTGGCCCTGGTCAGCGTGTGGCTGGCCGGCAACCTGATCGTCATTTTCCTGGCCGGCCTGCAAAACGTGCCCCGCACCTATCTGGAGGCCGCTGAGGTAGACGGCGCCAACGCCTGGCAGCGGTTCTGGAACATTACCATCCCCTGCATGAGCCCCATCATCTTCTATAACCTGCTCATGGCGCTGATCACCAACCTGCAGGTCATCACGCCGGCCCTTGCGCTGACCAAGGGCGGCCCGGGCTCGTCCTCCCGCTTTGTGTCCTACGTCATGTATCAGTACGCCTTTGAAAGCCGTAAGTTCGGTTACGCCGCGGCGGTCTCGGTGATGCTGTTTATTCTGATCGGTATTTTCACGGTCATTCTGTTTGCCACCAGTAAATCCTGGATGTTCAACCAAGGAGGCGACGACTGATGAATAAAGCTTCAAGTCTGGCCAGCAGAAAACGCCGGGAAAAAATCATCAATGCGGTGTGCTTTGCCCTGGTGGTTTTCTTCTCCGCCCTGTGTATGCTGCCCATCTGGTGGATTTTCCGCTCCTCTCTGATGAGCAACAACCAGCTTTTTGCCAACACGGTCCCCTTCTTCCCCCCGGACTGGCTGTTCTCCAACTATCCGAAGGCCCTGGTGCACTTTGACTTCTGGACCTACCTGAAGAACACCATGATCATCATTGTGCCCTCTGTGATCGCCGGCACCGTCACCGCCGTGATGGGCGGCTACGCCTTCGCCCGGATGCGCTTTGTGGGCAAGAAGTTCCTCTTCACCCTGGTCATCGGCTCCATGTTCCTGCCCGTCATGGTCACCCTGATCCCCCTGTACATCATGTGGACCAACATCTTTAAGCTGAACGGCTCCTACTGGCCCCTGATCCTGCCCTACTTCTGCGGCGGCGGCGCCTTTAACATCTATCTGATCCGTCAGTTTATCATGACCATCCCCCGTGAGCTGGACGAGGCTGCCACCATCGACGGCGCCGGCCATTTCCGGATTCTGCTCAGCATCATCGTTCCCGCCATCAAGGCCGCCATGATCGTGGTTGCCCTGCTGCTGTTCACCCAGATGTGGAACGACCTGATCCAGCAGTCCCTGTACATCCACGACGCCAAGAAGTTCACCATCGCCCTGGGCCTGTCCCAGTTCAAGGGCTCCCTCAAGCAGGACTATTCCGCCATCATGTGCGCCACCTGTATGTCCTTCGCCCCCGGCATCATCTTCTATCTGCTGGGCCAGAAGTACTTCGTTGAGGGCATCGTCCTCACCGGCATGAAGAGCTGAGCCCCTTATGAAATGGTTTTCCAACCGATTTCAGCGGGAGGGCGCCGGCCGTCCGGCACCCTCCACCGGCTGGCCCAGAGCGGGCGTCATGGCCATGACCCACTTTTGGAAGCTGGTTGCCGTAAACCTGCTGTTTGTGGTGTTCTCTCTGCCGGTGTTTACCCTCCCTGCGGCCCTCACGGCGCTGAACCGGGTGTGCGTCATCATTTATAAAGAGGGCAACATCTTCCTGTTCACCGAATTCTGGAAGGAATTCAAGCGCAGCTTCTGGCGCACCATGCTGCCGGCCCTGGGCTTCGGGGTGCTGCTCTTCGGCGGCTACTTCTTTATGAGCCTGGCCAACGGCAACCTGCAGCTGGGCTTTGTGGCCGTGGTGTTCTTTGCCCTGGGTATGCTGATGGTCGCGGTGGCGGTGCTGGTAGGGGAGTACTTCTTTGTGGTCATTGCCGTGCTGGACATCAGCGTGGTCAACGGCCTGAAGAACGCGTTTCTCCTCAGCATTTCCAAGCCGGTCTACTCCATCGGCACGCTGCTGCTGGTGGCGTTCCTGGCAGTGGCCCTGGCGGCGCTGATGCCGCTCATCGGCTCGGTGCTGCTGGTGCTGATCTGGGTCTCGCTGACCCAATATCCCATTTGTTTCATGGTCTATGACATTACCGAGGACCTGGTTCTGATCCCCTATGAGAATCAAAAGCAGGCCCAGGCGTCGGAAGATTTGGACAATACCTGATCACAGGAGGTCAATTGAAAATGAAGAATTACGAATTTTGGTTTGTGGTGGGCTCCCAGTTTCTGTACGGCCCCGAGGTGCTGGAGACTGTGGCCACCCGCGCCCAGGAAATGGCTGCGGAGCTGAGCAAGGTCCTGCCGTACCCCGTGGTGTACAAGGTCACTGCCAAGACCAACAAGGAGATCACCGAGACTGTCCGGGAGGCCAACTACCGCCCGGAGTGCGCCGGCATCATCACCTGGTGCCACACCTTCTCCCCCAGCAAGATGTGGATCGACGGCCTGCGGGACCTGCAGAAGCCCTGGTGCCACCTGGCTACACAATATAATATTGAGATTCCCAACGAAGACATCGACATGGACTTCATGAACCTGAACCAGGCCGCCCACGGCGACCGGGAGCACGGCTTCATCGGCGCCCGGCTGCGCAAGCCCCGCAAGGTCATTGCCGGCCACTGGCAGGACGCCCGGGTCCATAAGCGCCTGTCCGACTGGATGAAGGCCGCCATCGGCGTGGCCGTCAGTAAGGACATGAAGGTCATGCGCTTCGGCGACAATATGCGAGAGGTCGCCGTCACCGAGGGCGACAAGGTAGAGGCCCAGATCAAGCTGGGCTGGCAGGTGAACACCTGGGCCGTGGGCGATCTGGTCAAAGAGATGGGCAAGGTCACCGAAGAAGAGATCGACGCCCTGGTGGCGGAGTACGAGGCCGCCTATGACGTGGCCACCGACAACCTGGCCGCCATCCGCTACCAGGCCAAGGAAGAAATCGCCATGAAGAAGATGATGGACCGGGAGGGCTGCAAGGCCTTCTCCAACACCTTCCAGGATCTGTACGGCATGGAGCAGCTCCCCGGCCTGGCCTCCCAGCACCTGATGGCCCTGGGCTACGGCTACGGCGGCGAGGGCGACTGGAAGGTCTCCGCCATGACCGCGATTTTGAAGGCCATGGGCGAGAACGGCAACGGCGCCTCCGCCTTCATGGAGGACTACACCTATCACCTGGTAGAGGGCAAGGAGTACAGCCTGGGCGCCCACATGCTGGAGGTCTGCCCATCCCTGGCGGCGGACAAGCCCCGGATTGAGACCCATCACCTGGGCATCGGCATGAACGAGAAGGACCCGGCCCGCCTGGTCTTCGAGGGCAAGGCCGGCCCCGGCATCGTGGCCAGCCTCATCGACATGGGCGGCAGGCTCCGGCTGATCGTTCAGGACATTGAGGCCGTAAAGCCCATCCTGCCCATGCCCAACCTCCCCGTGGCCCGGGTCATGTGGCGGGCCATGCCGGACCTGCTCACCGGCGTGGAGTGCTGGATCACCGCCGGCGGCGCCCATCACACGGTGCTCAGCTACGACGTCACCGCCGAGATGATGCGTGACTGGGCCCGGATGATGGACATCGAGTTCGTCCACATCGGCAAGGATACCACCCCCGAAAAGCTGGAGGAGGAGCTGCTGGTGAAGGATCTGATCTGGAAGCTGAAGTAACAGGCAACAGGCATACTTCGTGACTCTTCGAGTTCAGGCAATAGGCAATAGGAGAACGATATGGAATTGAAAACTTGTACCATCGGCATTGAGCTTGGTTCCACAAGAATCAAGGCCGTGTTGATCGATGAAAACCACATTCCAGTGGCCCAGGGCGACTTTGAGTGGGAAAACCAGCTGGTAAACGGCATCTGGACCTATGACATGGGCCTGGTGCACACCGGCCTGCAGACCTGCTTTGCCAATCTGAAAAAGGACGTGGAAGCAAAGTTTGGCGTCAAGCTGACCAACGTGGGCGCCATGGGTGTGTCCGCCATGATGCACGGGTATCTGCCCTTTGACTATGCCGGCAACCAGCTGGCGGAGTTCCGCACCTGGCGCAACACCATCACCGGCCCCGCCGCGGCGGCCCTCACCGACCTCTTCGGCTTCAACATTCCCCAAAGGTGGAGCATTGCCCACCTGTACCAGGCCATCCTGAACGGGGAGCCCCACGTCAAGGATATCGCCTTCCTCACCACGCTGGCAGGCTACATCCACTACCGGCTCACCGGGGAGAAGCTTGTGGGCATCGGCGAGGCCTCCGGCATCTTCCCCATCGACTCTGAGGCCATGGATTACGACCAATCCATGGTGGTCAAGTTTGACAATCTGGCAGAGATCCGGGCCATGCCCTGGCGCCTGCGGGAGATTCTGCCCCAGGTCCGCCTGGCGGGCCAGAGCGGCGGCAGCCTGACCCCGGAGGGCGCGGCCTTCCTGGATCCCACCGGCACCCTGCAGCCCGGCATCCCCGTGGCCCCCTGCGAGGGCGACGCGGGCACCGGCATGGCGGCTACCAACTCCGTCCGGGTGCACACGGGCAATGTGTCCGCCGGCACCAGTGACTTTGCCATGATTGTCACTGACAAGGCCCTGGCCGTCCACCGGGAGATCGACATGGTCACCACTCCCTCGGGCATGCCGGTGGCCATGGTCCACTGCAACAACTGCACCAGCGACATCAACGCCTGGGTGGGTCTGTTTGCCCAGGTGGCGGAGCTGATCGGCGCCCCGGTGGAAAAGGGCGTGCTGTTCACCAAGCTGTTCCAAAAGGCCCTGGAGGGAGATCCCGACTGCGGCGGTCTGCTCAGCTTCAACTATCTCTCCGGCGAGGGCGTCACCGACCTGGACGAGGGCCGTCCGGTCTTTGCCCGCACCCCGGATGCCAAGCTGAGCCTGGCCAACTTTATGCGCACCCATCTGCTCTCCGCCCTGTCCACCCTGAAAATCGGCCTGGACATCCTGACCGAGCAGGAGCAGGTCCGCATTGACAAGCTCTACGGCCACGGCGGCTTCTTCAAAACCCCGGGCGTGGGCCAGCGGATGCTCTCCGCCGCGGTAGGCGCGCCTGTGTCCGTCATGGAGACGGCAGGGGAGGGCGGCCCCTACGGCATGGCCCTGTTGGCGGCCTATCTGCTGCGGAAGCAGGCGGGCGAGAGCCTGGAGGACTACCTGGACAACAAGGTCTTTGCCGGCGCAAAGACCAGCACCCTCATGGCGGACGGGGCGGATGTAGAGGGCTTCAACGCCTTCCTGGCCCGGTACCGCAGGGCCCTGCCCCTGGAGCGGGCGGCCATTGAGACCATCGAAATCTGAAATTCCCGGCGCAGACCGGATTATTATCTCCCCGGCGTTTCACTCCACTTCTTGGGCGCCGCGGGATCAAAAAAGGAGGAAGTGTCAATCCCGCAGACTCCGGGTGCGGCAGTGTGGAGACCTGTCGTAACGCGGCGCGTGCACAACGGCCGTGAGTGCGTCCCAGGCGGATGCCGGACGCATAGAGTCGAGCTTATGGCAGAAGTCAAGCTGGTAAATCTGAAGAAAGTCTATCCCAACAACGAGAAGAAAAAGAAGCCCAAGAAGGGCGCCCCCGTGGAGGAGAAAAAGGTCAATCTCCAGATCACCGACGAAGGCGTTGTGGCCGTCCAGGAGTTTAACCTGGACATTGCAGACCGGGAATTCATCGTCCTGGTCGGCCCCTCCGGCTGCGGCAAGTCCACCACCCTGCGGATGATTGCCGGCCTGGAGGAGATCAGCGACGGCGAGCTCCTCATTGACGGCAAGGTGGTCAACGACGTGGCCCCCAAGGACCGTGACATTGCCATGGTCTTCCAGAACTACGCCCTGTACCCCCACATGACCGTGTATGA
>CAMOKD010000062.1:0-12870 GCA_946617435.1 uncultured Clostridia bacterium | reverse complement strand
TAGACCGGCTCCCCCTGTCATAGACCGAAAAATAGAACATTTACACATGAAAAACAGGCTGTTTACAGCAAAAAGCACGTAAAAATACAAGAAAAATTGCAGTGGGACACAGAACCGTCCCCTGTCCCATGGGCATCCGCCCCTACGGAAAAGCCGGTACGAACTTTTTATTGATTTTTGCTTGAAAACAGAAACCAACTGTGGTAATATATTTATGTATTATAGATGTGTCGGCCGTTCACAACCCTACGTTGGAATGCACAAACAGGAGAGAATTATGAAACAGAAAAAACGATTGATTCCCCTCGCGGTATGTGTTTTGCTTGTCATTCTTTGTTTTTGTGGCTGCGCTTCTTCCAACGCCGAGCCCACAGTCACGGGGGTCACAATTCCCAATCTCGCCGGAACTGATGTAGAATCGGCAAAGACAATTCTCGCCGGCAAAGGGTTGATTCCCATTGTGGCAAAAGAGGAAAGTGAGTCTTATGAAGAAGGCATCGTGATCCGCACAGAGCCGGCTGCCGGTGAGACCGCAGAAGTTGACGCCTCGGTGACCATCGTTGTAAGCTCCGGTTCCTCCTTAAAAGTCCCCCCTGTGATCGGCGATCAGGAAGAACAAGCCGCCAGCCAACTCAAACGCTTGGGGCTGAACGTCGAAACAGAATATGAGTATGACGACGGTATTGAAGAAGGTTTTGTCATCAGAACAATGCCGGATGTGGGCGACGTTGTCAAGGAAAACGACACTGTCACCCTTTACGTGAGTCTCGGAAGTGAAACCGTCAGCACCCAGCAATCCTATCTTTCCTGGTATAATCTGAGCGAAGGTCAGGATGATTGGGAGTTTGACAACCCGTATCGCACTTCGGAGTATCTGGTCATTGTATGCAACAACGTTACCATTCAGAAGAGCTTTGAGTGGCAGGATCGGTATGAGAACGGATTCGGCGGCGGAGTTGCCTGCCTCAACGACACCTTTGACAAAAAAGTCCCTATCAAGATCGAGTATGAGGACGTGGCCGTAAAAAAGGGCGAGCCCTTCTCCATCACGATCCGTATCCCGTTAAAGGAGCTGGAAACTATCAATCCCACCGATTTGTACATGGAGCTGTACACCTGTAAAGAACATACCGATACAAAAACAACTCCGATCCGTCTGTCTCTCACCATGACGTGGTGATGCTCAGACGCCCCGACGAAGGGATACAGGCCCTTTCAGGATCGCTCCGGATTCTTTTCTGTGATGGGAACCTGCTTGGTCAGGAAACCATGCTCCAGGAGCGTCGCCAGATAAGGCGACAGGACGGAGCTGTTCATGCCCAACACCGCTCCGATCTTTGAGAGACACAGTCTGCAAATAAAATCCCCATACCAGACACAAGGGGACGGTCCATTTGTGGTTGCCTATCGGAAGCCGGATTCCGGCATGGTCCGGGGGCGGTTCCCTGGCCAACGTCCACAAATAGTTTGATTTTCAATCCGTTTTCACTGTAACTGCACGGATTTCCGGTTGGAAATATTCGCTTTTCGCAATCCGGGGCAGAAGCCTCTGCGCACAGCACAGGCCCGGCAGGGGCGGGGTTCCCCGCGGGATGCCGAGCAGGGCAGCCCGGGGCTGTAAGATGAGATTGCCGGTTGTCGGAGCTGGGCTCCGGCAGCCGGCATTTCTCTGTGCATCGGCCTTGTTGGGCCTTTGGGGCACCCGGGGCAACAGACCGTTTACACCGAAAACTCACTTGCAAAACCTCAAAAATATGATATATTGGAAGTAAGAACATCCATACTTCTGCAAGGAGGGTTTCCGATGAAGAGAACGATGCGTTTTGTCCCGCTGCTGCTGGTTCTGACGCTGCTGGTGCAGCTGCTGCCGGCGGTCTCCGCCGCCCCCGCTGCCCAGGGTCTGACGATCCTGGACGGGGATTATATCGTGATGGGGCAGTTTGACGACACCCCCATCATCTGGCAGGTGATCCACCAGGAGGGGGAGCTGATGACCCTGTTCTGCGCCCAGAGCCTGCTGAAGGGGCCCTACGACGCCTCTGACCACTGCAAGCAGAACTCCGGGTTTACGGTCAATCACTTCGGCTCTGTCAGCTGGCGGACCTCCGACGTGCGCAAGCTGCTGAACTCCGCCGAGAAAACCGTGGAGTACGACACCGCGGCCATGTTTGACTACACCCGCTTCGGCGACGGCATTTCCACCAACTTCGGCCTGGCCTCCAACAGCAAGCCCGCCTATGCGGACTACGGCGGCTTTTTGCAGGGCTTTACCGTCTACGAGCGCTGCCTGATTGAAACCGTGGACCACCAGGTGATCAGCGCTATCACCGACGACAAGTCCCCCAACACCAACTATCAGACCGACGACTACAAGAGCGACTTCTCCGGGGCCACGGAGATCTACAGTCAAAGCGGCGCCACCACCACCTTCTCCGACGACCTGTATCTGCTCAACGCCCTGGAATTCTACCAGTATGTGGTGCTGGGCGGGATGCAGGCGGCAATGCATAACCCCTACGAGAACGACAAGCTGGTACAGCTGCCCTTCTGGCTGTCTGACTCCATCTACTCCGAGAATTACGGCACCTGGAACTATTACGGCCTGATGAATCTGGCGGTCAGCGAAACGCTGACGCCTACCTACGGCCACTACGGCGCCCTGGGCGTGGTTCCCTCCACCGAGGACATCATCCGGCCCGCCTGCCAGATCAACGCAAGCTACATCCTGGGCGTCACCGGCACGGGCAGCTATGAGGATCCCTACGTGCTGGACATCGACCAGAGCGTGCTGGCCCGGGGCGCAGCCAAAAACCTGTACAAGAAGCACCCGGACGAGTGGTCCTTCACAGTATACAAAAACAAGAATCTGCCCGACCAGACGCCGGACTACGTGCTGGCCGAGGACGTGCTGCTGGACTGCGGCGACGGCACCGAGCACCGCACCGATGCCCACGGCCACCACAGCATGCCCTTTACCTACCAAAACGTCACCGTCTCCCTGCCGGGGTACCGCACCAGAGAGCTGCGGGTGGACCAGTTGATGGCCGGCCAGGAGGTGTATCTGGAGCGGGAATCTGACGACCCGGCGGTTCTGGCCGTGTGGGTGGACGAGGTGGACGTGCTGCACACCTCCCTGGAGCTGGATTTGAGCAGCACAAAGTCCTCCCCCATCGACGTGGAGATGGATTGGGGCACGGCCGCCAACCCCCACCGGCTGGTGGTGCGGGAAAAGGGGCTGAGCGTGGCCCTGGACGAGAAGGGCCACGGCCGGCTGCACTGGCTCAGCGACGACGCCAACCCCATGTTTGACCCCACCGGGGAGATCACCCTCAGCCCGGAGAACGGCGCGGGCAAGGCCATCGGCCCCCAGAAGAAGCTGCAGTTCCACGTTCTGAGCGAGCTGCCCGAGCAGCTCAGCTTCCTGAAGTCCTACACCCTGGGCATCAACAACCCCTCCTTTGAGCTGGGCACCGGGGGCAAATTCCTGGGCAATCTGAAGCTGGATTTTGACCTGCTGTCCAACCTGGAGGTCTACCAGACCATTGAGGACGGAAAGTTCTACCTGGTGGCCGGCCTCCACCCGGAGATTGAGTGGGGCACCGGCAAGGCCCTGGGACTGAAATCCTTCCGCAACACCAGCGCCGCCCTCATCAAGAAATACGACGACGCCAAAAAGGTCTTTGATGAGTTGCGCAAGGACGGCCACAAGTTCGGCAAGGGCCCGGCCAAGTGGGGCTTTAAGGCCGGGGTGCAGGTGCTGGTCTATCTGGAGGGCTACCTGGGCGCCGACGGCAAGGTGGTCTACACCGACCAGGGTGGCATCTACGGGCTGGACGCCTCCGCCACCAAGAGCGTTCCGTTTATCTTTATGGGCGCGCCGATGTCCACCAACGTGAAGGGCAGCGGAGAGATCACCGCCAAGATCAGCCGGTGGAAGCGGCCCAACGACACACGGTCCACCCCGGACGTCACCATTGACGGCAATCTCACCCTGGCCGGAGACCTGGACCTGGGCATCAAGGGCGTGCTGTCCGGCGGCGTGGGCTACAAGGGCATTCTGACCACCACCATGTCCTTTTTGAACGGCAGCCCCAGCTACTCCCAGGTCAAGCTGAACACCACCCCCTACTTTACCGCCGACGTGCTGTGGGGCGGGGTGGATTTTGACCTGAACTTCTTCCAGGTGAAGGACGCGGTGATCTACCAGTTCCCCGAAACCCGATCCCCGGCGGGCGCGCAGACCCCGGCGGTCGGCCCGGTCCGGGCGGCGGCTGAGCTGCAGAGCGACTACGCCCTGACCAAGCTGGGCAGCGCCGGCGAGGAGGCCGTCCCCCAGCTGGCCCACCTGGACAACGGCAGGCTGCTGTCGGTTTGGGTGGGCGGCGGCAGCCAGCCGGACCAGCAGCGGTTGATGGCCAGGTATTACGACGGCGAGACCTGGTCCGACCCCTTTGCCGTGGACCCGGAGGACACCACCGCCGACTTCCAGCCCTGCCTGCAGTACACCGGCAGCGAGGCCTGGCTGGTCTGGACGGATCTGGACGCCTCTGTGGAATCCCTGACCCTGCAGCAGGCGGCCCCCCACACCCGTATCCGGGCGGCCAGGTTTGACCCCGACACCCTCAGCTTTACGGTGTACCCCGTCAGCGAGGCGGACGGCAGCCTGCAGTACCAGCCTGTTCTGTGCACATTGGATTCCGCGCCCTATGTGTTCTGGGTGCAGAATGACCGGGCCGACTGGAGCGGCCTGCTGGGCGAAAACCGGGTGCTCCGGGCGGAGCTGGGAACCGACGGCGCTGCGCCGGAATCCTGGGCCGTGCTGCCCGGGCCGGTCCGCTCCATCGTCGGCGTGGGCGACAAGGTCTTCACCGAGGTGGACACCGACCGCAACCTGATGACCGTGGACGACCGGGAGATCTACTGCGACGGCAGCCCCATCACCCAGAACGACGTGTGCGACCGGGGGCTGTTTAAGGCCAACGGCTGGGTATACTGGGATCACGACGGAGACCTGCTGCTGACCCGCTGGGACAACGTCAGCAGCCACGACGTGGACGGGGTGCCCAGCGAGAACCACCAGCTGGTGCTCTCCCAGGGCTCCGGCCGCCGGGTGCAGCTGTATCTGGACGCCGCCCCGGAGGGCGAGACCGGCACCGTGCTGTATGCCCGGTACTGCATGGACGACGTCTGGTCTGAGATCCCCCTGGCCCTGACCAAGCCCGGCAGCTGCGTGGTGGACTACGCCGCCGACCTGGGCGAGGACGAGGTGCTGGAGGTGGACGTGCTGGCCACCTCCGAAACCGGAGAGAACCCCACAGTCTACCACCTGCGGGTGGACCGGCCGGCGGAGCTTTCCCTGGACGACGCCTGGGTGGATACCGCCACCTATATGGACGGATCGGAGATGACCGTCCACGCCCTGGTGACCAACCGGGGCACCCAGCTGACCGACACGGTGAAGCTGGAGCTCGCCGACCAGGCGGGGGAGATTGCCGCCAGCGCCTACAAGCGCCTGGCCATCCAGCCCGGCCAGAGCACAGAGCTTACCCTGCAGCTGCCGGTGGACACCGCGGCGGACGGCACCGTGATGAATCTGACGGTCTCCATGCCCGGCGCCCAGGAGCCCACCCCGGCGGACAACAGCCTGCCCCTGGAACTGAGCCAGAAGGACGTGGTGCTGGAAAATCTCCACTGGGGCAAAATGGAAAATGGCAAGGCGGTCATCCAGGCCGACATCGTGAACCGGGGCCACACCCCTGTCACCGGCTACACCATGACCCTGCGCAGAGACGCCCCCGACGGCACTGTGGTGGAGCGGACAGGCGTGCTGCTGCCGGAGCCCCTGGAGACCCTGCAGGTGAACCACTTCAGCTTTGAGGTGCCCTATGAGGAGGACGCCTGCTACTACATGGAGGTGGGCTGCAGCGACGACCAGCCCGAGAACAACCGGGATTTTGTGGTGCTGCAGCAGCAGGCAGGCTGGACCTACGCCCCGCTGGAGAAGGACTACGACTGCCACGGCGATCTGACCCTCTGCCCGGGCCGGAGCTTTACCGATATGCCCCCCTACGGCAACTGGGCCCACACCCCCATTGACTGGGCGGTGACAGAGGGGATCACCAACGGCACCTCCCCCACCACCTTCTCCCCTGCCGCCACCTGCACCCGGGGCCAGGTGGTCACCTTCCTGTGGCGGGCGGCGGGCAGCCCGGCGCCGGAGCAGGGGGACAACCCCTTCAAGGACGTGGTGGCCGGCGCCTACTACGAAAAGGCGGTGCTCTGGGCCGTGGAGAACGGCATCACCAACGGCATGGGGCCGGATACCTTTGCCCCGGACCGGGGCTGCACCCGGGGCCAGGTGGTCACCTTCCTGTGGCGGGCGGCAGGCAGCCCGGAGCCGGAGCATCCGGACAATCCCTTTGCCGACGTGGCGGAGAGCTTCTACTACAAAGCCGTGCTGTGGGCTGTGGAGAACGGCATCACCAACGGCACCTCCCCCACCACCTTCTCCCCTGCCGCCACCTGCCAGCGGGCCCAGATCGTGGCCTTCCTGTACCGGGACCTGGTGCGGTAGAACAGGGCCCCGATAGATCCAAAAAACTGAAAAGCGCCCGGCCGGGGGTTCCGGTCGGGTGCTTTTGCGCCTGCTGTATGAAGTTGGCGGCGGGTTAGAGCTCCAGGTAGGCGCGCAGGGCGGGCAGGCGGGTCTCCATGTCCTGCCGGCCCAGCCAGTAGAGCTGCCCCAGCTTTTCCATGTCGCCGTCAAAGCGGGACACGGTCACCGGCTGAGAGGGGGCGATGAGGAAAATCTCCCCCCGGTCCGCCCGGCTTTGGAGGTCCTCCACCGTGCGGTTGAACTTCTCGTTGGCCTGCTCCAGGGCCCGGACAAAGTTCGGGTAGCGGCGGTAGATCCGGCGGGCAAGCCGGGGCGCCCCGGGCTTGCGGCGGAAGCTCAGCTCCCGGGTGCGCACCACCACCAGCTTTTTGGCCCCCGCCAGGCCCGGCCAGGACAGGGGGATTTTCTCCGCGCAGCCCCCGTCCAGGTAGGGCTCGCCGTCAATCATCACCGGGCGGGAGACGTAGGGCACCGTGGCGGAGGCCTGCACTGCCCGGAGCAGGTCGCAGCTGCCCTTTTCAAAATACACCGCCCGGCCGCTGCGCAGGCTGGTGGCAGACACCGCCAGGCGGCGGGCAGGGTCCTCCAGCCGGGACAGATCCAGGGGGTGCCGGTCCATCAGCTCCCCGAACAGATAGGAGAAGCCGGTGACCCCGTGGTCCCGGCGCAGGGCGCCGGTGCCGCAGTAGTTTTTGTCGTGGCGATAGGTCAGGTCGATCCGGGCGCCCCAGCCGATCTGCCCGGCCACATAGCCCAGGGCGGACAGGGCCCCGGCAGAGACCCCCACCACGGTATCCAGGTTGATCCCCTGCTCCATCATTACGTCCAGGACCCCCAGGGTGTACAGGCCCTTCCAGCCGCCTCCCTCCAGCACCAGGCTGCCGGAGGTCAGGCCCTCCGGCGCCCGCCCGGTGGGCAGCAGCTCCAGGTGTGCGTATTGCTTTGCTTTGTTGTGCATAGAAACTCCTTTTTCAAATGGGAAAACCCGGGCAGAGCCCGGGTCAGTTGACTTCGCGCAGGTTTGCCAAAATCAGCTCGGACAGGCGCCGGCCGTTGCCCCGGCCCACAAAGCTGTTGTGGGGGGTGAGAATCACGTTGGGCAGCTGCCAGAGGGGGCTCTCCGGTGGCAGGGGCTCGGGGTCAAAGACGTCCAGCACCGCCGCGGAAAGGGGGCCCCGGGTGAGCAGCTCGGGCAGGCAGCCGGCATCCACCAGGGCGCCCCGGGCCAGATTGACCAGCACGGCGCCAGGCTTCAGGGCCGAGAGGCGGCGCCGGTCCATCAGGCCCCGGGTCTCGTCAGTCAGGGGCAGGGTCAGCACCAGCACGTCGGTCCGGCCCAATACCTCCTCCAGGGCGGACAGGGGCAGCATCTGCCCATAGGCCGCATCCTGCCGGGGATAGAGATCCACCCCCAGCACCCGGCAGCCAAAGGCCCCAAAGCGCACCGCGCAGGCCGTGCCCACGCTGCCGCAGCCCAGGATGGTCACGGTTTTGCCCCAGAGCTCCTCCAGATCCCGGTGCTTTTCCCACCGGCAGGCCTGCTGGTTGCGGCGGAAGAAATCCGCCTGCTTATACACCTGCAGCACGCCGCACAGGGCAAACTCCGCCATGGGGATGCTGTACACCCCCCGGGCATTGCGCAGCGCGATCCCCCGGGCGCGGATCTGCTCCAGGGGCACCCGGTCCAGACCGGCGCTGGTGAGCTGGATGTACCGCAGGGCGGGGAACTCCTCCAGCCGGTGGTGCAAAAACAGGCCGTTGCAGACCACGCCCTCTACCAAAGAGGGGTCACAGGGCAGGGGGCCGCTCTCTTGGGGCATATGCCACAGGGTGTGGCCCATGGCCTGAAGGTCGGCCGCATGGTCGGCCGCCTGGGCCCAGGCGCCGGTGAGTAACAGACGCATAAACGCTCGCCTCCGTATCTTGTTCAGCCCCGGTCGGCGGCCAATTGGTCCACAATGCCCTGTACGTCGGCGCGGAGCCGGGCTTCGTTGTCCCAGAAAAACCGGGCGTGGCGCTCGCACTCCTCCTCCAGCTCCCGGATCTGCCGGACGCCCCGGAGGAAGGTGGCGTTGATGATGCCGATGTGCTTGACCTTGGTGACGTCGCAGAAGCTGCGGGACAGAATGACGCAGCCGGAGCCCAGGCGGTAGTGCTCCCGCAGGATCCGCTCGGACCGGAGGGTGCCGTTGCCCGGCGCGGCAATGCCGCCAAAGCCGTAGCGGATGCCCTTGCGGCGGAACTTGAAGCACAGCTGCTCCACGGTCCCGTCGGCCAGCAGCTCAAACATAAACCGGCGGCCGTAGCCCAGGCTGAGATCGTTGAGGCCGATGTGGATCTCGTCAATACCCGGCAGCGCCAGGATCTCATCCACACAGGCCACGGCCTCGGGGGTCTCCAGCAGGAGCATGGTCTTGGCCCGGCCCCCCACCAGGTCCAGGAAGGTGCGGACCTCCCCGGGGGTTTTGAAGTAGGGCAGCATGATGATGTCCGCCCCGGCGGTGAGCACTGCCTCAATCTCCTCGGCGGAGCCGGGATAGTTGGGCAGGGGGTCGTGGATGGGGTTGACCCGCACCAGCACCTCCGCCCGCTCCACCGCGTGCTTGACGACAAAGACGTCCTTGACCGTGTGGTGGGACTTGACCGTATCCAGCCCCTTTTGGCGCTCGTCCTTGCCGATGAACTCCATATCCACAAAAATCCGGTCCACCCCGGCGGACTCCGCAATCTGGGCAATGTCGGGGCGGTTGGTGATGTACATCAGTTTCAGCATGGCAGTTCCTCATTCGGCAGGCGGGTCTTTGGGCTCCTCCAGGGTCTTGCCGGTGTTGACGTTGTCGGCGTTGGAGAAGATTTTGTAGAAGGTCAGGAAGAAGATTTTGAAATCCAGCAGGAAGCTGACGTGCTCCACGTACCAGATGTTCAGCTCAATCCGGCGGTGCCACTCCACGTCCTTGCGGCCGTGGGTCTGGGCCCAGCCGGTGATGCCCGGCCGGACGTCAAACATATGCAGCTGGTGGGGGGTGTATTGGTCGATGGGCCAGGGGTGATAGGTCAGGGGCGGCCGGGGGCCGATCAGGGACATATCTCCCTTGAGGATGTTGATCAGCTGGGGCAGCTCGTCAATGGAGGTGGCGCGGAGAATCCGGCCCACCTTGGTCACCCGGGGGTCTCCCTTGCCGCTGTAGACACCGGAGCCGGTGCGCTCGGCGTCCACCACCATGGAGCGGAACTTGTAAAAGGCGAAGGGCTTGCCCCCCAGGCCCAGCCGCTGCTGGCGGAAGATCACCGGCCCCTTGGAGGTGAGCTTCACCGCCAGGGCCGCAAGGAGAATCACCGGGCTGAGCACCACCAGCGCCAGCACCGCCAGGATGATGTCCAAGGTGCGTTTTACCACCCGGCAGTAGAAGCCCCGGGCAGCCGGGCGACGGGTTTGTGGCATGGGAATTCCTCCTTACGCAGCGATCTGGGGCAGGGCCCCAGGGCGACAGCCTCGTATTCTACATTATACATCTTTCTGTGGGAAAAGGCAACAGGGTTTTTCCGGTTTGGCAGGATTTTTTCCGGGCACGGGTTGCCCCATTTGTGCAAAAGTATATAAGATTTAACAAGACAGATTTCTCTTTTGTCTAAATCATGCGGGTTGGCCCCGGGTCTTGGCATAGAGCCAGAAAAACAGGGTCATCAGCACCTCGCCGAACATGGTGATCAGAAAGATCAGGTCAAAATTCTCGGTGGCAGGGCCCAGGGCCGCAAAGGCAAACATGAACAGGCCGGAGAGGAACAGATGGGGGTTCTTCTGCCGGATCCAGGCCGCCAGGCCGCAGAGAATCAGCAGCACCACCGGGCCGTAGGACAGGGCGGACTGGACCGCTGTGGACCAGCCGGGGGTGAGGGCCTTGTCAGAGGTGTAGCGGGCCACGGCGCCGACGGTCTCGGCCTTGAGCACCGTGGCAAAGCCGGCGGCCAGGCCGGCGGCGATCAGCAGCTCTGTTACCGCCCAGCCCACCTTGCCCAGCTTCCTGCCCCAGCCCAGGGCCAGGCCGCAGATGGGCAGCAGCAGGGGGATCAGGGCGCAGTGGAACACAAAGCGGAGCTTGCTCAGCCCTGCCAGGGCGTTGCCCGGGGGCAGCAGGGTGCCCAGGGCCAGGACCAGCGCGTCATAGCACAGGCCAAAGGCCACCAGGGCCATCAGCAGGGGCAGCAGCTGCCCGCTTTTGTGCCGGCGCACCAGCAGCAGCGCCAGCAGCACCAGGTTCAGCCCGGCCAGCACCCAGAGCAGGACGGGCATGCTTTGCAGTAAAAAGTCTCTCATTTGGGGTTCCTCTCTTTCTCTTGCGGCAGCGGACGGTTGTGTTTTGCGCAGAATTGTGTTATACTATGGAAAATTGATTCAACCGGAAAGGAGCTTTCCTATGAAGCGGAAAACGTCGCGGCGGATGCTGCGGGTCCTGGCCCTGGTGCTGGCGGTGCTGGTGGTGGGCAGCGGGGTGTATCTCAGCCGCTACTACCACGCGGACAGCCGGGCCCAGGCCGCCCTGGCCCAGCCGCCGGAGGGCGTTGCCATCCAGACCCTGGAGGGCGGGGCCCTGGCCTTTGTGCCGGCACAGCCCGAGGCCGGGCTGATCTTTTACCCCGGGGGCAAGGTGGAGACCGAGAGCTACGCCCCCCTGCTCACCGCCTGCGCCCGGCGGGGGATTTTGTGCGTGCTGGCGGACTTCCCCTTCCGGCTGGCAGTGTTTGACCCCGACGCCGCCGGGGACCTGATGGGGCAATTCCCCCAAATCACGCGGTGGTACGTCGGGGGCCACTCCCTGGGTGGGGTGATGGCGGCCCGGTACGCCGGGGCCCACCCGGCCGAGCTGGAGGGGCTGGTGCTGCTGGCCTCCTACTCCACCGCAGATCTCACCGACTCCGGCCTGCGGGTGCTCAGCGTGCTGGGCAGCGAGGACCGGGTGCTGAACCGGGAGAAGTACAACCAGGCAAAGCCCCTGCTCCCCGCAGACACCCGGGAGCTGGTGATTGACGGCGGCTGCCACGCCCTGTTTGGGGACTACGGCCCCCAGGCAGGAGACGGCACCCCCACCATTTCCGCCGAGGAACAGCAGGCCCTCACCGCAGACGCCGTTTGGGCCCTGGTGAAGCAGGGCTCTGACTGAATTTTACCACATCCCCGCCCCAAAGGCAAGGAAAAACGGACGCGCCGAAGGAGGCACTTCGTCAGGAAGTGCCTCCTTCCCTTTAAAAGTAGGGTAATTGACCACGCGGGTCAGCAATGGTACAATGATAAAACAAATCGCAGTTTGTCGGAAAATCGGGATCTGGTATCCAGATTCCACTGTTATGATGAAGAAAAACCTTGAAAAATGGTGATGTAAAGGTTTTTTTACAGGGATTGAGGGTTCTGTAAATACCATTTGATAGACAGGCGGGTTCGTTTTCGGATAAACTAAAGCCACGCAAAGGAGATCGTGAAGATGATGATTTCGGAAAAACTGAAAGAAGCAAGGCGGAAAGCCGGCATGACACAGGATCAAGTTGCAGAGAAGATCATGGTATCCCGTGTGACCGTTTCCCATTGGGAAAATGGAAAGTCGTTGCCCGATATCGTCAGTTTAATAAGTCTCAGCGATCTCTACAGCATCAGTTTGGATGAATTGGTGAAAGGAGATTCGAAAATGGTGGAAAAAGTAAGGAAAGACGCAAAAGATGCTAATAACAATAAGAGGCTGATCGGAGTAACTGCTATCCTGGTTATCGCTGTTCTGCTGGTGTATGCCATCAGCAGGATTGTAGGAGGAGGTTTCAAAGACTTTTGCGAGGGTGCTATCTGGTGGGTGTTGATAGCTATCGGCCTGGCAGCATCGATGACATATTTAAGTCAGACAGAGCCTAATGAGGATAAAAAGAAATAATTATATAGACAAACCGGGATTTAATGAGGTGCTTTTATGAGTGAGAATAACAAGAACAACAAGAAAGGCAATAATTCATCCGGCTTTACGATTGGTATGTGTATAGGAATTGCAATCGGAACCGCAGTCGGAGTTGCAACAAAAAACATCGGTTTGTGGATACCGATTGGACTTGCGATGGGAATGGGTCTCGGATTGGCCATAGGTCATAACAGCGATCAGAATGGCCATGACGAAGCGGACGGTCAGGAATAGACAGACAAATTCCAGTTTGTCGGGATGTGGATAAATCGGGATTTCTCTTAGAGATAATTGATGGACGAGAATTACCAGAATATA
>CAMOKD010000061.1:0-13931 GCA_946617435.1 uncultured Clostridia bacterium | reverse complement strand
TCCTGCAGCTGCTGACCTACGCCACCAGCTACAACATGCTGCCCGCCGTGCGGGACCTGGACGTGCCGGTGGTGCTGGTAAACCTGCAGAAGAAGCTGGCCCCGGACTACCCCAACACCGACACCGCCACCTGGCTGGGTGAGCTTTACGCCTGCGGCGCCGTGGGCGAGATGGTGGCCGACCTGGAGCGGGCCGGCAAGCGCCACGCGGTCATCACCGGCGTGGTGGAGGGCGGCGACCCCCAGGTGGACGCCGAGCTCGAAGACTGGTGCCGGGCCGCCCAGGTCCGCCGCCGCTTCCGGGACACCAACCTGGCCCAGATTGGCCGGCCCTACCCCGGCATGATGGACCTGTACATTGACGAGACCAACCTGTACCACCGGATGTGGCTGTACACCAAGCAGTTTGACTGGGAGAAGATGTGGGCCATTGCCGACCACATCACCGACGAATCCGCCATCCGGGCCAAGGCCGAGGACATCCTGAACACCTTTGACATCGAGGGCGGCGCCACGGTGGAGACCGTGTGGGACATGGCCAAGTACGTGGTGGCCTTTGAGCAGTGGGTGAAGGACGAGCAGCTGGGCTTTGTGGCCAGCCACTACGACGGCTTTGCCCAGGGCATTGCCGGCAAGCTGGACTCCATGCTGATCCCCGCCTTCTCCATGCTGATCAAGCAGGGCACCGCCTGCGCCGTGGAGGGCGACATCAAAGTGGCCATGGCCATGTCCATCCTGAAGACCATCTCCGGCATGGGCCAGCTCAGCGAAATGTACTCCATCGACTTCCCGGCGGATATCTGCATCATCGGCCACTCCGGCAGCGGCGACGCGGACATCTCCCTGGCCAAGAAGCCCACTATGAAGATCGTGCCCGTCTTCCACGGCAAGACCGGCGGCGGATACCTGACCCAGTTCTACCCGGCCCCCGGCCCCGTGACCTACCTGGGCATCACCCAGGACCGGGACGGCCGCTTCAAATTCGTGGTGGCCGAGGGCGTCAATGAAGAGGGCCCCATCTTCACCTTTGGGGACACCAATATGCGCACCCGCTTTACCTGCGGGGCAAGAGAGTTCTGCAACCGCTGGTCTGAGGCCGGCCCCACCCACCACATGGCGGCGGCATCCGGCCGCTGGATCGACACGATCCTCAAGGTCGCCAAGATCTTCAACGTGCCGGTGGACGTGATCACGAGATAAATTGAAAATTGAAAATTGAAAATGGAAAATGGAAAATTTCGGTATCCCTTCTGGATGATTTGATTCATTTTTCATATCCAGGATATGAAAAATTCCATCCTCTTCAACTTTCCATTCTCCATTTTCCATTCAAAAAAATGGAGGTTATTACAATGAAAGACATCCTCACCGCTCCCTACCTGGTGGACCTGGTCCGCACCCTCACCAATATGTACGCCCACGGCTGGGACGAGCGCAACGGCGGCAATGTGTCCGTGCTGCTGGACGAGGAAGACCTTGCCGACTATCTGGATCTGAACAACGTGCTGCGCACCATCCCCACGGGCTTTGCCGCCCCTGCCCTGGAGGGCAGATACTTCCTGGTCACCGGCACCGGCAAGTACTTCAAGAACGTGCAGTATGACCCCGCTGCCAACCTGGGCATTGTGCGCCTGACCGAGGGCGGCACCCAGGCCCAGCTCCTCTGGGGCTACACCGACGGAGGCAAGTTCACCTCTGAGTTCCCCGCCCACATGATGAGCCATGTGACCCGGCTGCAGGTGGACCCGGACAACCGGATCGTGATGCACTGCCACCCCGCCAACCTGCTGGCCATGACCTACGTCCACGACCTGGACGAGATCGCCTTTACCCGCACCCTGTGGCAGATGTGCACCGAGTGCATCGTGGTCTTCCCCGACGGCGTGAACGTGCTGCCCTGGATGCTCTGCGGCACCAACGAGATCGGCGAGGCTACGGCAAAGAAGATGGAGACCGCCCGGCTGGTGGTCTGGTCCCAGCACGGCATCTACGGCGCGGGCAAGGATCTGGACGAGACCTTCGGCCTCATCGAGACCGCCGAGAAGGCCGCCGAGATCTACATGAAGATCGCCCACCTGCCCCGGATCAACACCATCACCGACGACCAGCTCCACCTGCTGGAGGAGCGCTTCGGCGTGAAGGCAAGACCGGGCTATCTGGCCTGAGAGGCTGTACACAGAGAAAAGGGGTGCGCTGCAAAGGACTTTGCAGCGCACCCCTTTTTTGCGTCCTGTTAAGCGTAGCTGTGGATGCCCGGCAGGAAGGTGTTGACCCCGATGTAGGTAAAAATCACGCAGACAAAGCCCACCACCGCAAAGATGGCGGCGGCCCTGCCCCGCCAGCCCCGGCGGATGCGCAGGTGGAGATACACCGCGTAGATCAGCCAGGTGACCAGGGACCAGGTCTCCTTGGGGTCCCAGGACCAGTAGCTGCCCCAGGCCCGCTCCGCCCAGATGGCGCCGGTGAGAATGGTGAAGGTGAGGAACAGCAGCCCCAGGCACACGCTGCGGTAGCCGATCAGGTCCAGCTTTTCTTTTTCCGGCACATGCTGGGCCCAGAAGCTGCCCTCGGTCATCCTGCTGCGGAAGAGGAACAGCAGCCCCAGCACAAAGCTGACGCCGAAGGCCCCGTAGGCAATGATGGCCGTGGACACATGGAAGCCCAGCCAGTTGCTCTGCAGGGCAGGCATCAGGCCCTTGACCTCTTTGCTCTGCATGGCCGCGTAGCCGATGATCAGAAACACCACCGGGGCAGCAAAGGCCCCCAGCACCGGAAAGCGGAACTTGTACACAAAGATCAGTCCCACCAGGCTCAGCCCCCAGGCAAAGCTGGTGGCAAACTCATACTGGTTGGTCATGGGCAGGCGACCGGCGCCGATGCCCCGGCAGACCAGCGCCGCGGTGTGCAGCACCAGGCCGCAGGTCTGCAGCAGGGCGGCAGCCTTGCCGATCTTCTCCTTCTTGGCCGCCACAAAGACAAAGTACAGGATCATCGAGACAAAGTAGATGATCATCACCATGGTAAACAGGGTGTTTTCCACCTTCAGCATGGGGATTCCTCCTTTACAAGCTCCTCAAACCGGTCCCGGAACAGGGCGCCGCCCTTGGGGCAGCTGCCGGTGACGGTCCAGGTGCCGTCCTCCGCCTGCAGGGCCCAGACCTGCTTTGGCTGGAGATAGAAGGCCAAAAACAGGCCCAGCATGGTGAGCAGGCCCCCCGCCAACGCAATGCCGGAGAACCGGTCCCGTTTGAGCTGGATAATGGTGTAATACTGGGGCTCGGAATAGGACGCCTCATAGGGGGCGAGATAGCCGATGCTGCCCCCCTCGGGCTGGACGTCCATGGTGTAGAACTCGTCGTTGATATACACCGCGTAGGCGTAGCCCGCCACAGGGCTGCCGTCCTCCGCCCGGTCATAGTCCGGCACGTAGGACTGCAGGGTCAGGCTTACAGGGGTCCGGAGCAGTGAAATCTGGTCCCCCAGGCAGCAGATCTGGTCCTGGAGCACCTGGCCGTCCTTGGCGATGGTCAGCCGGGCGGCCCGGCCCACGGTGTTTTGGTAAATGCGGAAGCCCCCCAGGTCCGCCGGGTGGTTGACGCTGATCTCCGCTTGCCCGCCGGTGACGTGGGCCGGGTCGGACAGATCATAGAGCGTCACCTGGGCCAGATACTGCTCCACGGTGTCGTCCTCCCGCAGCAGCACCTGGAAGTCGTCAATGCCCAGGGCGTAGTCGGTGCCCTCCACGGGCAGATTCTGCCCGGGCACCCCCACCACGGTGTACTCCCGGTGGCTCATCTGCCCCAGGGTGAAGCCCACAATCAGCAGCAGGATGCCCAGGTGGCACACCCAGGCGCCCCAGAGGCCCGCCCGGTTCTTGGCCGCATAGCGCAGGGGCCTGCCCTCGGCTGTGGTCTCTATGGGCTTGGGCATGTGGAGCCCCGCAAACACAGGGTCCGGGCTGGCCAGGCCCGAGGCCGAGGCGGTCACCGGGGCGCTGCGGCGCTGGGCCGGTGTGCCTGCCAGGCGATAGCGGCGCAGCAGCTGGGGCAGGCGCAGCAGATTGCACAGCAGCAGGTTGGCGCACAGAAAGCCCGTAAGCCCCAAAAGCCACCAGCTGTGGTACAGATCGTCCATCCCGGTGCCTACGATCAGGGCCGCCAGCCGGGGGGAGTAGGTTTCAAAGTACCATTCCGTCTCCTGCCCCTGGGGGATAAAGCTGCCCAGGGCGCAGGCCAGGGTGACCAGCAGCAGCAGAATGATTGCAAAGCGCATGGAGGACAGGAATTTCCAAATCTTTTTGAGCATGCACAGCTTCCTTTCCAAAACAAGGGCAGAGCGCAAGGGGAAGATCCGCGCTCTGCCCTTTTGGGATGATGGGGTTGGGCCTTTTACCGGGCCAGCAGGGCCATGGCCTCGTCGATCAGGCCGTCGGCCGTGTCAAGGCACTCGTTTGCCAGCTGGGCGTTGTGGAAGCCCTCAGAGTTCTCTACGTAGCAGAAGTCAAAGTACCACTGGGCGGCCCGATAGGTGCTGCGCACCTGGTCCAGCTGGGTCTCGGGCAGCTGGCCGGCCTCCACCGCGGCGGCCAGGGCGTCCTTCAGGGCGGAGAGCTTGTTGCCCACCTCGGTCTCCCGGGTGGTCACCTGCTCCTGGATGCGGTGGACCGCCTGGACCATGTTGGCGTCCCCGTGGCAGCTGGCGCAGTTGGCCAGCAGGGTCTCGTTGTCCAGGGGGCTCACCAGCTCATGGCTGTGGTAGACGGTGCCGTCGTCCGCCATCTCCATGGCCATGTGGCAGTCGGCGCAGTTCAGGCCGGCGGCGGCGTGCTTGCTGGACAGATAGGTCTCCATCTCGGGGTGCTGGGCCTTGAGCATCCGGGTGCCGGTGCTGGGCTGGATCCAGTCGTAGAAGCCCACGGTGCCGTCGGGCATCTGCAGGGTGTTGTAATACTCCAGGATGGCGCCGGGGGTCATGGTCTCCACACTGGAATAGGGCATCATGGTCTCGGTGTAGGTGATCTTCTGCTCCTCGGCGTTGTAGCCGGGGACGAAATAGTACTCAATGTGGCACTGGCCGCAGCTCAGGGTGCTGGGGTCGATGGTGCCGTTGTAGACGTTCTGCCCCAGGGCCTTGTTCACATAGGTGTGGGTCACGGTCAGCTCGCCCTTGTTGCCGGCGTTGTTGCCGTGGCAGGTGTAGCAGCTGATGTTCTCCTCCATCAGGGGCAGGATCTCGTCAAACTTCATGGTGTAGACACCCTCGCCCTGCTCCTGGACCAGCTTGGCAAAGTTGGGGCTCTTGCAGGTCAGGCAGTTGGCGTTGGCGTGGGGCCGGGCGGTCTTGGCCACGTCCTCCAGGGTGAACTCGTGGCCCCGGGCCGCCTTGTAGTCCTTGGCAAAGCCGTAGCCCTCGTAGATGTTCACCAGGTAGGGGTCCTGCTCCAGGTAGTCCTCCGCCTCGGCGTTGTCGGCGTTGGCCTTCATGGTCATGGCGATGTAGGGGAAGGTCTCAGACCAGTCCTGGGCGTTGATGGTACCGTCCTTGCTGGTGGCGGCGGGGGCCGCCACGGTGACCAGGTTCAGGTCCTCCCGGGTCAGGGGGCCCAGATCCCCCCGGTTTTGCAGGTGGTACATGGTGTCGCCGTTGAGCAGGCCGCTGAGCAGCAGGGTCGCCACCGCCACAATGACCACCACGCAGATGATCTTGACAATTGTTTTCTTTTCCATGGGTTCCTCCTCCAGGCGAACCTAAATCTCTTTGGGCAGGGGCGGGGTGATGACCTTGGCAGGGCACTTCTCCACGCACTTGCCGCACTGGGTGCAGGCCTCATAATTCACATGGGCCAGGTTGTTGGTCACGGTGATGGCGCCGCTTTCGCACTGCCGGGTGCAGAGCATACAGCCGATACAGCCGGCGGAGCAGACCTTTTTGACCAGGGGGCCCTTGTCCCGGTTGGAGCACCGGACCCGGACCTGCTTGCTCTCGGGCACCAGCTCAATGAGCCCCTTGGGGCAGGCCTTGGCGCACAGGCCGCAGCCCACGCACCGGCGGGGATCCACCAGGGCCACCCCGTCCACCACGCGGATGGCCTGCTCGGGGCAGACCTTCACGCAGGAGCCCAGGCCCAGGCAGCCGTAATCGCACTCGGCAATGTGCAGGCCGTTCAGGGCCACGCTGCGGCAGTCCGCCGAGCCCACGTAGTTGCCCTGGTTTTTGGTGACCTGGCAGCTGCCCTTGCAGCGGACAAAGGCCACCTTCCGTTCGGTGAGCTGGGCGTCGGTGCCCATGATGGCGCCGATTTTTTGGGCCACCGGGGCGCCGCCCACCGGGCAGCCGTTCACCGGCGCCTCGCCCTTGGCGATGGCGGCGGCCATGGCGTCACAGCCGGCATAGCCGCAGGCGCCGCAGTTGTTGCCGGGCAGGGCCTCGCGGACGGCGGTCTCCCGCTCGTCCACCGCCACATAGAACTTTTTGCCGGTGAACACCAGGCCCGCGCCCACCAGAATGCCGATGACGGTGATGACAATGGTGGTGGTGATGATAATCTCCATACTTCCCCTCCCCTCAGAACGACAGGCCCGCAAAGCCCATAAAGGCAATGGACATCAGGGCGGCGGCAATCAGAACGATGGGGGCGCCCCGGAGGGGGGCGGGCAGATCCTCCTCATGGATCCGGCTGCGGATGCCGGCCAGCAGGACGATGGCGATGGTGTAGCCCACCGCAGTGCCGAAGCCGGAGAGCACACTCTGGATAAAGTTGAAGCCGTTTTGCACGTTGGTCAGGGCCACGCCCAGCACCGCGCAGTTGGTGGTGATCAGGGGCAGGTAGATGCCCAGGGCCTTGTACACCGCCGGGGATTTCTTTTTGAGGAACATCTCCACGATCTGCACCAGGGCGGCAATGACCAGGATGAAGAGGATGGTCTTCATAAAGTCCAGGCCCAGGGGCGCCAGAACGTAGTCGTACAGCAGGCTCGCCACCGCAGAGGCGATGGTGATGACAAAGATCACCGCGCCGCCCAGGGAGGCCGAGGCCTTCATCTGCTTGGACACGCCCAAAAACGAGCAGATGCCCAAAAACTGGTTGAGCACCACGTTGTTGATCAGGGCGGCGCCCACCACAATGAGGATCAGACTGGTTGTACCGCTCACTGCTTGGCCACCTCCTCCTTCTTGTCGCAGGCGGCGGAGCAGGTGCCGCAGCAGCCGTCACAGCCGCTCTCCACCAGCTTGCGCTGCCGGGTCTTGATGCCGATGGCGTTCATGATGATGATAAACAGGGCGATCACCAGGAAGGCGCCGGGGGGCTGGACAAAGATGCCGATGGGCTCCAGATTGGAGGGCAGCACCCGGGCGCCGAAGGCGGTGCCGTTGCCCAGAATCTCCCGGACCAGGCCCGCCAGGGTCAGCGCCACGGTGAAGCCCAGGCCCATGCCGATGCCGTCCATCACCGCAAGGCCGGGGGTGTGCTTGTTGGCGTAGGCCTCGGCACGGCCCAGGATGATGCAGTTGACCACGATCAGCGGGATGTAGATGCCCAGGGCCTCGTACACCGCGGGCAGATAGGCCTGGATCAGCAGCTCGGTGACGGTGACCAGGGAGGCCACCACCACAATGTAGGACGGCAGGCGCACCTGGTCGGGAATCACCTTGCGCAGCAGGGAGATCACCAGGTTGGAGAGGATCAGCACCGCCGTGGTGGACAGGCCCATGCCGATGCCGTTCATGGCCCGGGTGGACACTGCCAGGGTGGGGCACATGCCCAGCATCAGGATCAGGGTGGGATTTTCTTTGATCAGGCCGTTATACAGCCGTTCTGTATACTTGTTCATGTCATTCCCCCCTCATGTGGTTGGCGTAGAAGTCCAGGGCGGCGTTCACCGCGTTGACCACGGCCTTGGAGGTCACCGTGGCGCCGGAGACGCCGTCAATGCCGTCATCGCCGGAGCCCCCCAGCTGGAAGGCGGAGGTCTTGCGGTTGTTGAACTGGTCCATAAAGTCCGGCTCGCCGCAGAGCATGCCCTTGCCCGGGGTCTCGTGGAGCTCGGTGAAGGAGATGGAGTTTACCGTGCCGTCGGGGGCGATGCCCACCGACAGGGTGACGTTGCCGTCATAGCCCTCGGCAGAGGTGACGGACACTGCGTAGCCCGCCACGTTGCCCTGGGCGTCTGTGCCCACCACGGCCTCGTTGATGTACACCCGGCCAAAGCCGGTGCCGTAGACCTCGCCGCCCAGGTCCTCCACAGAGACAAACTCAAAGCTCTCCGCCTGGGGGACCACCGCCCGGTAGGCCGCGGCGCTGGCCGCCTGCTTCTGGGCGTCGATGGTGTCCTTGGTCATGGTGAACACCCCGCTCAGGGCCAGGCCGGAGATCAGGGCGATGACCGTAAGGGCGATGACCGGCTTGGGGATCCGGAAGCCCGGGGTCTGTTCCCCGTTCTGGATGCGGATGGCCCTCTTGCGGAAGGCGTAGGGCTTGGAGATGATGTAGGTGTCGATCAGCGGGACAAAGAGGTTTGCAATGATGATGGAGTAGCTGAAGGAGTCTGCGGCGGAGCCGTAGATCCGGAACATGGCGCCTAAGACGCCGATGAGCAGGCCGTAGACCGTCTGGCCCAGGCGGCTGACCGGAGAGGTGACGTAGTCTGTGGCCATGTAGAAGGCGCCCAGAATCACGCCGCCGCCGCACAGATGGGCCGCCAGGAAGCCGGGGTCAAAGCCCTGGCCGCCGAAGAGCCCCATAAACAGGGTGAAGCCGCCCAGCACCGAGAAGCAGATCTGCCCGTGGATAAAGTCGAAGGCCCACAGCAGCATGCCCCCCACCAGCAGGGCCAGAATGGAGCTGCCGATGACGCCGTTGGTGTTGCCCAGGAACATCTGTGTGATGTTCACCGCCCGGCCCGCGGCCAGCTCGGCAATGGGGGTGGCGGTGGTCACGCCGTCGATGCTGTAGTCGGTCATGGCGTTGCTGAAGGAGATCAGCAGGAAGCACCGGGCCGCCAGGGCGGGGTTCACGAAGTTTTTGCCCAGGCCGCCAAAGGCGCATTTGACCACCAGGATGGCGAACACCGAGCCCAGAATGGGGGCAAACAGCGGGGTCCGGGGCGAGAGGGTCAAAGCCAGCATCAGGCCGGTGACCGCCGCGGAGCCGTCCTTCCAGGTGTCGGGCTTGTTGCAGAGCTTGTCAAAGATGAATTCCGTGCCCACGGCGGACACCACAGACACCAGCACCACCAGCAGCGCGTGCACCCCGCCCACAATGCAGCCCACCACCGTGGCGGGCAGCAGGGAGAGGAACACCATCCGCATAATAAAGCCGGTGGTCCATTTGTCGCGGATATGGGGGCCGGAGGAAAGGTTTAAGGTTGTGTTCATTTGTTACCTCCCGCCTGTGCGGCGCGCTTGCGCGCCAGGATTTCCGCCTTGGTCTGCTTGAAGGACTCGGTCAGGGGCCGCTTGGCCGGGCAGATGTAGCTGCAGGAGCCGCAGGCCACGCACTCCAGGCCGTAGAGCTTCTTCTCGTACCGCTCCAGGTTGCCCATGAGGATCGCCTCGGCCATCAGCTGGGGCAGCAGGCCCGTGGGGCACACCGTGGTGCAGCGGCCGCAGCGCAGGCAGGAGGTCATCTGCAGCCGGGCCTTTTGGGCCCCGTCCTCGGTCAGGAGGGTGAGCCCGTTGCTGGTTTTTTGCACGGGGATGTCCAGGCCGCTCAGGGCAAAGCCCATCATGGGCCCGCCGGTGAGGGCCTTTTGGACCACGGCGCCCTCCTTCAGCCCGCCGGCCGCCTCCAGCAGCTCGGCAAAGCTGGTGCCGTCACGGACCATGAAGTTGGAGGGCTCCTTCACCGCCTCGCCGGTGACGGTGATGCAGTGGCGGTACAGGGGCTCGTGCCAGACCACCGCCCGCTCAATGGCGTACAGGGTGCCCACGTTGTCTACAATGCAGCCCATGTCCGCCGGCAGCTTGGTGACGGGGTAATCCGCCCCGGCCACCACCTGGATCAGGCTGTGCTCGCCGCCCTGGGGGTATTTGGTCTGCAGGGGCAGCACCCGGATGCGGTCCTTCCCTGCCGCGGCCCGCTCCATGGCCCCAATGGCCTGGGGCTTGTTCTTTTCGATGGCGACGACGCCCTCGGCATTGGGGAACAGCCGGAGCACCAGCTCCAGTCCCTCCACGATCTCGGCGCTGTACTGGCGCATGAGCTGGTCGTTGCAGGTGAGATAGGGCTCGCACTCGGCGCCGTTGGCAATGACGTAGCGGATGCCCTCGGGGTTTTTGGGGGCCAGCTTCACGTGGGTGGGGAAGCCTGCGCCGCCCAGGCCGATGATGCCGGCCCACTGCACGGTCTGCAGCAGGCCGCCGTTGGTCAGGCCGGACAGATCCTGCCGCTGACCGATGCCCTCCATGGGGGTGAAGGCGCCGTCATTTTCCACTACAATGCACTCTGTCATGGCGCCGGAGACGGTGCGCCGCTTCTCCACCGCCTTGACCTTGCCGGAGCAGGAGCAGATCACATTGGCCGAGACAAAGCCGTCCGCCTGGCCGATGCACTGCCCCACCAAGACAGGATCGTTCTTTTTTACAATTGCTTTTGCGGGTTTTCCGATATGCTGGGCAAGGGGAAACACCAGCTCCCCCACAGGGTCGTAGGGCCGCAGCGGAGCTTCGGCGCTGAGCTCCTTGTGCCCGCGGGGATGTACGCCCCCCCGGAACGTGTCCTTCACACTTACTCCCTCCCGGTTATTTCTCGATGGGTTCCGGCTGCCCGGGGTTGCGTCGCGCCGGGCTGCCGTTTTCGTCAGATTGCACGGTAAATGCCATACCATCTCCTCATTATATTATCATATGCAACAAGATTTGTAAACCTCAAATCCTGTTTTTTCGCTGCAGTTTCTCGGGGCGCAAAAAGCCCGGGCCGGGGGCTCCCGGTCCGGGCAAGGGGATATTGGGTTATTGCACGGTCAGCGCGCCGCCGGCCACGTCAACAGTCAGGTCTGTGCCCGCTGCCACGTCGCCCCGGAGGATCCGCTTGGCCAGCATGGTCTCCACGGTGTGCTGCACATACCGGCGCAGGGGCCGGGCGCCGAACTGGGGATCGAAGGCCGCATCCACAATGAAGGCCTTGGCCCGGTCGGTCAGGGTGCAGTGCAGCTGCTTGTCCGCCAGGCGGCGGTTCAGATCCTGGATCTGCAGGTCGATGATCTTGTAGATCACGTCCTTGCTCAGGGGCTTGTAGAAGACGATCTCATCCAGGCGGTTGATAAACTCCGGCCGGAAGGTGGTCTTCAGCAGGGCGTCCACCTGGGCGCGGGCCTCGTCGGTGATCTCCCCCCGGGCGTCAATGCCGTCCAGCAGGATGTGGGAGCCCAGGTTGGAGGTCAGGATGATGATGGTGTTTTTAAAGTCTACGGTGCGGCCCTGGGAGTCGGTGATCCGGCCGTCGTCCAGCACCTGGAGCAGGATGTTGAACACGTCGGGGTGTGCCTTCTCCACCTCGTCAAAGAGGATGACGGAGTAGGGCTTGCGGCGCACGGCCTCGGTGAGCTGGCCGCCCTCCTCATAGCCCACGTATCCGGGAGGCGCGCCGATCAGCCGGGAGACGGAGAACTTCTCCATGTACTCGGTCATGTCGATGCGCACAATGTTCCGCTCGTCGTCAAAGAGCTGGGCGGCCAGGGTCTTGGCCAGCTCCGTCTTGCCCACGCCGGTGGGGCCCAGGAACAGGAAGGAGCCGATGGGCCGGTTGGGATCCTGAATGCCGGCCCGGGAGCGCATAATGGCCTCGCTGACCACCCGGACGGCCTCCTCCTGGCCCACCACCCGGCGGCTGAGCTGCTCGTCCAGGTGCAGGAGCTTTTCCCGCTCCCCCTGGACCAGCTTGGCCACGGGGATGCCGGTCCAGCGCTCGATGATCCGGGCGATCTCCTCCTCGGTGACCCGGTTGCGGAGCAGGCTCTCCTCCCGGGCGCTCTGGGCCAGGCGCTCTTCCTCCTCCAGCTGGCGCTGGGCCTCGGGCAGCTCGCCGTACTTCAGCCGGGCGGCGGTCTCCAGGTCGTAGGACTGCTCGGCCTTTTCAATGTCGGCGTTGATCCGCTCGATCCGCTCCCGCAGGGCCTGGACCTTGGCAATGGCCTCCTTCTCGTTCTCCCAGCGGGCCTTCATGGCGTTAAACTTGTCCCGCTGCTCCGCCAGCTCCTTTTGCAGCTCCTGCAGTCTGCCCACAGAGAGCTTGTCCTCCTCGCTCTTCAGGGCGGCCTCCTCGATCTCCAGCTGGATGATCTTGCGGCGGACGGTGTCCAGCTCGGTGGGCATGGAGTCCATCTCCGTGCGGATCATGGCGCAGGCCTCGTCAATGAGGTCAATGGCCTTGTCCGGCAGGTAGCGGTCGGTGATGTACCGGTCGGAGAGCTTTACCGCGGCGATGATGGCGGGGTCGGTGATCTTCACCCCGTGGAAGACCTCGTACCGCTCCTCCAGGCCCCGGAGGATGGCGATGGTGTCCTCCACAGAGGGCTCGTTCACCATCACGGTCTGGAACCGGCGCTCCAGGGCGGGGTCCTTTTCGATGTACTGGCGGTACTCGTCCAGGGTGGTGGCGCCGATGCAGTGCAGCTCGCCCCGGGCCAGCATGGGCTTGAGCAGGTTGCCGGCGTCCATGGAGCCCTCGGTCTTGCCGGCGCCCACAATGTTGTGGATCTCGTCCACAAACAGCAGAATCCGGCCCTCGCTCTTCTTCACCTCGGCCAGCACGGCCTTGAGCCGCTCTTCAAACTCGCCCCGGTACTTGGCGCCGGCAATCAGCGCGCCCATATCCAGGGAGAAGATGGTCTTGTCCTGCAGGCTCTTGGGCACGTCCCCCCGGACGATCCGCTGGGCCAGGCCCTCCACAATGGCGGTTTTGCCCACGCCGGGCTCGCCGATCAGGCAGGGGTTGTTCTTGGTCTTTCTGGACAGGATGCGGATGACGTTGCGGATCTCCTCATCCCGGCCGATCACCGGGTCCATCTGCTGGTCCCGGGCCCGCTTGACCAGGTCGGTGCCGAAGCGCTCCAGGGCCTCGTAGGTGTCCTCGGGGTTGTCGCTGGTCACCCGCTGGTTGCCCCGCACCTCCATCAGGGCCTGGAGCACCTCCTCCCGCTGGATGCGGTAGGTCTGCAGCAGCTCCCGGATGGTGGGGTCGGGCCGGTCGATCATGGCCAGGAAAATATGCTCTACCGAGACAAACTCGTCCTTCATGGAATCGGCGACCTCTTCGGCCTGGACAAAGACCTGGTCCACCGCCCGGGAGATCAGGAACTTGTCGGCCTCCCGGCCGGGACCGGTCACGCCGGGCAGGCGCTTGATTTTCTCCTCCAGGGCTGCCTCCAGGCTCTCCGGGGTCTTGCCCATCTTTTTCAGCAGCTGGGCAATCAGCCCGCCCTGCTGCCGCAGCAGCGCCAGCAGCAGATGCACCTGCTCGATGCTCTGGTTGCTGTGGGCCACCGCCAGGCTCTGGGCGTCCTGGATGGCCTCCATGGTCTTTCTGGTAAACTTATTCACATTCATGGTGTATCTCCCTTCTGCGCAGGAAACGCTTTCTGAATTTTAGCACTCAAACGTTTCGAGTGCTAATCCCTTTGTGCACATCATACTCCCGATGGCCCGGAATGTCAAGTGGCCCAGGGCAGAATTCGAAATTTGTTCAAATTTTCCCGCCGGCGCAACAGGCGCGGCGAGGTCGCAGGCCGACTTTATTCCTTCATTCCTGCGCTCCTGCCGGCTGGGGGGCGGGAGAATTGAAAATTGAAAATTGAAAATTGAGAATTGAGAATTGAGAATGGCGGAGTTTTCAAATTGCCATTTGAAAACATTTGAAAGATGCCGGTTGCGGCTTGCAAAATCTTCCCCGTAGCGGCCGCTCACTGAGCGGCCATGCCCAGCCCGCCGTTCCCA
>CAMOKD010000060.1:0-13962 GCA_946617435.1 uncultured Clostridia bacterium | reverse complement strand
CCCACCGGACCCAAGCACGACTATGACTACCACACCACGGCCCACGACCGGGCCATGGAGGGCGGGATCGACGACGTGGGCCTGGGCGTCCTGTTTGGCCTGGAGCTGTACCGCTATGAATTTGCCGGCCTGCTGATGCACGCCGAGCACCTGGAGGCCGTCCACGGCGTGGGCCCCCACACCATCAGCGTGCCCCGGGTGAAAAAGGCGGACGACATCGACCCCACCGCCTTTGACAACTCCATCTCTGACGAGATGTTTGCCAAAATCACCGCCTGCATCCGGCTGGCGGTGCCCTACACCGGCATTATTATCTCCACCCGGGAGACCGAGGAAACCCGGTCCAAGCTGCTGCGGCTGGGCGTCAGCCAGGTCAGCGGCGGGTCCAGAACCTCTGTGGGCGGCTACGCGGGCTACAGCCCCGACGAGCGGCCCCACGACACCGAGCAGTTTGACGTCTCCGACCAGCGGTCTTTGGACGAGGTGGTCCGCTGGCTGATTGACAACGGGCACATTCCCTCCTTCTGCACCGCCTGCTACCGAGAGGGCCGCACGGGAGACCGGTTTATGAGTCTGTGCAAATCCGGCCAGATTCTGAACTGCTGCCACCCCAACGCCCTGATGACCCTGGCAGAGTACCTGGTGGACTATGCCACCCCCGAAACCCGGGAGCGGGGGTTTGCCATGATTGAGAAGGAGCTGGAGAAGATTCCCAAGGACAAGGTCCGGCAGATCGCCAGGGAGAACATCCAGGCGATTCTGAACTCTGACCGCCGTGATTTCCGGTTCTGATATGAGTCTGAACGAAACCGTATCCGCCGAGCGCCTGCACATCGGCTTTTTCGGACTGAGAAACGCAGGCAAATCCAGCTTGGTCAACGCCGTTACCGGCCAGGACCTGGCCCTGGTCTCTGACGTAAAGGGCACCACCACCGATCCGGTGCAAAAGGCCATGGAGCTGCTGCCCCTGGGCCCGGTGGTCATCATTGACACCCCGGGCCTGGACGACGAGGGCAGCCTGGGTGAGCTGCGGGTGCAGCGCACCCAGCGGGTGCTGGAAAAAACCGACCTGGCTGTGCTGGTGGCCACCGCGGGGGCGCCCCTAACGCCCCCGGAGGAGGCCCTGCTGCGCCAGCTGGAGGCGCGCAAGCTCCCCCACCTGATCGCATATAATAAGGCAGACCTGCTGACCACCCTGCCCCAGGACGGCAAGCGCTACGTCAGCGCAAAGACTGGGCTGGGCATCCGGGCGCTGAAGGAAGCCTTGGGCGAGCTTGGCAAGCAGCGCGCCACGGGAAAAACCATCGTGGCCGACCTGCTCGACCCAGGTGACAGCGTGGTGCTGGTGATCCCCATTGACGAGTCTGCGCCCAAGGGGCGGATTATCCTGCCCCAGCAGCAGACCCTGCGGGAGTGTCTGGATCACCACGTCAGCGTGCTGTGCTGCCAGGTGGAGGAGCTGCAGGCCCTGCTTGCCGCCCAGGCCCATCCCCCCAGACTGGTGATTACCGACTCCCAGGCCTTTGGGGCAGTGCAGAAGCTGGTGCCCGAGGACGTCACCCTCACCTCCTTCTCCATTCTCTTTGCCCGTTACAAGGGCTCGCTGGAGACCCTGGTGGCCGGGGCTGCCCGGCTGGGCCGGCTGCAGGACGGAGACCGGGTGCTGATCAGCGAGGGCTGCACCCACCACCGGCAGTGCAATGACATCGGCACCGTGAAGCTGCCTGGGTGGATCAGCGCCTTCACCGGCAAGGACCTCCGGTTTGACTTTACCTCCGGCGGGGACTTCCCGGCGGCACTGTCTGACTATGCGCTGATTGTCCACTGCGGGGGCTGTATGCTCAACGAGCAGGCCATGGCCGGCCGGATGCGCCTGGCCCGGCAGGCGGGCGTGCCCATGGTAAACTACGGCGTGGCCATTGCCTGCATCCACGGCATCCTGCGCCGGAGTCTCGCCCCCTTCCCGGAGGCGCTGGCCCTGCTGGAGCCTTGACCCCCCGGGCGGAGCAGCCGCCCAAGTTGTTTTGAAAGAAGGATCCATTGATGAAGTTTTTGCGTTCAAAATTGTTCTCCTCTCCCCTGCTGACGTTCTGGTACTGGCTGTTCAGCGTGCTGCTGTGGGAAATCTGTCTGCATCTGATCTCTTACGGAATGTTTACCGGCTACAGCTGGTACGTCATTCCCTTTGGGCTGATCTTTGCGCTGTGCCTGACGTTGCTGTGCCGCCTGCTGCCGGAAAAGGCAAACCGAATCCTGACGCTGGTGCTGTCTGTGGCGCTGTTTCTGTTTTACGCCTCACAGCTGGTGTTCAACCAGGTGTTCGGTACCTTCTACTCCGTGTCCATGGTGAAGCTGGGCGGGGACGCGGTGACCAACTTTTGGAAGCAGACCCTCCTTACCATTGCAAGCAGCTGGTGGCTGCTGTTGATTATGCTGCTGCCTGTGGTCCTGGCCGTATTGCGGGGCAAAAAGTACCCCGGCTCCTACGCCCGGCGGAAGTGGCTCAGAAGCCTGGCGCTGGTACTTGTCATCGCCCTGCTGTGGGCCGGCACTGAGCTTAGCCTGCGGCTGGGCGGCACGGGGTATTACACCGTGTATGACTACTACCACAGCAACCAGACCCAGACCGAGCAGAGCGTCAACTTCTTCGGCGTTGCCGCCACCATGCGGCTGGAGATCGGCCATCAGCTCTTTTCCTCCAATGAGGGCGACAGCGCCCTGCTGGAGGACGACATCGCCCTGGAGGAGCTGATCGACGAGACCCTGCCCCTCGAGACTGAGGTCCGGGACGTCGCCGCGGAGACCCAGTCCCCCGACCCGGCCCAGAGCACCGAGCCCGCCCAGCCGGAGGAGCCGACCTACGGGCCCAACTACCTGCCCATCGACTTTGACAAGCTCAGCACCCTGACCGAGGACAAGGACATCCTGGAGCTGAACGAGTACTTCTCCCGGGCCAGGGGCAGCGACAAGAACGAGTACACCGGGATGTTCAAGGGCTACAATCTCATTGAAATCTGCGCGGAGTCCTACTCCCCTGTGTTTGTGGACCCGGAGCTGACCCCTGCCCTGTACCGGCTGACCACCGAGGGCATTGTGTTTCACAACTACTACACCAGCTACCCCAACACCACCACCAACTGCGAGTACTCCCTGTGCACCGGCCTGTTCCCGGATCTGGGGCGGGACAAATATGACGCCAGCTTTGTCTATTCCGCGGAAAACTTTGTCCCCTTCTGCCTGGGCAACGAGTTCCGCAGCCTGGGATATCACACCCTGGCCTTCCACAACTATGTGGGCAGCTACTTCGGCCGGGACAAATCCCACCCCAACATGGGCTATGACTGCTACTTTGCCAACGCAGGTATGCGCTTTACCACAGACTGGCCCGCCTCTGACCTGGAGATGATGGAGCAGTCTTTGGAATACGTCTACGAGGCCGGCGAGCCCTTTGTGGCCTATTACATGACCTTCTCCGGCCATTACCGCTACGACTTTTACAGCAACCCCATGTGTATCCGCAACCAGAGCGCCGTGGCGAGCATGGACTACCCCGAGGCTGTGCGGGCCTATATTGCCTGCAACCTGGAGCTGGAGTACGCCCTGGAGTATCTGATGGACTCTCTGGAGGAGCACGGTATGCTGGACCACACCGTGATTGTCATGACCGGCGACCACTATCCCTACGGCCTGTCCGAGTGGCAGTACGAGCAGATGATGGACCATGAGATCGAGACCCCCTTTGACAAGATGAAGAACTCCTTCATCTGCTGGGCCCCCAATATGGAAACTCCCATCCAGTGCGACAACTACTGCTGCAACATCGACATCCTGCCCACGGTGCTGAATCTCTTCGGCGTGGAATACGACTCCCGGCTGCTGGCGGGCACCGACGCCCTGTCCGACGGGGATCACATCGCCATTCTCACCGACGAGAGCTTCCTCACTGAGTATATGATGTTCGATTCCAGCACCAACAAGGTGACCAAGCTGGTGCCGGACAGCCAGATCCCCAGGCGGTACTTTGACCGAATGGTGCAGCTGATCAAACGAAAGCTGCTGATTTCCAGCAAGATTCTGTACACGGATTATTACGACTTTGTCTTCCACACCGGCGGCATGTCCCTGGGCAATGAGGCCGAACGGGTGCCCGTAGTGGAGGAAAACCCCGAATAAAGCGCAAAAAACCAGGCATCCCGGCCTTAAAAGGTCAGGATGCCTGGTTTTTTGCGTGGATCAGAGCTTTTCGCCGCCGAGATACACGGCCTTGCGGTTCAGCTCCCGGTCGCAGATCACAAAGTCTGCCAGCTTGCCCTGGGCAATGGAGCCCACCCGGTCAAGGGCGTGGATCTGCCGGGCAGGGTTGAAGGTGGCGGCCCGGATCGCGTCCTGGGCGGGAATGCCGAAGCGGACGGCATTGCGCATACAGTCATAGAGATTGGTGGCAGAGCCGGCGATGGTGCCGTCGGCAAGCCTTGCCACATGGTCCTTCAAAAAGACCTGCTGGCCGCCCAGCTCATACTCCCCGTCGGGCATGCCGCAGCAGCGCAGGGCGTCGGAGATCAGCACCATCCGCTCGGCGCCGAAGAGCTTGAAGGCCATGCGGATGGAGGAGGGATGCACGTGGATCCCGTCGCAGATCACCTCGGCGGAAACCCCGGGATGTTCGGAGGCGGCGCCGATCACACCGGGCTTCCGGTGATGGATGGGCGGCATGGCATTGAACAGGTGGGTCAGGTGGGTGACCCCTGCGTCAATGGCCGCCTTGGCGTGCTCGTAGTCAGAGTCGGTGTGGGCAATGGAGACCGTGCACAGGGCCTTGGCCTGCTGCACAAACTCCACTGAGCCCTCCAGCTCCGGGGCAAGGTCCACAATGGAGATCAGTCCCTGGCTGTCACGGTACAGCTTTTCAAAGGCGGCAAAGTCCGGCAGGCGGAGATAGGCGCCGTTTTGGGCGCCCTTTTTCTTTTCGGAGAAGAAGGGGCCCTCCATCTGCACGCCCAGCAGCCGGGCGCAGCCGGGCAGCGGGTTCTTGTGCAGGCGCAGGCCTGCCGCCAGGGCAGAGGCAATGGTGTCATAGGGCAGGGTCATGGTGGCAGGGGCAAAGCTGGTGACACCCACAGAGGCCAGGTATTTGGCCATCTGCACGTCGCCCTCATAGCTGCCGTCGGAGAAGTCGACGTTGGAGTTGCCGTGGTTGTGCACGTCAATCAGGCCGGGGATCACATAGGCGCCCTGCAGATCCACCGCGTCGGGCTTTTCCTGCAGGACGTCGGCAAACCGCCCGTTTTCCACAGAGAAGCCTCCGTGGACGAATTTGAATTCCTCAGTGTAGAGATAAGCGTTTTTAAAGTTCATAGGAACCTCCAAAGCACGGTCAATCAGGGCAGCGAGGCGGCAGCCACAGCCTGGCCCACGCGGCGGGTCTTCTCATCGGGCAGCATGACCACCATTTTCTCCGCCAGGGCGGGGTACTCCTGGGCCATGATCCGCTTGCACTCGGCAAGGATGGTGTCGCCACCCTTGCCGGACATCACCCGGCCCAGGACAATCATATGCTCTACGTCGTAGAACATGCTGTACAGCTGCATGGTGTGGGCCAGATAGCAGCCGATGGAGCGGAAAATCTCCACCGCTCTGGGGTCGTCCTGTTCCATCAGCACCTGTACGGCCTTCAGCTTCTCGGCAGGGGTCAGGCTCTCGTCCAGGGTGATGCCGGCAGCCGGGGCCAGCTTGATCACCGCGTCCTGAGAAAAGTACTTGCAGCCCACGCCGATGTCATAGGACCACTCGTCCATCATGGCTTTCTCGGACAGGTCCACCGGGGCAAAGGCCAGCTCGTTAAACCAGCCCAGCACATTCCCCTTCCGGTCCACATAGCCCACGGCCTCACTGGTGCCCATGGCCATGCCCATCACCGCGGTGGCGCCCAGGCCCATGGCCCCGGCCAGGGCGGTGACGTCGCCGTCGTTGGCCACCACAATGGGCACGTTGCCGTCTCCGATGGCGGCGGCAGCACGGTCAAATACCGTGTGCACCAGCTTGCGGATTTCCTTTTCCCGGGGCACCTTGATAAACAGGGAGCTCACCATGGGGGCGTTGCCGATAAACACGCCGGCGGAGGACACGCCGATGCCGTCCACCCGGGGCATTTTGGAGGCCGCGGTCCGGAAGGCCTTGACAATTTCGTCATAGTGGTACTGGGGATCCGCATGGGTCTTGGGATGCCAGACCACCTCTTCGGAGTAGACGGTTTTGCCGTCAATCACCGCGGAGACCTTCCGGTCGGAGCCGCCGGCGTCAAAACCGATGCGGCAGCCCTCCATATGGCCGCCCACAGAGACAGAGGCGTCGTTCTCCGCAGGAAACGCCCCCTGAGAGGGGCAGTCAATGATTTCAAAGCCGTTTTCAAAGACGTCAGACATAAACTGCACGTCAAACCAGCGCTTGCCGTTCTCGCCCTCGCCGTTTTCAAAGTAGACGTACTCCCGGGCAAGGCGCTGGGCAATGTGGCTGGCCCCCTGGATATACACCCGGAAGCCGCCGATGGACCAGAGCAGGAACTTCACGTACCGCTCCACAAAGCGGTAATCGGCCTGGGCCATGTCAGGGGTGCCGTAGATTTTGCCGTGGCGGACGGTGATCTTGCCCTTGTCCCGCTCTACCGCAATGGAGATGGGCTTGTCTGCGCCGGCCAGATAGGCCTCCATCCAGGGGCCCAGGGGGATAAAGTCCGGGTCCAGCGCCGGCAGGTTCTTGACCGGAAATTCAATGCCTAAATACTTCATACGCTCACCTGTTCACATATTTTTTGACAATTTTCTGCATCTGGTACCATTTGGCTTCCATCTCGCTCACCAGCTTCAGCTGGGCGCGGGTGCGCACCAGGTTATGGTCGGGATACTGGGTTTTGAAGTAGTGGTCGCTCTCAAGATAGTCGGTGAGGAAGCGCACCGCCAGCTCCAGGGTGATGATCTTGGCGCCCAGGGGCAGCAGCTCGATTTCGCGCCGGGTCAGGGTGTGGCAACCCTCCAGGAAGCCCCGGGTGTAGACCTCAAACAGATGCAGGTCAATGGACATCCTGCTGAGCTCCTGCACGTCCTCGGGGGCGGTGGCCGCACCGAAGCGGATGGAATCGCCAAAGTCAAACAGGCTGGAGCCCGGCATTACGGTGTCAAGGTCCAGCACGCACAGGGCCTTCCGGGTTTTCATATCCAGCAGGACGTTGTTCAGCTTGGTGTCGTTGTGGGTGACCCGCAGGGGAAGCTCACCGGATTCCAGCATCCGCTGGATGGTGCCGGCCTCTTCCTCTCGCTCCATGATGAAGTCGATTTCCTTTTGCACATACTGCAGCCGGTCGCAGGCGTCCTCGTCCATGGCGATTTTCAGCTTGCGGTAACGGTCGGGGGTGTTGTGGAAATTGGGAATGGTCTCGTGGAGGGTTTCGGCGGGAAAATCCGCCAGCTGCTCCTGGAAGCGGCCAAAGGCCACGGCGCTCTCGTAGAAGTCCTCGTCAGACTCCGGCGCCTCCAGGCAGAAGCCGCCGACGAACTCGTAGCACCGCCAGTGCCGGCGGAGATTGTCTTTGTAGTAGTAGTTGCCGTCCTGGGCCTTGATGAACTTCAGCACCTGGTTGGGGTTGTCCACCTTGGTGCGGATATGCTCTGTAACAGAGATGACGTTTTGCATCAGCTCCACCGGCCGCTTGAACACGTGGGTGTTAATGCGCTGCAGGATATACTGCTTGTCAATATCGGTGGTGATGAGGAAGGTATAGTTAATCTGGCCGTGGCCGAAGTTTTTGCAGTGGACGGGACGTCCCTGAATCTGGAAATGTCTGATGGCCTGTTCCATAGGCGCCTCCTGAATTGTAATATCTGATATATTATAGCAGAGAACGGCAGAAAAAGCAATCAATACTTTCCGTTTTGGGTCTCATAGAGCTGATAAAACACGCCATGCTTCTGCAAAAGCTCTGCCCGGCTGCCCTGCTCCTGGATTTTGCCCTCGCTGATCACCACTACCCGGTCGGCCGCGTGGATGGTGGAGAGCCGGTGGGCAATGATCAGGGTGGTGCGGCCCTTAGCCAGCTCGTCAAAGGCCCGCTGGATCTTTGCCTCGGTGATGGAGTCCAGGGCCGAGGTGGCCTCGTCCAGGATCAGAATGGGCGGATTTTTCAGGAAGATCCGGGCAATGGAAATTCGCTGCTTCTGCCCGCCGGAGAGCAGGGTGCCCCGCTCGCCCACATAGGTGTCAAAGCCTTCGGGCATCTGCAGGATGTCCTCGTAGATCTCCGCCCGCTTAGCCGCCTCGATAACCTCCTCCATGGTGGCGTCGGGCTTGCCGTAGCGGATGTTCTCCAGCACGGTATCGGCAAAGAGGAACACGTCCTGCTGCACAATGCCGATGTTCTCCCGCAGGGAGCGCTGGGTCACGTCCCGGATGCAGCTGCCGTCAATGAGAATCCGGCCGCCGGAGACCTCGTAGAACCGGGGGATCAGCTGGCACAGGGTGGTCTTGCCCCCGCCGGAGGGCCCCACAATGGCTACGGTCTCCCCTGCCCGGATGTTCAGGTCCACATGGTGCAGCACCGGCAGGTCCACGTCGTAGGAGAAGCTCACGTCCTCCACCCGGATCTCGCCCCGTACCTTGCCCAGGTCCCGGGCATCGGGGCTGTCCTGGATGGTGGGATCGGTGCGCATGATCTCGGCAAAGCGGCGCAGGCCGGCAAAGCCGTTGGCCAGCATCTCGGAAAGGGTGGCCATCTTGCGGATGGGGTTGACAAAGGTGGCAATGTACAAGGAGAAGGTGATGATGTCCCGGTAGTCCATCTGGCCCCGCATGATCAGATAGCCGCCCAGGGCAATGACCACCACGTGGAGAATGGAGGTGAAGAACTCCATGGTGGCGTGGAAAATGCCCATCTCCTTGTGGAACTCCCGCTTGGAAACCTTGAACCGGTCGTTGGACAGCTCAAACTTGTGCAGCTCCGCGTCCTCGTTGGCAAAGGCCTTGGCGGTGCGGAAGCCGGACAGGGACGACTCAATGTCGGCATTGATGCCGGCGGTGCGCTGCTTCACCATCCGGGAGACCCTGCCCATCTTTCTGCGCCGGAAAATCACCAGCGACAGGCACACCGGGAACATCAGGCACACCACCAGCGCCAGCTTCCACTGGACGGAGAACATGATAATCATGGCGCCGATGACGGTGAACAGAGAGGTAATCAGATCCTCCGGGCCATGGTGGGCCAGCTCGGTGATTTCAAACAGATCGGAGGTGAGCCGGCTCATCAGCTGGCCGGTGCGGTTGCGGTCATAGTACTCAAAAGAGAGCTCCTGCAGGTGCCGGAACAGATCCCGCCGGATGTCCGCCTCCACCCGGATACCGAAGGTGTGGCCCCAGTAGGCGATGACAAACTGCAAAAACGAGCGCAGCAGATACGCCGCCAGCAGGGCCGCCATGAGCACAAAGAAGGGCTGGTAGCGGTTGTTGGGCAGCAGCTGGTACAGGGCGTGGCGGGTGGCCAGAGGGAAGGCCAGGTCAATGCAGGAGACTGTGATGGCACACAGCATGTCCAGCAGGAAAAGCTTGCGGTGAGGCTTAAAGTAACTCAGAAAAATCCCAAGCAGGGATTTGTGCCGATAATCCTCAGGCTTCATATACGGTTTCGTCCTTTACGATATTTTGGATCCAGACCCCGCTGCGGATCATGAAAAAGCCCACCACGCACTTGATCAGCTCCAGACTCTGGCAGCAGAAGTAGAGCAGCACAATGGGCATGGCGGTGAACCGGGACAGGCAGTAGGCCACCGGGGCCACCACCAGGCAGGCAAACACGCTGTCAAACAAAAAGGTGACAAAGGTCTTGCCCCCGGAACGCAGGGTGAAATATGCGGCGTTGGAGTAGGAGTGCACAGGCATAAACCCGGCGCTGATGAGAATAAAGCTGGTGGCCAGGGCGCGGACGTGGTCGTTGGTGTTGTAGATCCCGGGGAACACCCAGGCCAGGGCCACCATCACAGAGCCGAAGAGCAGACAGGTGAGCTCAGAGAACACAATGAGCTTGCGGTCGGTGTCCTTGGCCTGTTCCACCTTCCCTGCCCCCAGCTGCTGGCCCACCAGGATGCCAATGGCGTTGCCCATGGCAAGAAAGGCGATGTTGCACACGTTGCCCAGAGTGAAGGAGATGTTGGTGGCGGCCACTACGTCATAGCTGCGGATGGAGTAGCACTGCACCAGCAGAGCCTGGCCCAGGGCCCACAGGGTCTCGTTGAGAATGAGGGGCATGCCCTTGCCCAGGATTTTCCAGGCCAGGGCGGCAGGCACGTACAGGCTGCGGTAGGCGCCCCGGAAAAAGGGGTGCCGGTCCACCCGGCTGTGGGTAAAGATCACCACAATGGCCAGCTCCACATACCGGGAGATCACCGTGGCAATGGCGGCGCCGTCTGCCCCCAGCCGGGGCAGGCCTAGGTGGCCGAAGATCAGAAGCCAGTTACACACAAAGTTGACCACCACGGCAATGATGCCGGCGCTCATGGGCAGCACTGTGGAGCCGGATTCCCGCAGGGTGCCGGCGTAACACTGCACCAGTACAAAGGCCGGGAAACCGATAAGCATCAGCTTCAGGTAGCTGTAGCCCGCCTGCAGGCTGCCCTCGATGTCCGCCACGTCCCCCTCGCCGGTGAGATACAGCCGGATCAGCGCCGGGCCGAAGCGGAGAAAGACAAAGCAGCCCAGGCCGGTCAGCAGGGCGCAGGCCATCAGCTTGAAGCGGAAGGCATAGCGCACCCCCTCTTCATCGCCCTTGCCGTAAAACTGGGCGCCAAAGATCCCCGCCCCGGACACCGCCCCGAACACCGCCAGGTTGAAAATAAACACCAGGGTGTTGGCGATGGAGACGCCGGTCATCTCCACCGTGCCGATCCTGCCCACCATGATATTATCCAGCATACCCACAAAATTGGTAATGCCGTTTTGGATCATAATGGGCAGGGCCACGGTAAGGGCTATGCGGTAAAACCGGCGGTCTCCGAAGTATTTACGCTTCCGCATGGATTACAGCCGTTCCAGCACCGCCAGCAGGTAGTTCCAGGTGCGGGCGGCGGAGGCAATGCTCAGCCGCTCTCGGGTGGTGTGGATGTCCTGCATATCCGGGCCGAAGGACACGCAGTCCAGCCCGGGCATCTTGCTGGCAAACAGACCGCACTCCAGGCCGGCATGGATGGCCTCCACCACAGGGGTGCGGCCGTAGAGATCCTCAAAGGTGCGGATCATCAGGCTGCGCAGGGGGGAATTCTTGCGGTACTCCCAGGCGGGGTATTCGCCGGCCTCGGTGTAGGCGGCGCCATACTTCTCCCCCGCGGCACGCAGCCGGTCAATCAGCGCCCGCTTTTCGGTGTTGACGCTGGAGCGGACGGAGAAGGTCATGCTGACGGTTGCGTCCTCGGTTTTCAGAATACCCAGGTTCAGAGACGTCTGCACAAGGCCGGGGATGTCGGTGCTCATGGCCTGCACGCCGTTGGGCACGTCCTTCAGCAGGCCCACCACCTTGCGGGTGGAGGCAATGCTCATGGCTCTGCCCCGGCAGACACAGGTCTCCCGGTCAATCCGGGCCTTGAGCTCCTGCTCGGGCAGCTCGGCGAGCAGCGCCTTGCTGATCTCATCGATGGCAGCCAGGGCGTCAGTCAGACGGTTTTCGGCCACAATCACCTTGGCCATGGTGTATCTGGGGATGGCATTGTCCTTCTGCCCGCCCCGGACGTAGACCAGCCGGTAGGGCAGCTGCCGCAGCAGCCGATCCAGCAGGGCCCCCATGAGCTTGTTGCTGTTGGCCCGGCCCTTGTTGATCTCCTGGCCGCTGTGACCGCCCAGCAGCCCGTCTACATAGATGTGGATGCCCTTGCCCTCGGCCTTTTCGATCTTGATGGGCAGGTGCAGGCCGGAGGTGGCGCCGCCGGCGCAGCTGACGGTGAGGATGCCCTCATCCTCAGAGTCGCAGTTGATAAAGGTTCTGGCGGTGAGGACGGAGGTGTCCAGGGCGGCGGCGCCGTCCATGCCGATCTCTTCGTCCACGGTGAACACGCACTCCAGGGGCGGATGGGGAATTTCGTCAGATTCCAGAATCGCCAGGGCATAGGCCACGGCAATGCCGTCGTCGCCGCCCAGGGTGGTGCCCTCGGCCCAGATGTACTCTCCGTCGGTGCGCAGGTCCAGCCCGTCCTTGGTGAAGTCGATGGGGCTGTCTTTGGTTTTCTCGGCCACCATGTCCATGTGGCCCTGGAGAATCACCGCCGGGTGGTGCTCATAGCCCGGGGTGCCGGGCTTAAAGATGATGACGTTGTTCACCTCGTCCTGCACATAGCGCAGATTCCGCTCCCGGGCAAAGGCCGCCAGATAGTCGCTGATCTGCTTGGTGTTTCTGGAGCCGTGGGGAATCTTGCACAGCTCTTCAAAATAATACAACGCCCGCTGGGGCTTGAGACCTTCTAACACTCGTTTTTCCATAGTATCTCCCTCCTTGGGTTATTCTGAATTATTTTATCACACTCCCCTCCAAAAGTCCATGGATTTCCCGTTTTTTTCCGGATTCTTTCTGCCGGGACCCGGGCGGTGCAGCCGCTTTTCCTGTGATCGGGCAGGACTGAGAAAATTGGCTTTTGTGACGAGCTGTCACAAGCCTGTTCTTTTTTCCACCGGAAAGGCTGTTTTTGAATTTTAGCATTGACGAAATACCGGCCTGTCTGGTATGATAACACCGTACGGTCGAATGACCGTGTGATTCTATATCACAATTCATCGTTCAGGGAGAAATCCGGATATGAAACAGTTTTCCTCCGAGCGCCTGGCGCAGATGATCCTTGCCCGGCGCAAGGCATTGGGGCTGACCCAGGCAAAGCTCTCGTCCCGCACGGGCATCAACCGCTCGGTGCTCAGCCGGCTGGAAACCCGGCGCTGCACCCCTTCCATTGAACAGCTCCAGGCCCTGGCCCGGGTGCTGGAGTTTGACCCCGCGGACCTGTTCCAGGATACTCCGGCCCAGGCCCCCGCCCCCCTGCCGTCCTGCCGCATTGCCGTGGCAGGGCTGGGGTATGTGGGGCTCTCCCTGGCGGTGCTGCTGGCCCAGCACAACCAGGTTACTGCCGTGGACATCGTGCCGGAAAAGGTGGATGCCGTGAACCGTATGGTCCCCCCCATCCAGGACGAATATATCGAGCAGTACATGGCCCAGGCCAGGGCCGGGGAGCGCACCCTGCGCCTTACCGCCACCACAGACGGCGAGGCCGCGTACCGGGACGCCGAGTTTGTGATTGTGGCCGTGCCCACCAATTACGACCCCAAGACCAATTACTTTGACTGCTCCGCGGTGAACGCCGTTCTCCGCCTGATTCTGGCAAGCACCGCACACCGGGCCCAGCCGCCTGTAATCGTCATCAAATCCACGGTGCCCGTGGGCTATACCGAAAAGACCCGGAAGGCGCTGGGGGCGGACAATCTGATCTTCAGCCCGGAGTTTTTGCGGGAGTCTATGGCCCTGTATGACAATCTCTACCCCAGCCGGATCATCGTAGGCTGTGACGAGAAAACAAAGGCCGCCGCCGAACGCTTTGCCGCCCTGCTGCAGCAGGGGGCCATTGCCACCGGGATTCCCACCCTGTTTATGGGCTTTACCGAGGCGGAGGCCACCAAGCTCTTTGTCAACACCTATCTCGCCCTGCGGGTCAGCTTTTTCAATGAGCTGGACACCTACGCCCAGATGAAGGGGCTGGACGCCCGCATGCTGATTGACGGCGTCTGTCTGGACCCGCGCATCGGCACGCACTATAACAATCCCTCCTTCGGCTACGGCGGCTACTGCCTGCCGAAGGATACCCGGCAGCTCCGGGCCAATTACGCGGATGTGCCCCAGATCCTGATTGACGCCGTTGTGATGAGCAATGACATCCGGAAGGACTTTATTGCCGG
>CAMOKD010000059.1:0-14036 GCA_946617435.1 uncultured Clostridia bacterium | reverse complement strand
CAGGCTCGGTGGGCTCGTCGGGCTTCTTCTCCAGGGCGGCAATGGCGGCCAGGATGGCGGCGGCGGCCTGGTCCACCTGGGCCTGGGTGGCCTCGGGATCGGCCAGGATCTCATTGCCGGCGGCCACGGCGGCCTCCAGGGCTGCCAGGGACTCCTGGGTGTAGGTCTCCCGGTCGGTCAGGGCCTCGGCCCGGGCCACAGCGGCCTCCAGGGCGGTTTTATCCACCGGGGGCACATAGTCCGGGTCCGGGGCGGTGGTGATGGTGACGGTGAGGTCGCCGGAGACCTTGGTGAGCCGGTAGTAATTCTCGGCGCCGGTGTCGGCGGGCTCCTTGAGATTCTTGTAGTTCTTGGGTGCGGCGGTAAGGCTCTCCACCAGCCAGCCGGCTTCGGGCACCACCACAAAGTTCACCTGGCCCTCCCCGTCGGCGTCCAGGGCGCCGTCGGCGCTGCCCCGGGCAAAGGCGAAGACCGCCTGCTCGGTGCCGGGCTGGGTGAGATCCTGGGTGTCATAGACGGTGACGGAAACGTGGGCATCGCAGTCGAAGCGCACCCTGGGCACGGCCACGCCGCAATGGATGCACACGCCCTCGTCGTCAAACTCGTGGGTGCAGGGCTCGGGCTCTTCCGGCTCGTCTCCGGTGATCTTGGCCACCTGGACGGTGATGTCCACCCGGTCGGTGACCTTGGTGAGGCGGTAGGTGTTCGCGGCGCCGGTGTCGGTGGGGCCCTTGAGATTGGCGAAGTGGTCCGCGGGCTCGGCAATCACGTTGACCACCTTGTAGCCCTCGGCGGGGTTGACCCGGAAGTTCACCTGGCCGCTGCCGGAGTTGTCAATTTCGCCGGTGGCGGAGTTCCGGGCAAAGGCGTACTCCACAACGGTGCCCTCGCCGGACACGTCCTGGGTGTCAAAGGCGGAGACCGTGGCCCGCTTGGTGGTGTGGAAGACCACGGGGATGCCCTCCAGCTCCACGGCGTTGTAGACCTTGAAGCGGTAGATGCCCGAGGCGTTGGAGGCGGTGGTCATGACCAGGCGCAGGTCCTTGGTGGTCACCGCCGGGAAGGTGAGCCGGTTGTACTGGTTCAGAGCCTTGGAATTGGCCACAGACTCTCTGCAGGTGATGGGCTGGAAGGCGCCGTTTTCGTCCAGATACTCCAGGTGGAAGTCGGAGGGTACCCGGGTGCCGCCGTTGTCGTCGTACCAGTACAGGTCTACAGAGTCCACGGTGACGGCCCCGTCCCAGGTGAAGCCCACATAGTGCACCGAGCCGGTGGTCTGGCTCCAGTTGCCCCAGCCCAGGCCGATGCCCATGTTGGAGGAGGTAGGCTCAAAGTCCGGGTTGTTGATGCCGTTCAGATTCTCCCAGGAGGCGGTGTAGTCGGAATACACGTGGCCGTTGGGGGCCAGGTCCGCCCCGGCCTCCCCCACGATGGGGTTGGAGTAGGGCTCTACCATATACTCGGCAAAGAACTTGGTCCGGGCGGCGCAGAAGGTGCGCAGGTTGGCAATGTAGTTGGGCCAGTCGGTTTTGGAGTCGGTGGTGGCAAGATAGACCTGCTCGTAATCCGTGCCGGCGTTTTTGACGGTCTGGGTACGATAGCGGGCAATGTTGTAGTTGTCCACCGGGTCCACCTTCTGGAAGTTCATCATGGCGGAGTCACGGATCTCGGCGGAGAAGGCGTCCACCTTGCCGGGGATGGCGTCAAAGACGTCCTTATACTGGTTGTAGACCTCCAGGACCTCATCCATAAAGTCCTCGTGCTTGCCCAGGTTCTTGTAGATGGAGGTGCGGTAGTCGTAGATGTTGCGGATGAAGAAGCCGTAGCCGGTGGTCATGCTGATGTCGCTGGCCAGGCGCAGGGCGCCGTTTTCCTGGGTGCAGCCCAGGGAGGAGTCCAGGTCCCACACGGGGCCGGCGTAGTACTTGTCGGTTTCGGCGGTGCCGTAGCGCTGGAAGAAGTTGGAGCCCGCGCAGACGTCATAGTCCTTGCAGTATTCCAGCACCAGGTACATCTTGGCAAAGGAGGTCAGGTCAATGTAGTCGGCATAATAGACGCCCTTGTCGTTGTAGCCGGTGTCAGAGCGGATGGCGTCCCAGGCATCCTGGAGGTGGGCCTGGATCATGGCGGTGACCCGGTTGAGGTTGGCCTCGCTCTCGTCCACCTCGCCGGCCTCGTTGAGCAGGACGTTGTCGCCGATGTCCTTGACGGTGATGCGGTTGTCGCCGTTGTTGTTGACGTCATTGCCGCTGGAGCCGAAAAGCCCCTTCAGGGTGAAGCTGGGGTCGCCGCCGGCGGAGATGGCGGGCTCGGTGTTGTTGTCGTTCTCCAGCAGGTAGCCGTCCTTGGAGGTGAAGGAGTCGGTCTTGGGGGTGACCAGATAGGTGCCCTGGTAGACGCCGTTCATCCAGACGTCGGCACTGGCGCTGTCCAGGCCGATGCCCAGCTCGTAGCCCAGGTCGTAGCCCACCTTGTCCCGCAGGAGGCTGTGGTCGCAGACGTTGGCCAGCAGAGACCACTTTTTGGTCTTGTCGCTGTCAATGCCCAGGAGGTTGGTCTTGGCGCCCAGGGTGATGTTGTAGGCCCGCTTGTCCTTGGACTGGGACCAGGCGTAGTTGCCCCGGCCCTTCATCTTGGACAGGGTGTGCAGCTCGCCGTCAATGTACACCTGGCCGGAGCACTCGGTATTGTGCTGGGGGTCGTTGTTCATGGCGGCAATGGTGCCCTTGGACTCGTCAATCTCGATAAAAATGGGCTTTACCGCCGCCGAGCCCTGCCAGCACCGCACCCGGAAGGAGGCCGTCTGGCTGCCCAGGGTGAAGGTGTAGGTTTTGGTCTCGCCGGGGGCGGGCACGGGCAGCTCGCCGCTGGGATAGAGCGCATCGCCGTCCGCCGCGGAGAGGCCGCCCTCCCAGGACAGGAAGCACTGGCTGAGCACCGCGTTGCCGGGCAGATACAGGGAGTAGAGCGGGGAGTTGTTCTCGGTGGTTTTGATGAGGGAGATGCCCGATGGCAGTCCGTTTTCCGCCGAGGGCGCAAGGACCAGCTCTGTGGGCAGGGCCTCCGCCGCCAGAGTTCTCAAAGACGCCGCAGGCAGCAGCGAGAGCACCAGCGTCAGGGCCAGGAGCAGGGTGAGTATGCGTTTTTTCATCAGAAGAAGCCCCCTTTTTGTTTGATTTTTTGTGCAAGGTGATATTCCCATTCGATTATAGCACAAGATTTTTTCCAGTGCAATACCCTTTGTTAAACGTTTTCTGTAATTTTTTTAAACGTTTACCGCTGAGAACCGGAACACCGGCCCGGGGGCCTCGGCTTTGGGCAATTTCTATGAAGAATCCGTGGTGCTTTGCTCATTTTTTGTTGACACAGCCCAGAAACTCGGGTATGATGAACAGTGGAAACACACGCCGGGGCCCTGCGGGCCGCCGGCAGCGCAACAAGGAGGGTTCCATGCTCCAAAGTCAGATTCAAGACGGCAGCTGGCGCATTGACGCCGGGGGCTGCCTGCTGCTGCGGCACACGCCCCAGCGGCCCTTTGCCGAGGCGGTGCGGCGGCGGATGTTCACCGCCCTGGCCTGAACAAAAAGGCCGGCGCCCGGTTCCTGATGGAGCCGGGCGCCGGGTTTTTTATTCTTTTGGCAGGCTGAGCACAAAGGCGATCCGGTCCGGGGCGGGGTATTCCGCCCGGAGGCTGCCCCGGTGCTGCTGGGCAATCACCCTTGCCGCGGACAGGCCGATGCCAAAGCCCCCCTGCCTGCCCTGGGTGCGGGCGGCATCGGCCCGGTAGAACCGGTCAAACAGCCGGTCCGGCGGGCAGTCCGGCAGGGCGCTGCACCGGTTTTCCAGCCGGAGCACCGCCTGGCGGTCCTGGGCAAGGAGCTCCAGCTCCACCCGGGAGTCCGGCAGGGCGTACTTCACCGCGTTGTCCAGCAGGATGGAGCACAGGCTGGTCAGCTGCTGGGTGCTGCCCCGGACCGTCAGCCCAGGCTCCACCCGCTGGTCCAGGGCCAGGCCCCGGAGCTCCATGGGCTCGCGGAACATGCCGGCGGTTTTGCCCACCAGGTCGCTGAAATCCAGGGGCGCGTCCTCCCCCGGGGGGGCGGGCTCCTCCGCCCGGGCCAGGGTGAGCAGGTTGCGGGTCAGCTCTGTGAGCCGCTGCACCTGGGCCTTGATGTTGCGGGTCCACTTGTTCTCCCCCTGGATCAGCTCCATGGCCTCGGTGTTGGCCTGGATGATGGCCAGGGGGGTTTTCAGCTCATGGCCGGCGTCGGTGACAAACTGGCGCTGGCGCTCCATGTTGGCGGCAATGGGGGCTATGGCCCGCTTGGACAGCAGCACCACCAGCAGCAGCATCAGCCCCCAGCCCACCAGCCCCGCCAGCACCGACAGGGCCACCACCCGCAGCACCGCCGTGCGCCGGGTGGAGTTTTCCAAAAACACATAGACCCGGCTGCCGTCCCGGCGCAGGCCGGAGCTGTAGCGGAAGCTGCCGGTGCTGCCCTGCGACCCCCCGCTCTGTGCCGCCTGGGCCGCCAGGGTCTCCGCCTCGGTCTGGGTGACCGAGGAGATCCTGCTGAGATCCACCGTCAGGGTGCCGTCCGGGGCCCGGTCTGCGGTGAAGTACACCGCGGCCAGGCGGTCGTCCTCGGTGAGGGGGGCGGATAGAAAGCCCCCGGGCCGGTCGCCGAACTGCTGGGGCGGCAGCTGGCCGCCGTCCTCCCAGAGGGGGGCGTCCTCCCAGTCGTCCCAGTCGTCAAAATCGTCAAAATCGTCAGGGTCGTCGGTCTGCTCGGGCGCTTCGGCCTCCACAGTGCTCCCGGTGGCCGCCGGGTCCTGCTGGGGCAGCTGGGGACGGAAGAGCTGGTCCTCCCGCTGGAGGCGCGGGTCGCCGGTGTGCATCTGCACCAGGGAGTCCAGCAGGCGGCGGGTCTCCTGCCGGCTGGTCCAGGCATTGACCGCGTTGACCGCCCCCAGCAGCACCAGCAGCAGGACGGTCACGGCGATCATGGCCGTGACGATGAACTTGCGCTGCAGGGTGCGGATCATGACCCGGTCTCCAGGGTGTAGCCGATGCCCCGCTTGGCCTTGAGCTTCACGTCGGCCCCCAGGGCCGCCAGCTTCTTGCGCAGATAGGACAGGTACACCCAGACAATGCCGATTTCGGCGTCGGTGTCATAGCCCCAGACCTTGACCAGGATGTCCTCGGTGGAGAGATAGATGCCCCGGTTGAGCAGCAGCAGCTCCATGATCTGAAACTCCAGCTTGGGCAGGACCACGGACCGCTCCCCCACCCCCAGGGCGTAGCTCTGCCGGTCCAGCCACAGGCTGCCCAGGCGGAGCACGTCGGGGGCGTACTCCTCCCGGCGGCGGAGCATGGCCCGCACCCGGGCCAGCAGCTCCCCCATGGCAAAGGGCTTGGCCAGGTAGTCGTCGGCCCCGGCGTCCAGGCCCTGGATCCGGTCGTCCACCTCGCCCTTGGCGGTGAGCAGCAGCACAGGGGTCCGGCAGCCCGCCAGGCGCAGCCGGCGCAGCACCTCCAGGCCGTCCTTGCCGGGCATCATAATATCCAGGATGATGCCGTCGTAGTCCCCGGTGGAGGCGTAGTCCAGGGCGTCGTTGCCGTCATAGACCGGGTCTACGGTGTATTTGTTGTATTCCAGGACGTCCACCACGGCCTCGGAAAGGCCGCGCTCGTCCTCGGCGTAGAGCAGCTTCACCTCAGGTCCCTCCTTCCTTGCAAGGGGCGGGCCTTACAGGGCCAGGCCCCGGGCCCGGCAGGCCGCGGTGATCTGCTGCACCCGGCTGTCCCAGGAGCAGGCCTTGCCCTGGTCGATCCGCGCCTGGGTGCGGGCGGGGTCGGTGTCCGCCAGGGCCGCCTGGCAGCAGGTGATAAACTCCGCCTCGCTGCGGGCAATGTGGATCCAGGGGGCGTAGTCCAGCACCTGCAGGGGCATGGCCGTGGAGACAATGGGCTTGCCGGTGGCCAGGTATTCGTAAAACTTCAGGGGGCTGACGTCCACGCTGAGCTCGTTGTTGCCAAAGAGGTTGAGACAGGCGTCAAACCGGGCAATGTAGGCCGGCAGCTGCTCGTTGGGCTTCAGCCCCAAAAAATAGCAGTTGGGCAGCCCCTTCAGCGCCCCCAGGTCGGCCCCGGGCTTCTCCGCGCCGATGAACACAAAGCTCCAGTCCGGCCGGGCCTGGGCCGCGTGGGCCACATAGCCGTATTCGATGCACTGCTGCAGGGCCCCCACAAAGCCGAACACCGGGCCCTTGCAGACCGGGAAGTCCTCCGGCACCGGCTGGGGCAGGCTGGCCCGGACAAAGCGCTCGTAATTGGCCCCGTTGGGGATCATCTCCGTGTGGGGGCAGAAGGCCGAAAGCCGCTGGGCCAGGCCCCGGGCCGTGGCAAAGCACTGGTCCGCCTGCCGGGCCAGGTCCTCCTCCATCCGGTCCACCAGGGCGGGGTTCATGAGCCCGCCGTAGGCCGAGTGCTTGTCCACACAGTCGTACACCAGGCCGCTGTGGGGCACGTGGGCCACACAGTCGCAGGCCGTGGGGGAATAGCACCACAAAACGGGCTTTTCAAAGCCGTGCTCCCGCATCCGCCGGCGGATGTACCGGGCCTGCCGCCGCTGGTTGAGCCGGTTGATCCACCGGAATTTGTTAAAAAACGGCAGCACCGGCGGGGTGGCGTAGACGTACAGCCCCGGCTGCACCTGCTGGGCGGGGGCCTTGCAGGCCCGGAGCTTCTTGCGGGCCTCTGGGTCCTTCAGGGGGGCAAGCCAGGTGACAGGGGGGTCAAAATACAAAATCTCGGCCCCGGCAATCCGGCTCATCACCTGCTGCTTGCGGGTGGGGATGGGAAACCAGGGGGAGGTGGAAAGGCATACGATTTGATTCATGGCCGGGCTCCTTTGATGGGAAATGTCTGTTTCTCTTAGCATATCACGCCAAGGCGGCAAAGTCAAGAAATCCCGGCCCTTTACAAATCCGGGAAGTTTTGCTATAATACAGAAAACAGTGTAAAGTAGGGGGTTTGTGCGCCTGTGGCCGCAGGCGGCGCCCCGGATTGAGGTGGATCAGTTGACCGACTTAAATCATATCCGTAATTTTTCCATCGTCGCCCATATCGACCACGGCAAATCCACCCTGGCCGACCGGCTGCTGGAGGAGACCAACACCGTGGACAAACGGGAGATGGAGGAGCAGATCCTGGACAATATGGAGCTGGAGCGGGAGCGGGGCATCACCATCAAGGCCCGGGCCGTCAAGCTCAACTACCGGGCCGACAACGGGGAGGACTACGTCCTGAACCTGATCGACACCCCGGGGCACGTGGACTTCAACTATGAGGTCTCCCGCTCCCTCACCGCCTGCGAGGGCGCAGTGCTGGTGGTGGACGCCTCCCAGGGCATTGAGGCCCAAACCCTGGCCAACACCTACCTGGCCATTGACGCCGGGCTGGAGGTGCTGCCGGTGGTGAATAAAATCGACCTGCCCGCGGCCCGGCCCCAGGAGGTCAAGCAGGAGATTGAGGACGTCATCGGCATCCCCGCCCTGGACGCCCCGGAGATCTCCGCCAAAAACGGCATCAACATCCACGCCGTGCTGGAGATGGTGGTCCGGGACGTGCCGCCCCCCACCGGCGACCGGGAGGCCCCCCTCCAGGCCCTGATCTTTGACAGCCAGTACGACAGCTACCGGGGCGTGGTGGTCTATCTGCGGGTGATGAACGGCACCATCCGGCCGGGCATGGACGTGAAAATGATGGCCTCCGGCGCGGTGTACAAGGTGGTGGAGTGCGGCTATCTGCACCCCAAGGGCATGGTGCCCGCCGACGCCCTGGGCGCCGGCGAGGTGGGCTATCTCACCGCCTCCATCAAAACCATCTCTGACACCCGGGTGGGCGACACCGTCACCGGGGCGGAGCGGCCTGCAAGCGCCCCCCTGCCCGGCTACAAAACCTGCCAGCCCATGGTCTTCTCCGGCGTGTACCCCGCCGACGGGTCCAAGTACGGCGATTTGCGGGACGCCCTGGAAAAGCTGAAGCTGAACGACGCCTCCATGAGCTACACCCAGGAAAACTCCATTGCCCTGGGCTTCGGCTTCCGCTGCGGCTTTTTGGGCCTGCTGCACATGGAGATCATTATGGAGCGGCTGGAGCGGGAGTTCAACCTGGACCTGATCACCACCGCCCCCAACGTGGTCTACGAAATCGACAAGACCGACGGCTCCCACATCCAGGTGTACACCCCCCTGAACTACCCCGACCCCATGGAGATTGCCCAGGCCTACGAGCCCTATGTGAAGGCCAGCATCATTGCCCCGCCGGAGTACGTGGGCAACATTATGGAGCTGTGCCAGTTCCGCCGGGGCGAGTTCAAGGACATGGTCTATCTGGACCAGTCCAGGGTGGAGCTCCACTACGAGATCCCGCTCAACGAGATCATCTACGACTTCTTTGATGCGCTGAAGTCCCGCACCCGGGGCTACGGCTCGCTGGACTATGAGCTGATCGGCTACCGGCCCTCCAAGCTGGTCAAGCTGGACATCCTGCTCAACGGCGAGCTGGTGGACGCCTTGAGCTTCATCCTCTTTGCCGACGAGGCCTATGCCCGGGCCCGGAAGATCTGCGAAAAGCTGAAGGAGAACATCCCCCGCCAGATGTTTGAAATCCCGGTGCAGGCCGCCATCGGCGGCAAGATCATCGCCCGGGAGACCATCAAGGCCCTGCGCAAGGACGTGCTGGCCAAGTGCTACGGCGGCGATATCACCCGCAAAAAGAAGCTGCTGGAAAAGCAGAAGGAGGGCAAAAAACGGATGCGCACCTTCGGCACGGTGTCCGTCCCCTCCGAGGCCTTTATGGCAGTGCTGAAAATGGATGAGTGATTGAACTATGAACGAACTGAAACCCTTAGGCATTTACATCCACATCCCCTTTTGCCGCAGCAAGTGCCAGTACTGTGACTTCTACTCCATCGGCGGCAGCCGGGACAAGCGGCTGGTGGACAACTATATGCAGGCCCTGGCCCTCCACTTTAAAGAGACCGGCGCACGGTGCACCGACTATGTGGTGGACTCGGTTTACTTCGGCGGCGGCACTCCCTCCTTCTTCGGGGCGGACAACCTGCGCCGGATCTTTGCCGAGGTGCAGCACCGCTTCCGGGTGGACAAGGACGCCGAGGTCACCTTTGAGGCCAACCCCGACTCCGTCTCCGAGCCGCTGCTGAAAAAGCTCCGGGGCGAGGGCTTTAACCGGATGTCCCTGGGCGTGCAGAACGACAACGACGATATGCTGAAAAAGCTGGGCCGGCCCCACAGCTTTGCCCAGGCGGTCCACGCCATGCAGATGGCCCGGGCCTGCGGCTTTGACAACATCAACCTGGACCTGATGTACGGCCTGCCCAACCAGACCCCCGTGCAGTGGGAGCTGACATTGCGCAACGTGCTGCGCCTGCAGCCGGACCATATGTCCTGCTACGGCTTAAAGGTAGAAGAGAACACCCCCCTGTGGCAGTATAAGGACGCCGCCAACCTGCCCTCTGACGAGGTACAGGCGGAGATGTACCTGCGCACGGTGAAGCTGCTGGCCGAGGCGGGCTTTGCCCAGTATGAGGTCTCCAACTTTGCCCGGCCGGGCTATGAGTGCCGCCACAACCTGAAATACTGGCTGGGGGACGAGTACATCGGCTTCGGCCCCGCGGCCGCCTCTGACTTTGCCGGCAAGCGGTACACCAACCGGCCCGACATCCAGAACTACATCCGGGGCCTGTTAAAGCAGGACGTGCCCATCCTGTCTGAGTGCGACACCATCCCGCCCAGGGAGCGGGCCGGGGAGTATGTGATGCTGCGGCTGCGCACCACCCACGGCATCGCCGCCGAGGAGTACGAGAAAAACTACCTGATGCCCTTCCAGCCCCTGCTGGACGTGATTCTGCCCCTGGCAGAGCGGGGCCTGCTGAAGCAGGAGAAGGACCGCTGGGTCCTCACCCCCACGGGGTTTTTGGTCTCCAACCAGATCATCCTGCGGCTGCAGGAGGCCCAGGAGGCCAGCGAGCCCCTGGCAAAGAAGCGGTAACGCCTCTTTGACCCCACAAAAACCGAAGTGATCCTATGAAGCGCAATCATTCCAAGTCCGGCGGCCCCCAGGGGCTGCTGGCCCGGCGTCTGCCCCGGCAGGGGCGGGCAGGCTTCCTGCTGTGGCAGGGGGGCCTGCTGCTGGCCGCCTGCGCCGTGCTGACCCTGTGCTGCCTGTGGCTGTCCTGCGCGGACTACGGCAGCGCAGTGTTTTGGGGCTTTTTTGAGGCCCCGCTGATCCCGGCGGTGAACCTGCTGGTCTGCCTGGCCCTGTGCCTGGTGCTCTTTGCCCTGACGGGCCGGCTGTGGCTGGGCTACGGGCTGACCGCCCTGGTCTGCCTGGGCGTGGCCATCGGCAACTACTACCTGATCCTGATCCGCACCGACCCCCTGCAGTTCCAGGATCTGCTCTGCCTGCGGGAGGCCCTGAACATCACCCAGACCCAGCACTATGAGCTGCAGCTCTCCGCCCCGGTGCTTGGGGGGCCTGCGGCGGCCCTGGTGTGCACGGTGCTGCTGGGGCTGCTCAGCCGGTGGCGTCCGGCCCTGGGCATGCCCAGGCTGACCGCCCTGCTGGCCGCCCTGGGGGCCGCCCTGGGGCTGGGGCTGTGGGTGCAGAGCCCGGCGCTGTTCCAGGCCACCAAGCACTACGACCACATCGACACCTGGTCCAGCACCCAGATTTACGTCTCCCGGGGGGTGCTGTACTCCTTCACCCGGTCGGCCCTGGTGGGCACCGCCGCCAAGCCCCGGGACTACTCCGCCAAGGAGGCGGAGGCCGACCTGGCGCAGTTTGCCCAGGCCGACATCCCCCAGGACCGGAAGGTGGACGTCATCGTCATCATGCGGGAGAGCTACAACGACCTGTCCAGGCTCAGCAGCACCCCCGGGGCGGTGGACTGGTCCTGCTACGACCCCTACCACGCCCTGGCAGCGGAGAGTCTGACCGGGGAGCTGGTCACCAACGGCTTTGGCGGCAACACCAAAAACGCCGAGCGCTGCTTCCTCACCGGGGACTACGCCCTGCAGGAGTGGCGCAAGCCCACCAACTCCTATCTCTGGTATCTCAAGGGCCAGGGCTACCGGCTGGAGGGGGCCCACCCCTTCAACGGCTGGTTCTATAACCGTAAGAATGTCAACCGCTACCTGGGCTTTGACGACTACCTGTTCCGGGAGGAGTACTTTGACGACCTGGTGGGCCCCGACACCGTGGCCGAGGACGAGGTGCTCTACGACAAGCTGCTGCAGATGTATGAGGCCCATGAGGACGGCCCCTACTTCCAGTTCAGCGTCACCTATCAGGGCCACGGGCCCTACAGCTACCGGCGCAACAACTACCCCTGGCGCTTTGTGCTCCAGGACGCCGACACCGCCGACGGCTATGCCCTGAACAACTACCTGGGCTGCGTGTACGCCCGGGACCTGGCCCTGACCGGGCTGGTGGACCGGCTGCGCCAGTCCCCCCGGCCGGTGGTGCTGCTCACCTTCGGCGACCACAACCCCACCCTGGGGGCCGACATCAACAACTACACCACCGCCGCCTACACCCACTACGGCATCAACATGGACCTGTCCACCCAGGAGGGCTTCCTGGATTACTACGCCACCGAGTACCTGATCTGGGCCAACGACGCCGCCAGGCAGACCCTGGGCCTGGACCTGGCGGGGCAGACCGGACCCACCATCTCCCCCTGCTTTTTGATGAACGTCCTGTTCGACACCCTGGGCTGGGGCGAGGGGCCGGCCTATCTGCAGGCCATGGACCAGATCCGGCAGGAGCTCCCGGTGGTGTCCACCAACGGCAGGGTCATGGCGAAGGGCCAGCTGGTCACCTCCGTCTCCGGCCCGGCCCAGAGCGCCTATCACCGGCTGCAGCAGCTCAACTATTATTGGCAAACCCGCTTCCTCTACGGGGAGCTGGTTCAGGAAGAGACAAACTGAATTTTACATAAAGGAAGGATACTATGGAAAAACTGTTTGGCAAAGACCTTGCGCTGAAGGCATACAAGGCTCGTCTTCTGGCGGTGGAGGCAGTCCATCGGGCTTCCTCCGGACATCCCGGCGGCTCTTTGTCCTGCATGGACGCCCTGACCACCCTGTATTTCAACGAGATGCGGGTGGACCCGGCCAACCCCAAGTGGGAGGACCGTGACCGCTTTGTCCTGTCCAAGGGACACTGCGCCCCCGCCCTCTACGCGGTACTGGCCCTGCGGGGCTTCTTCCCCGTGGAGGATCTGCAGCTGCTGCGGTCCATCAAGAGCCACCTGTCCGGCCACCCGGACATGAAGCACGTCCCCGGCGTGGATATGTCCACCGGCTCTTTGGGACAGGGTCTCTCCGCCGCCGTGGGCATGGCCCTGGCCGCCAAGCTGGAGGGCAAGGACTACCGCACCTACGCCATCTGCGGCGACGGTGAGATTGCCGAGGGCCAGATCTGGGAGGCCTTTATGTCCGCCGCCAAGTGGAAGCTGGACAATCTGTGCGCCTTTATCGACGTCAACGGCCTGCAGATCGACGGCGCCACCAAGGACGTGATGCCCTCTGAGCCCCTGGACAAGAAGCTGGAGGCCTTTAACTGGCACGTCATCAAGATCGACGGCCACGACTATGACCAGATCCTGAAGGCCCTGGCCGAGGCCCGTGAGACCAAGGGGATGCCCACCGCCATCCTGATGGCCACCGTGAAGGGCAAGGGCGTGTCCTACATGGAAAACAACGCCGGCTGGCACGGCAAGGCCCCCAATGCCGAGGAATTCGCCATTGCCAAGGCTGAGCTGGAAGCCAAGATCAAAGAATTGGAGGAGAACTGAAATGGCAGGTAAAATCGCAACCCGCGCCGCCTACGGCAAGGCCCTGGTAGAGCTGGCAGAGAAATACCCCAAGCTGGTGGTTCTGGATGCCGACCTGTCCAAGGCCACCATGACCAAGGACTTCGCCGCGGCCTACCCCGACCGCTTCTTTGACTGCGGCATCGCTGAGAACAACATGACCGGCATCGCCGCCGGCATGGCCACCTGTGGGCTCAAGCCCTTCAGCAACACCTTCGCCATCTTTGCCGCGGGCCGCTCCTACGAGCAGGTGCGCAACTCCGTGGGCTACCCCCACCTGAACGTGACCATCGTGGGCTCCCACGGCGGCATCTCTGTGGGCGAGGACGGCGCCACCCACCAGTGCACCGAGGACCTGGCCCTGATGCGGCAGATCCCCGGCATGACCGTGCTGTGCCCCTGCGACGGCAACGAAATGCGCCTGGCCGTGGAGGCCCTGCTGAACTACGAGGGCCCCGCCTACCTGCGTCTGGCCCGGTCCGCCACCGAGATCTTCACCGACGAGGTGGAGGGCTATCGGTTTGAGCTGGGCAAGGGCTGCACCCTGGCCGACGGCAAGGACGTCACCATCATCGCCACCGGCATCATGGTGGGCATGGCCCTGAAGGCCCGGGAGATCCTGGCCGCCGAGGGCATCTCCGCCCGGGTGATCGATATGCACACCATCAAGCCCCTGGACGAGGAGCTGGTGCTGAAGGCCGCCCGGGAGACCGGCGCCATCGTCACCTCTGAAGAGGCCTCCGTCCTGGGCGGCCTGGGCGGCGCTGTGGCAGAGCTCCTGGCCGAGAACTGCCCCGTGCCCGTGGTGCGCCACGGCGTGAACGACACCTTCGGCCGCAGCGGCACCGCCGCCGCCGTGCTGGAGTACTACGGCCTGACCCCCGAGGTCCTGGCCGAGAAGGCCCGCAAGGCTGTTTCCATGAAGAAATAAGCCCTGCCAGGCAAGAAAACAGAGGCTCCTGTGAGCCTCTGTTTTTTTGCTGCCCCGAAATGGAGTTCATACGCTTCTCCAATACGATGTATTGTGTAAAGGATAAAGAACACTTTCAGTAAACACTCTCGGAGAAGCCTGCCGTAACAGAAAGGGAACAACAGAAGGAAAGACTTGCCGGTACGGAGGAGAATCGTTAA
>CAMOKD010000058.1:0-14648 GCA_946617435.1 uncultured Clostridia bacterium | reverse complement strand
GGCGGATCGGATCGATCGTCCGGCTTCGCCGGCATGATCGATCCCTACGGGGTGTGCGCCTCCGGTACCCTGGTGGTTAAGGCGACCTTCAGGGCGGATGTGGGCATCCGCCCCTACGGGGGCAGCGTGTACGTTTCCCGGTAACCCCGGTGGTTGTCGATACTGCGGTACGGGGCGTCGGGGACGCCGCCCCCTACGAAGGGGGTGCCTACGTGTTTCGTAACCCCGGTGGTAGCGGGCGGCGTTAGGGCGGATGGAAGGCATCCGCCCCTACGGGGGCATACTGCCAAATTTGCTGGCGGATCGCCCGCGCTGCGTCAATTCAAATTGCAATACACCACAATCAGGCGCAGCCGACTTCATCAGGCCGCAGGCCGCCTTCATTCCTTCAGTTCTTCATTCACTCCACGCCCCGGTAGTACAGGCCCCGGGTGCAGGCGCCGGGGTCAAAGGCGCCGAAGCCCCGGTAGGCGTCCAGGGCGGCGTCCACCTCCATGGGGTTTTCGGTGGTAAACTGCAGCCGCAGGGCCCAGAGCCCCAGGGGCTTCAGGGCGTCCTGCCGGTCCAGCAAAAAGAGCTTTTTGCCGTTGTAAATCACGCTGCGGCAGCTGTCCTGGTCCTTCAAAATCCGGAACTCCTCGCCCTTCCGGTCCACCAGCTTGGTCACGCCGGTGTGGCAGGTACACTGGCCCGTGCGGTTTTTGATGACGCAGTTTTCCGTGATCATCAAAGGCAGCCGGCCGTAGGCCAGCAGCTCGGTGGGCACGGGCTTGGACAGGTCCCGGATCTGGGGCAGGGTCAGCTCAAAGCTCACCGTGGCGCTCTGCAGGCCCAGGCTCTTGGCCAGGTTCATGCTGCGGGAGTTGAACAGGTTGAGTCCGTAGTCCCCGTGGATGGCAAAGCCCCTGGAGCGCAGCAGACCCAGGTGGCCCAGGTTGCCGCACAGGGCGCTGCGGATGCCCAGGCTCCGGGCCAGATCCAGATCCCGGCGGACCTGGGCGGTCTCCCGGTCCTGGATGATCCGGGGCAGCACCACAGACAGCTCCGTCTGGGGCTGGACCTTGCTTAGCCAGTCCAGCTTGCCCCGCAGCAGCTGCAGGGGCACGTAGAGCACCGCGGGCTTCATGGCCAGCAGCTTGGGGGTGATCTGCTCGGGCCGCAGCACCCCCACCGTCAGCACCGGGGGCCGGTCGCTGCCGGGCCAGATCTTGGGCGGGGTGTAGCGGTTGAGCTCAGAGGGCTGGCTCTGCCGGCCCCGCAGGGCGGTCAGGTGGGTCAGCACCTCCCGGCGCATGGCGTTGATGGCCGCGGCGGGCAGGGTCAGCCCCGGGTCGATCACCGCCTTGGTCTCCACGCAGGCGTAGGGGGTACCCCCGGTTTTGGAGAGCCGGGCGTGGAGCTCCTCCTGGGTCAGGGCCTTGCGCAGGGCCGGCTGGGGCACGGGGCCCTCGGTTTTGCAGATGTTGCCCAGCTCGTCCTGGACCGCCAGCATGGCGTTCTGCCCGGCGCTCATCACCGCGTAGAACCGCACCGGCACCAGGGGGGCCTCGTTGTTCTCATAGCCCGCCCGGGCCTGCTGCATCAGGGCGGTGTTTTCCTTTTCACGCTGCCGGGTGCCGAACATATCCCGGCCGGTCTGGCCCACGTAATAGCCCTGGGTAAAGCCCTGGCGGGAGAAGGCGTCCCGCAGGTCCTTCATATCCTGGGCGCTGACCCGCTGGCCGTCAATGGCCTGGCGGTAGAGCCGGGTGGCAATGGCCACGTACTCCGGCCGCTTCATCCGGCCCTCGATCTTCACGGAGGCGACCCCCAGCCGGTCCAGCTCGGCCATCCAGGGGATCAGGCAGTTGTCCTTCAGGCTCAGGGGGTATTTGTCCTCAAACCGGCCGTAGCCGTAGGGCAGGCGGCAGGGCTGGGCGCACTGGCCCCGGTTGCCGGACCGGCGGCCCACCACCGCGGAAAAATAGCACTGGCCGGAATAGCACATACACAGCGCCCCGTGGATAAAGACCTCAATCTCGATGGGGCTGTTGCGGCAGATAAAGGCGATCTCCTCCCGGGGCAGCTCCCGGGCCAGCACCACCCTGGAAATGCCCATGGCCGCGCACTGCTGCACCCCCTCTAAGGAGTGGATGCTCATCTGGGTGGAGGCGTGGATGGGGGTTTCGGGGGCCATCTGCCGCAGCAGCTGTACCAGGCCCAGATCCTGGACGATAAAGGCGTCCACCCCGGCCTGCACCGCGGCGGTGATGGTCTCGGCGGCCTGGGGCAGCTCCCGGTCGGTGACCAGGGTGTTCAGCGTCAGGTGGACCTTGACGCCCCGGACGTGGCAGTAGCGCACGGCGTCCACCAGCTCGTCGGGACTGAAATTTTTGGCGCCCTGGCGGGCGTTGAAGGGGCCTGTGCCCAGGTAAACGGCGTTGGCGCCGCTCTGCACGGCGGCACGGAGGGCGTCCATGGAGCCGGCGGGGGAGAGAAGTTCCAGCATATTGTAAATCCTCAAAATCGGGGAGTGGTCAAAAATTCGCCGGGGCTCGGCCCGGGGATATCATTATAGCAAACCCCTCCGGAAAATGCTATACCAAACCCGAAAATTCCGGCCCCGCCGGCAGGGGGCCTTTCGGCATTTTCACAGAATTATTACAAAACGAAACTATTTTTCCGGCGGACACAACAGGTAGTTTTCGGGTCAACATAATTCCCCAAAATAACAACGCCGTCCCCGGGCCCCGGGCCGGGGTTGTCCACATTTTCCACAGGGTTTTCCACAGATTGCCGGTGGACAGCACCAAAAAATTTGTCGAAATTTCCCGGCCCGCCAAAAAAATTTGTGCGTTTTCCACAGTTTGGGCCGAAGGGCGCCGATTTGCCGCGCCGGGCCGGGGGCGGGGAGAATTCCGGTTTCCATAAGTTTCCCCGCCGGGCGGTGAGGTTCCTCTTGCAATTTGCGGGAAAATGGTATATGATATAAGGTAGTACACATTAAAGGAGGTACAAACGTGTCTGAACTCAAGGTTTCTCCCCTGCTGGATGCCATGGAGCTGGGTGAGCGCTTTGCCGCCCGGGAGGGGGTCGAGTGCTTCTATATCCGGCATCCGGAGTCCGGGCGGGAGTTTGTGCTCAAGCATATTTCGGTGCCGGCCAGCGAGTCCCAGGTGCGGGCGCTGCTGCTCTCCGGCGCCTACTCCAACGAGGAGGACGCCAACGCCTACTATGCCCGGGAGGCCCAGGCCATGGTGGAGGAGGCCGAGCGCACCAAGCTGTTTTTGGACTGCCCCTTTGTGCTGCCCTTCCTGGGGGCCCAGGCGGTCAAAAAGGAGGACGCGGTGGGCTACGACGTCTACGCCGTGCTGCCCCGGCGCACCTCGCTGCAGGAATATCTCAGCAACAACGCCGCCTCCCATCTGCGGGGCATCAACATGGGCATCGACCTGTGCGCCGCCCTGGCCGCCCTGCGGCAAAAGGGCTATCTGCACTGCAATCTCAAGCCTGAAAATATCTTCCTCTCCCCCGGCGGGGACCGGTTCATGCTGGGCGACTTCGGCCTGATCTCCACCCAGGACCTGCAATACGGCGTCCTGCCGGAGCAGTACCGCACCGGCTACACCGCCCCGGAGCTGCGCAAGCTGCTGGGCGGGCTGAACACCACTGTGGACATCTACTCCCTGGGCATGGTGCTCTACCGCATCTACAACGGCAACCACGCCCCCTTTGAGGACGAGAAAACCCCCGCCAAGGCCGCCGACGCCATGCGCCAGGAGGGCGAGCCCCTGCCCGCCCCCATCTACGCCGACTATGAGCTGGCGGAGATCATCCAAACCGCCTGCGCCTATGAGCCCAAGGACCGGTACCAGACCCCCGAGCGGATGCGCCAGGTGCTGGAGCTGTATATGCAGCGCAACGCCGTGAGCGACGATCTCATCGTGCCGCCCCTGGTGGTGGACCCCGAGCCCCTGCCCCCCGAGGCCGGCCGGGAGGAGATCGAGCCCGTCCACTTTGCCGACGCCGGCCAGATGGACGATACCTTTAAGAAGAGCTTCTCCCCGGACACCGCCGGCGCCGGCACCGAAAAGGACCTGGAGCCCCAGCCCGAGAAGAAGGACAAAAAGCCCAAGAAGGAAAAGAAGGAGCGCAGATTCCTCCGCCGGGCCAAGGCCGAGGCCGAGACCGCGCCCCAGCCGGAGGCGCAGCCTGCCCCCCCTGCCCCGGAGGCCGCCCCGGAGACCCCGGAGACCCCGGAGACTGCTGCAGAGACTGCTGCAGAGACTGCTGCAGAGGCCCCTGCGCTCGCAGCGCCCGCCGCCCCGGCGCCTGCAACCCCCCGGCCGGCCCTGCGCCCGGCTGAATCTGAGTCCAAGGCCAAGGACGAGCCGCCCCAGCGGCTGAACGTCCGCCGCCGTGACCCCGAAAAGGAGCGCCGCAAGCGCATCCGCCGGCGCCGGCTGTGGATCGGCTTTGTGGCGGCCATGGCGGTGCTGCTGGTGCTCATCGGCCTGTACGAGTTCACCGACCTGGGCCACGGCTTCTACCACTACTTTGTCACCGTGGAATCCTTGGAGGTCACAGACGTCACCGCCACCGGCCTGACCCTGCACATGAGCGCCAACATGGACGAGAGCAAGTTCACCGCCCTGTGCCAGGACGCCTACGGCAACTCCCACGAGAGCCGGTTTGAGGGCGGCGCCGCGGTGTTTGAGGGGCTGACCCCCGGCACCCAGTACACCTTAAAAACCGCGCTGGAGGGCTTCCACCGGGTGTCCGGCGTGACGGAGACCATTGCCACCACCATGCCCGAGACGGAGATCCTCACCATGGCCGCCAGCACCGGCAGCCAGGAGGGCGCGGTGCTGATCACCCTGGTGGTCAAGGACGGCAACGCCGAGCCGGAGCAGTGGGTCATGACCTACGGCCCCACCGGCGGCCAGCAGACCACCGCCACCTTCTCCGGCCACAGCACCCAGATCAACGGCCTGGAGATCGGCACGGAGTACACCTTCCACCTGGTGGGCTCTGACACCCTGTATCTCACCGGCCAGACCAGCACCACCTACATCCCGGCGGAGGAGGTCACCGCCGACTCCCTGGCCATGGACAGCCTGGACGCCGGCGTGGCCCGGTTCAGCTGGCACTGCACCAGCGCCCTGCCCGAGCGGTGGGTCGTGGTCTGCCAGGACCCCGAGGGCAACGAGCTGGAGGTCACCCTGGACGAGCCTGTCCAGGCGGACTACGGCTGGCTGTGCACGGCCTCGGTGGGCGGCATTGTGCCGGGCAACAACTATCTGGTCAAGGTGACGGCTCCGGGCCTGTTCCAGGGGCTGAACACCGAGATCAGCGAGAGCCTGATCTACTTTGAGAGCCTGACCGCCCAGGTCACCGAGGAGGGCATCCAGCTGGACTGGCAGGCCAACCGGGAGCCCGAGGCCGGCTGGCTGATTGCCAGCTCCCTGGGCGAGGGGGAGACCCTCCAGCTGGCGGACACCGCCAAGGGCAGCAGCTTCCTGCTCACGGCGGTGGTGCCCAACGCAGACTACGTCATCACCCTCCGGGCGGCGGACGGCAGCCCGGTCACCGGCAGCAACACCGTGCAGGTCCACGTGCCCCAGGCGGCCCGGTTCAACGGCATGGGCATCACCGGGGAGGGCACCACCATCGGCATGTACGACACCCCGGACGAGGAGAACTGGACCCTGGACGACCTGGGCGGCGGCAACGTCACCCCCACGCCCCAGACGCCCATCACCGTGCTGGTCACGGCCAACGGCACCCCCCAGCCCAGCGACGAGGAGATCAACGTCCTCTTTGTGGTCCGCCAGGGGGCGGAGCGCAGCGACGGCCCCATTGTGGACATCCGCCGCACCACCATGGTCTGGGACGAGATGTGGACCGACAATCTCTGGGCGGCGGAGATGCCCTTTATCCCCGCCGAGAGCGGCACCTACAACCTGACGATTCTGTTCAACAACCTGCGGGTGGGCACCATCAACTTTACGGTCCGCGGCGGCTGAACCACGGGGCGCGCTGCAAACGCTGTGTTGCGGCGCGCCCTTTCAAAAATGGCGTCCCGGCAAGGCTCCCGGTTGACAAGCGCCCGGCCAAGGTGGTACAATAATACACTACCATCCCGGCTGCCGCCTGCCGGCGGAATTCTGCAATGAGGTGATCCCTTGAAAAAATACATCACCGGCCGCACCCGGCTGATTCTGGTGCTGGCCGTTCTGGCCGCCATGCTGCTGACCATCTTTGCCGTGGTCAGGGCCAACACCGGCCCCGGCGAGAGCCTGGTGCAGACCCTGCTCTCCCCCTTCCGCGCCGCCGCCAGCGGGCTGATCCGCCAGGCCGAGCGGTATTACGACTATGTGTTCAAATACGAATCCCTCCAGGCCGAAAACCAGGCCCTCCAGGCCCGGATCATCGAGATGGAGGAGGACGTGCGCAGCGCCGACTCCCTCCAGCGGGAGAACGAGCGCCTGCACCAGCTGCTGGGGCTCACCGAGGAGCACGAGGACTATAAGCTCGCCTCGGCCTACATCGTCTCCTGGGACGCCAGCAACTGGAAATCCGCCTTTACCATCGGCAAGGGCACCAACTCCGGCATCAACACCGGCATGGTGGCCATCACCGAATACGGCCAGGTGGTGGGCCTGGTCACCGCCGCCGGCCCCAACTGGGCCACGGTGACCACCGTGCTGGACAGCGCCCTGAAGATCAACGCCTCGGTGGCCTCCACGGGCTACAACGGCATTGTGGAGGGGGCCCTGGCCACCGGGTCTGAGGGATTGCTGCGGATGAACTATCTGCCCACAGACTCCGTGCTGCGCAACAACGACCAGGTGCTCACCACCGGCTCCACGGTGTATCCCCGGGGGCTGATCATCGGCTACATCACCGATGCCGACTTTGACGAGACCGGCGTGGCCAAATACGCCCTGCTCAGCCCCGCCGCCGACCTGGACGACCTGGAGCAGGTCTTTGTCATCACCGAGTATGAAAACCAGTAAGGAGGCCCCCGTATGTTCAAACACTTCCACCTGACCAAGCTCCAGTGGAAGGGCATCTTAAAATGGGCGCTGTACAGCTTCTGCCTGCTGCTGGTGCTGCTGGTGCAGACGGTGATCTCCGCCAAGGCCCCCTGGTTTGGCATCAAGCCCAGCCTGGTGCCCATCTATCTGGTGTGCGTGGCCATCCGGGAGGGCCCGGAGAAGGGCGGCTTTTTTGCCCTGGGGGGCACGGTCTTCTGGTGCCTGTCCGGGGCGGACTACGGCAATCTCAGCGTGGGGGTGGTCACGGTGTGCGCGGTGCTCTCGGCGGTGGCCTGCCGGGCGGTGCTCACCCAGGGGCTGATCTCCACGGCATTGTGCTGCTTTGTCACCCTGCTGCTTAACGAGACGATTATTTTTGTGTTCAAGCTGATCCTCACCCCCATTGCCCCGGGCAATTTCTGGCGGATTCTGCTGCCGGGGGCGGTGCTATCCATGCTCTTTTGCCCCATCAGCTATGTGCTGGTCCGGGCGGTGAGCCGTACAGGAGGGAACCATGGCCTATAAATCCAAGTTCCGGCTGGGCCTGTTTCTGGCCGCGTTCGGGCTGATTCTGGGCTTTTACGCCTACCGGATGATCCACCTGCAGGTGCTTGCCCCCCGGGTGGCCGGCAACACCACCGGCACCTACACCTATGACACCCGGGTCACCGCGGCCCGGGGGGAGATCCTGGACCGCAACGGCATTGTGCTGGTGTCCAACCGGGCCAGCTACAACCTGATCATCACCAACTACGCCCTGTTCAACTCCGAAAATCCCAACGAGTCCCTGCGCCAGCTGGTCCGGCTGTGCCGGGAGCTGGACATTGACTTTACCGATCACTTCCCCGTCACCCCGGTCAAGCCCTACGAGTACACCACCGGCCAGGCCTCCGAAACCTGGAACGGCTACTTCCGCAAGTTCCTGCGGGAGAACGAGTGGGACTCCGACGTCTCCGCGGCCCAGCTGATCAAGCTGATGCGCACCCGGTTCCGCATCCCCAACGACTGGACCGACGAGGAGGTCCGGGGGGTGCTGGGCCTGCGCTACGAGCTGGATTTGCGCAACTACACCAGTCTGCCCACCTACACCCTGCTCTCCGACGTAGACGCCAACCAGCTGGCGGAGCTCATGGAGCTGAACACCCCGGGGATGCAGGTGGAATCCAGCACCGTGCGGGAGTTTAACACCACCTACGCCGCCCACATTCTGGGCCGCACCGGCGACATCTTTGCCGACAACTGGCCCGAGTACAAGGACAAGGGCTACTCCATGGACGCCAAGGTGGGCATCGACGGCATGGAAAAGGCCTTTGAGGAGGAGCTCCACGGCACCGACGGCATTTTGCGCACCACGGTGGACAAAGAGGGCAACATCGTCTCCCAGACCTACGCGGTGGAGCCCCAGGCCGGCAAAAACGTGGAGACCACCATTGACATCAACCTGCAGATGATCACCGAGGAGGCCCTGGAGGACTTTATCCTGAACCTGCGGCAGAACGGCGTCAACGCCGCCGCCGAGGGCAAGGACGCCGAGGGCGGCGCCGTGGTGGTGCTGGACGTGAAAACCGGGGCGGTGCTGGCCTGCGCCAGCTACCCCACCTTCAACCCCGCCACCTTCAACCAGGACTACGACGAGCTGAGCAAGGACAAGTACGCCCCCATGTACAACCGGGCCCTGATGCAGGTCTATCCCCCCGGCTCCACCTACAAGATGACCACGGCCATCGCCGCCATTGACTCCGGCACCGTCAACGCCTACTATCTGGTCACGGACATGGGCATCTACACCTATTACGAGGACTATCAGCCCGCCTGTTATCTCTACACCGCAAGCCAGGTGACCCACGGCACCATCAACTGCGTCCAGGCCCTGGCGGTGTCCTGCAACTACTATTTCTATGAGGTCGGCCGGCTCACCGGCTGGCGGGAGATGGACAAGGTGGCCAAGGCCCTGGGCCTGGGCGAGCCCACCGGCGTGGAGCTGGCCGAGAGCGTGGGCTGGCGGGCCAACCCGGAAAACAAAAAGAAGCTCTACGCCGACCCCAGCCTGCAGAGCTGGACCGGCGGCGATACCCTGTCCATGGCCATCGGCCAGTCGGAAAACCGGTTTACCCCCATGCAGCTGGCGGTGTATACCGCGGCCCTGGCCAACCACGGGGTGCGCTACAAGGCCACCTTCCTCAACCGGATCATCTCCTCCGACTACCAGGACCTGCTCTACGAGCTGACCCCCCAGGTGGAGAGCCGGCTGCAGATCTCCGACGCGGCCTATGACGTCTACACCCAGGGCATGCGCAGGGCGGTGGATTCCCCCGCCGGCACGGCCAACAAGGTCTTCGGCGACTACCCCATTGCGGTGTGCGCCAAGACCGGTACCGCCCAGCACGGCGCGGCGGGGTCTGACCACGCCTCCTTTGTCTGCTACGCCCCCGCCGACGACCCCCAGGTGGCCATTGCCATCTATGTGGAAAAGGGTGCCCAGGGCGGCAACCTGGGCAGCATTGCCAGGACCATCTTTGACAGCTACTTTGCCACCGAGTACGAAAACGACACCGTCCCGTCAGAAAACGCCATGAACTGAATGGCGCAGCACACAGGCTGCGCCGCAGGGGCGGGGCGGAAGACAGCTTTATTTTGCAGGAAACGGCATGACCTGACCGTCATGCCGTTTCCTGCTTTCTCAGCGCATTTGGCGGGGCAGCCCCCGCCCCATGGCAGCAGAGCGGAACAGTTTGCCGCCGTGAACCGAGATACCTCAAAAACACAAAATGAAAAGGCTCAAAAACGCAAAATGAAAAGGCTCAAAAACATAAAATAAAAACACTCAAAAACACAAATCGGCTATTGACCTGATACGGAGGAAGGGGTATAATCTGATTAGAAGTTTCTCTCGGAGGGATTTACTATGCCGGAATATTTGCCAAGAGTTGTTGACAAAGAGCTTGCCTTAAGGCTCGAAGCATTTGGTGCAACTTTGATCGTGGGGCCGAAATGGTGCGGAAAAACCACAACGGGCGAACAGCAGTCAAAAAGTGTTTTAAGGATGCAGGATCCCGACCACCGGGAGGGATACCTGGCCGCGGCGCACACCAAGCCCTCTTTGCTCCTGCGCGGAGAGAACCCGCGTTTGATCGATGAGTGGCAGGTTGCCCCCGTGCTGTGGGACGCCGTGCGCACAGCGGTCGATCAGCGGCAGGAGGAAGGGCTGTTCATCCTCACTGGCTCAACCTCTGTGGACAACAGCAAGATCATGCACTCCGGCACCGGCCGGATCTCCCGCATGAAAATGTATCCAATGAGCCTGTTCGAGTCGAAGGAATCCAATGGCAGCATTTCTCTGAAGTCTCTGTTCAACGATCCGTCTATGGACATTGACGGGATCACATCAAATCTGACAATTGAGAAGCTGATCTTCGCAGCCTGCCGCGGCGGCTGGCCCGGTGCGCTGCGCAGGAAAAGCGACGCCGCCAAGCTGCTGATCGCCCGCGACTATATCAACAATATTTGCGAATCGGATATTTCCACAGTGGATGGGGTCCAGAGGAATCCCGTGTGGACGAATATGATCCTGCGTTCCTACGCACGGAACATTTCGACCCTTGCCAAGAAAACGAATATCTTTCAAGACGTTTCCGCCAACGCGGACAGCATGACCTCTGCCACGATGGACAGTTACCTTAACGCCTTGGAAAGGCTTTTTGTGATTGAGGATATCGAGGCCTGGTGCCCGGCAATCCGTTCTGCGACTGTGATCCGCTCCGGCAAAAAGCGTGAGTTTACCGATCCGTCCATCGCCGTAGCAGCCATGGGGCTGACGCCTGAATCCCTGCAGACCGATCTCAAGACCTTTGGCTTCATCTTTGAATGTCTCTGCATACGAGATTTGAAGGTCTACTCACAGGCGCTCGGCGGGAAGCTGTCCTACTATCATGACCGTTATGATCTTGAAGCCGATGCCGTACTTCATCTGGACGACGGCCGCTACGCGCTGGTTGAGTTTAAGCTGGGCAGCAGAGAAATAGAAGACGGTGCAACGCACCTTCTTCAGTTCAAGCAGCTCATCGGAAAGTACAACGAAAAGCAGACCCAGGTTCCTCTTCGTGAGCCGGATCTGCTCATGGTCATTACCGGCGGCGAAATGGCCTATACAAGAGAAGACGGGGTCAAAATCATCCCGATCGGGACGCTGAGGGATTAAACAAAGGATGGCCTGCACCTGGGCGGTGCAGACCATCTCTTTTTCCAAGCCTGTGGGACGGATGTCCAAAGCAGTGATTGAAAGCTGTCTTATGTGCGCGGCCTGTGGTTGGCTCCGGCCCGGTCAGATCCGGAACAGGCGCATGGCGTTTTCCGTGGTGGCCTGCTCCACCAGGGCGGGGTCCTCCCCCCGCAGCTCTGCGATTTTTTGGGCCATCAGGGGCACCCAGCGGCTGTCGTTGCGGCGGCCCCGGTGGGGCTCCGGCGCCATATAGGGGCAGTCGGTCTCAATGAGAATCCGGTCCAGGGGCAGGGCCCTGACCACCTCCACCGCCTTGCGGGCGTTTTTAAAGGTGATCACCCCGGTAAAGCCGATGTACCAGCCCCGGCGCACCAGCTCCATGGCCTGCTCCACCGCCCCGGAGTAGCAGTGGAACACCCCGGTCACCTCCGGGAACTGCCGCACCAGCTCCATGGCGTCGGCGTGGGCCTCCCGCTCGTGGACCACCACGGGCAGGCCCACCTCCCGGGCCAGCTCCAGCTGCCGGCGGAAGGCGGGCAGCTGCACCTGCCGGGGGGGATCCTCATAGTGGTAGTCCAGGCCGATCTCCCCGATGGCCTTCACCCGGGGGTCGGCGCACAGCTGCCGGTACAGGGCCAGGGTCTGGCCGCTGACCTGGGCGGCGTCGTCGGGGTGGGAGCCCACCGCCGCGTAGACAAAGGGATATTGATGGGCCAGGGCAATGGAGCGCAGGCTGCTGCTCACGTCGCAGCCGATGTTCATCACCCAGCCCACCCCGTGCTGCGCAAGCTGGGCCAGGATCTGGTCCCGGTCGGCGTCAAAGCGGCTGTCGTCCAGGTGGGCGTGGGAGTCAAAGTACATGTGGGGGGCCTCCTTCCGGATCGGCGGGCTGCCAGCTGCGGCCCTGCCGGACGTCATGTTGGTTGAAATACTGCCGCACCAGGTTCAGCACGGCCTTTTTGTTGCCGGTCCACAGGGGGGCCAGCAGATCCCGCTTGGGCCCGTCCCCGGTGAGCCGGTGGATCACCATCTCCGGCGGCAGGGCCTCCACGCAGGCGGCCAGCACCCGACAGTATGCCTCTGGCTCCATCACGGGCACCTTTCCCGCCCGCCACAGGGGGGCCAGGTCGGTGCCCTCCAGCACGTGGAGCAGCTGGAGCTTGATGCCCCCGGCCCCGCTGCGGCCGATGTACCGGGCGGTTTGGACCATCTGGTCCGGGGTCTCCCCGGGCAGGCCCAGCATCATGTGCACCACGGTCTCCAGCCCGGCGGCCTGCAGGGCGGCCATGGCCCGGTCATAGTCCCCCAGGGGATAGCACCGGCGGATGAACCGGGCGGTGTCCGGGTGGATGGTCTGCAGCCCCAGCTCCACCAGCACGGGCTTTTGCCGGTTCAGCCGGGCCAGCAGGGCAACCACCTCCGGCCCCAGGCAGTCCGGCCGGGTGGCCACCGCCAGGGCCGCCACCTCCGGGTGGGCCATGGCCCGGGTGAACAGGGCCTCCAGCTCCGGCAGGGGGGCGTAGGTGTTGGTGTGGTCCTGGAAATAGGCGATGTAGGCCCCGCCGGCGGGGAGCTTGGCCTGCACCCGGGCCTTGGCCCGGTCAATCTGGGCCCACACGTCGCCGCACCGGGGCTCGGCAAAGTCCCCGGAGCCCGATGCGGAGCAGAAGATGCAGCCCCCGGTGCCCTTGGTGCCGTCCCGGTTGGGGCAGGTCATGCCCCCCTGGAGGGCCAGCTTGTACACCTTGCAGCCAAAGCGCTGCCGGAACCAGGCGTTGGCGGAACGGTAACGCTCCATCGATCAGCCCTGCTTGCCGGCGGGGTTTTTGGGGGGCAGGTGGAGCCGGCTTTTCAGCTTTTTCCGGGTCTCCCGGTAGCGCAGGTAGTCTGCGTACTGCCTGACCTCCTCCAGCATCTCGTCGGTGGCCTCGGTGCTGCCGAACAGGGCGTAGCGCAAATCCGCGTCGCTCACCGTCACGGCGTGGTTCTCCACCGACACAAACAGGGCGCCGCTGTCCACCAGGTAGGAGGTGGGCACGTCAAAAATTTTGGCCAGGGCCCGCAGCTTGTCCGCCGGCACGTTCTCCACCCGGCCCCGCTCCCACTTGCTGATGGCGTTTTTCTGCACCCCCAGCAGCCTGCCCAGGGCCTCCTGGGTCAGATTCTCCCGCTTGCGCAGCTGTTTGATTTTTTCTCCTGTGGTCATGGCTTGCCCCGCCCTTCCTTCAGATGGGTTTATACTAGAATGCAATAAAACCATTCAGGAAATGGTTTGATTCGCCGAATGCTTCCGGCATTCGGCGCACCCCATGAAATGCGGTGGCATTCGTACGTACAAGATCTGAACATGCCAAGTATCATTGCTTGGCATCTGCGGCATTTGCCGCAGGCAATCAAACGATTTCATCGTTTGATTGCAGTTCCGTATGATCATAGGCCATCCGGCCCGGTTTGTCAAGGGAATTTCCCCCGGACCGGGGAAAATCATCGAAAAAATGTTCTAAATAACCCGGGCAGGCCCTCGGGAAAACCCCGGGGCGGGAACGGAAAAGGGATTGTATTTTTCCCCGGTTTCTGGTATAATAACAGGAACAACAATTGACGGAGAGCCGCTATGAATGAATCCATTGTGGTCCGGGGCGCCCGGGCCAATAATCTGAAAAACGTGTCTCTTACGATTCCCCGGGACAAGCTGGTGGTGTTCACCGGGGTGTCCGGCTCGGGCAAATCCTCCCTGGCCTTTGACACCATCTATGCCGAGGGCCAGCGGCGGTATGTGGAGTCGCTGTCCAGCTACGCCCGGATGTTTCTGGGCCAGATGGACAAGCCCGACGTAGACTCCATTGACGGGCTGTCCCCCGCCATCTCCATTGACCAAAAAACCACCTCCAAAAACCCCCGGTCCACCGTGGGCACGGTGACGGAGATTTACGACTATCTGCGTCTGCTCTGGGCCCGCACCGGCGTGCCCCACTGCCCCAACTGCGGCAAGGAGATCCGCAAGCAGACCGTGGACCAGATCGTAGACCGGATCCTCCAGCTGCCCGAGGGCACCCGCTTCCAGGTGCTGGCCCCGGTGATCCGGGGCAAAAAGGGCGAGCACCAGAAGGTCCTGGCCGATGCCAGAAAGTCCGGCTTTGTCCGGGCCCGGGTAGACGGCAATCTCTACGACCTGGGCGAGGAGATCGCCCTGGAAAAGAACAAGAAGCACCACATTGAGCTGGTGGTGGACCGGCTGGTCCTGCGGGGGGACATCACCCGCCGGCTGACCGACTCCATCGAAACCGCCTCCGCCCACGGCGGCGGCCTGGTGCTGATCCAGCGGATGGACACCGGGGAGGAGCTGCCCTTCTCCCAGAACTACGCCTGCGAGGACTGCGGCATCTCCATGCCGGAGCTGAGCCCCCGGA
>CAMOKD010000057.1:0-15248 GCA_946617435.1 uncultured Clostridia bacterium | reverse complement strand
GTATGGGTGACCTTTTATGGCCGCTCACTGAGCGGCCGCTACGGAAGAGCGTGTATACAATCAGCAGCCCCGGTGGTAGCGGGCGGCTTCAGGGCGGATGAAAGGCATCCGCCCCTACGGGGGCAGCGTGTACGTTTCCCGGTAACCCCGGTGGTTGTCGATACTGCGGCACGGGGCGTCGGGGACGCCGCCCCCTACGGGGGTGATGTGTGCGTTTCCCGTGACCCCGGTGGGGTGGAGGGCTTTATGGCCGCTGAGGTCAGCGGCCACTACGGAGCGGTGCATACGTATCACGCGACCCCGGTGGGGTGGGCGACCTTAGGGCCGATGAAAGGCATACTTCGTGACTCTTCGAGTTCGGCCCCTACGGGGGTGGTGTGTGCGTTTCCCGTGACCTCGGTGGGGTGGGCGACGTTTTATGGCCGATCAATGATCGGCCGCTACGGAGAGGCGTGTGCGTTTCCCGTTACCCCGGTGGGATGGGGGACGTTTAGGGCCGATGAAAGGCATCGGCCCCTACGGGAGGTGTGTGCGTATCCCGTGACCCCGGTGGGGTGGGGCGGGATATGGCAAAGCACCGTCCCTCCTCGGCGATTGAGGAGAGACGGTGCTTGCAGGGCTACCGGCCGGTCAGATCCCGGACCACCTGGGCCGCGATCATCAGGCCCGCTGCTGCCGGGACAAAGGCCGTGGAGCCCGGGATGCTCCGGCGGGTGCTGCCCCCTGCCCGGGATTCCTCCAGGCACCGGCGGCTCAGCTCCGGATCTGTGGGCAGGGGCTCCTCCCGGGAGTAGACTACCTTCAGCCCGGGGATCCCGCGCTTTCTCAGCTCCCGGCGCATCACCCGGGCCAGAGGACAGCCGGAGGTCTCATAGATGTCTGCAATCTCCAGGGCCGTGGGGTCCAGCTTGTTGCCCGTGCCCATGGCGCTGAGAATGGGCACCCCCGCCGCCCGGGCACAGAGCACCAGCTGCAGCTTGCCCGCCACGGTGTCTATGGCGTCCACCACATAGTCGTACCGGGTAAAGTCAAAGTCCGAGGCGTTCTCCGGCAGGAAAAAGCTCTGGTACGTCCGCACCCGACAGTCCGGATTCAACCGGCTGATCCGCCGGGCCGCCACCTCTACCTTGGGCTGGCCCACGGTATCCAAAGTGGCAATCAGCTGCCGGTTCAGATTGCTGAGACTGACGGTGTCGTTGTCAATCAGATCCAGGGCCCCGACTCCGGACCGGGCCAGGGCCTCTACCGTATAGCTGCCCACGCCCCCGATGCCGAACACCGCCACCCGGGCCCGGGCCAGGCGTTCCATGGCCTCGTCCCCCAGCAAAAGCCTGGTGCGAATGAGCCGATCCTCCATTGCTGCCTCCCTCTCCCGGGCCGGGCCCGGGATTCTCTTTTCTCCGGTTATACCCGAAAAAGTCCCGATTGTCAACCGGTTTCGTCAAAGGAGATCTTCTGCTGCCACGGCTTGCTTTGTGCATTCTTTGGCAGAAGCACCAAATTTTGATGGAAAATCTTGTGCAATCAACAGAATCAAAATGAAATTGTTGAAATCCCAAAAAAATCCATTATAATAGATTTGTATAACTGTGCAGTTATACAAATGACTGGAAAGAGAGACTGTATCATGGACGAACAAATTCGCACTGCTCTGGAATCCTTCCATCGTGGTGATCATATCCATGCCTACGAGCTGCTGGGCTGCCACCGGGCCACCCAGGACGGGACGGAGGGCTTTGTCTTCCGCGTCTGGGCCCCCAACGCGCAGGCGGTCAGCGTAGTAGGCGATTTCAATTTCTGGAACACCGAGGACCTGCCTATGCACAAGATCTCCCACGGCGTGTGGGAGGCCTTCTCCCGCTTTGCCCGGCCGGGCAACGCCTACAAATACCGGATCGTCGCCCCGGACGGCCGCTGGATCTACAAAACCGATCCCTACGGCTACCGCACCTGCCACAGCCCCGATACCTCCAGCATGGTCTATGAGCTGGAGGGCTACAAGTGGCACGACGGCCTGTACAGAGCCAACAGGGCCCGCTCCAACATCCTGAAACGGCCTGTGAACATCTACGAGATGCACTTCGGCTCCTGGCGGCGGAAGGACGACGGCAGCGTGCTGGGCTACGCCGAGATCTGTGACCAGCTGATCCCCTACCTGAAGGAGATGGGCTACACCCACGTGGAGCTGATGCCCATCACCGAATACCCCTATGACCCCTCCTGGGGCTATCAGGTCACCTGCTACTACTCCCCCACCTCCCGCTACGGCGAGCCCAAGCTGCTGATGGAGTTTGTAGACCGGCTGCACCAGGCCGGCATCGGCGTGATTCTGGACTGGGTGCCCGCCCACTTCCCCAAGGATGAAAACGGCCTGTATGAGTTTGACGGCACCTGCTGCTACGAGCTGTCCGACCCCATGATGAACGAGCATCCCGACTGGACCACCCGGATCTACGACTACGGCAAGCCCGAGGTGCTGTCCTTCCTGGTGTCCAACGCGGTGTTCTGGCTGGAGAAGTACCATGTGGACGGCATCCGGGTGGACGCTGTGGCCTCTATGCTGTACCTGGACTACAACCGGCCCAACTACCGGCCCAACATCTATGGTGGCCGGGAGAATCTGGAGGCCATCAACTTCCTGCGCCGGCTGAACGAGGCCGCCTTCCGGGTGGCTCACCAGCCCATGATGGTAGCAGAGGAGTCCACCGCCTTCCCGCTGATCACCCGGCCCACCAACGACGGGGGCCTGGGCTTCCTGTTCAAGTGGAACATGGGCTGGATGAACGACATGCTGAAGTACATGTCCCTGGACCCCATCTACCGGAAGTTCTCCCACAACAACCTGACCTTCTCCATGACCTATGCCTACTCCGAGAACTACGTGCTGCCCCTGAGCCACGACGAGGTGGTCCACGGCAAGTGCTCCCTCATCGGCAAAATGCCCGGCTACTACACCGACCAGTTTGCCAACCTGCGGACCTTCTTCGGCTGGCAGATGGGTCACCCCGGCAAGAAGCTGAACTTTATGGGCAATGAGTTTGCCCAGTTCATCGAGTGGAACGAGAACCAGGGCCTGGACTGGGTGCTGCTGGAGTATGAGCGCCACGCCCAGATGAAGGACTTTGTGCGGGATCTGAACCACCTGTACCTGGACAACCCCGCCTTCTGGCAGAATGACCAGAGCTGGGACGGCTTCCGCTGGATCTCCTGTGACGACCGGGACAACTCCGTCATCGCCTTCCGCCGGATTGACGACCGGGGCAGAGAGATCATCGGCATCTGCAACTTCTGCCCGGTGAAGCGGGAGAACTACCGTCTGGGCCTGCCCAAGGCCGGCAGCTACGAGCTGGTGCTGAACTCCGACGAGACCAAGTACGGCGGCTGGGGCACCCCCCTGCCCCAGATCACCGCGGAGAAATCCGCCTGGGGTGAGCTGGAGTACTCCGCCGAGTTCACCCTGCCGCCGCTGAGCGTGCTGTTCTATAAGCCCAAGGCCAGGGCCGGCAGGCCGAGCAAAAAGGCCTGAGCCTCATTTGTAAGACAAGTTAAAATTTAGTATAAAAAAGGAGACCCGATCATCATGAATTTTCAAAAGAAACGCAGTGTAGCCATGCTTCTGGCCGGCGGCCAGGGCAGCAGACTGATGGTGCTCACCGAGAACACCGCCAAGCCTGCCGTCCCCTTCGGCGGCAAGTACCGCATCATCGACTTCCCCCTGTCCAACTGTGTCAACTCCGGCATCGATACCGTGGGCATCCTGACCCAGTATCAGCCCCTGGAGCTCAATGAGTACATCGGCAACGGCCAGCCCTGGGGTCTGAACCGCTCCCACGGCGGCGTGCAGGTCCTGCCCCCCTATGCCCGCAGCAAAAAGTCCGAGTGGTACAAGGGCACGGCCAACGCCATCTATCAGAACATCGGCTTTATTGAGCGCTATGACCCCGAAAACGTGGTGATCCTCTCCGGCGACCATATCTACCGCATGGACTACGCCAAGATGATCCGCTTCCACGAGGAGAAGGACTCTGACGTGACCATCGCCGTGCGCAAGGTACCCATGAAGGAGGCCTCCCGCTTCGGCATCATGAACACCAACCCCGACGGCTCCATCTACGAGTTTGAGGAGAAGCCCAAGCAGCCCAAGTCCAACAACGCCTCCATGGGCATCTACGTGTTCAAGTGGTCCGTGCTGAAGAAGTTCCTCATCGACGACGAGAACGACCCCAACTCCGAAAACGACTTCGGCAAGAACGTGATCCCCGCCATTCTGAACGCCGGCCACCGGCTCTTCGCCTATGACTTTGAGGGCTATTGGAAGGACGTGGGCACCATCTCCTCCCTGTGGGAGGCCAACATGGAGCTGCTGGGCATCGACCCCGCGTTCAATCTGAACGACGGCAAGGCCAAGATCTACGCCAGAAACTACGCCCTGCCCGCCTCCTTTATTGCGGCGGAATCTAAAAACGTGGACTGTCTGATTGCCGAGGGCTGTGAGATCTACGGCTCCATCCGGCACAGCGTGGTCTCCACCGGCTGCCGCGTGGGCCACGACGCCATGATTGAGGACTCCGTCATCATGCCCGACGCCATCATTGAGGACGGCGCCATCATCCGCAACGCCATCATCGGCGAGGGCTGCGTGGTTCACAGCGGCGCTGTGATCGGCGGCACCTTTAAGGACGGCGAGGACCGGGCCATCTCCGTGGTGGGCAAAAACCACGTGATCGAGCCCAACCAGGTCGTCAAGCCCGGCGAGATTCTTTAAGGCAGGAGGGAACACACCATGAAAAACGTAATGGGTCTTGTATTTGCAAACATCTATGACAGCAGCCTCGGCCAGCTCACCAACAAGCGCACCCAGGCCTCGCTGCCCTACGGCGGCCGTTACCGCCAGATCGACTTCACCCTTTCCAATATGTCCAACGCCGGCATCCGCCACATCGGCATCATCACCCAGTACAACTACCAGAGCCTGATGAACCACATCGGCTCCGGCGAGGAGTGGGATCTGGAGCTGGAGGAAAACGGCCTGGAGTTCATCACCCCCTTCTCCAGCGGCCATCCCGGCTCCTTCCGGGGCAAGCTGGACGCCATTGAGTCCGCCACGGACCACCTGCGCTATGCCCATGAGGACTACGTCATCCTGGCCGACGCCGCCGTGCTGTGCGCCATCGACCTGGAAGAGGTGGTAAAAAAGCACATCGAGTCCAGCCGGGACATCACCGTGGTGGTCACCCGGGGCATCGCCAACAGCAAGAAGCAGCTGGACCTGGCAGTGAATCTGGACGTCAACGGCGAGATCACCGACATGGCCGTGGACTATGCCGCCCCCGCCGACTACCTGGCCTCCATGGGTCTGTTTGTCATGCGCCGGGACTTCCTGATGGAAAAGGCCGCCGAGGCCGTGGCCCACAGCCGCTACCGCCTGGAGCGGGAGCTGATTCTCAAGGGCTGGACCGACGCGGAGTTCACCGTGGGCGCCTATGAGTTCCACAACGTGGCCCTGTTCAACGAGTCTACCGACGAGTACTTCCGCAACAACCTGGCCCTGATTGACGCCGACACCCGCAAGAGCCTGTTCCGCGAGGGCCTGACCATCTACACCAAGGTCCGTGACCAGGTGCCCTGCTACTACGGCGAGCACTCCGAAATCGACAACTGCATCGTGGCCGACGGCTGCCTGCTGCTGGGCGCGGCGGAGCACTCCGTGTTCTTCCGGGGCGTGCGGCTGTCCACCGGCGCCTTTGTGAAAAACTGCGTGGTGATGGCCAACACCGAAATCGGCATCGGCGCCCACCTGGAATACTGCATCCTGGACAAGGACGTGAAAATCAACGCCGGCGTGAAGCTCATCGGCACCGCGGAGCACCCTGTGATTCTGAACAGAGGTGACGTGGTATGAGAATTGCCATGATCACCTCCGAGGCCGCCCCCTATATCAAGAGCGGCGGCCTGGGCGATGTTCTGCAGGCGCTTCCCACCCAGCTGAGCCGGATTGAGGGCAATGAGATTGCCCTGTTCCTGCCCTACTACAAGAAGATCAAGTACCAGTCCGACTACGAGGCCGAGCTGCTCACCTCCTTTTCGGTGAATCTCACCTGGCGGCAGCAGTATGTGGGTCTGTTCCGGCTGAAAAACGACAACGACCGGCTGCAGGTCTACTTTATCGACAACGAGTACTACTTCTGCCGGGACGGGCTTTACGGCTTCTATGACGACGGCGAGCGGTTTGCCTACTTCTGCAAGGCAGTGCTGGCGGCCATGAACTGGCTGGACTTCCGGCCGGAGATCATCCATTGCCACGACTGGCAGAGCGCCCTGGTGCCCGTGTACCTGGACGCCGAGTTCCGCCCCCAGTTCCCCACCGCCAGAACGGTGTTCACCATCCACAACGTGGAGTACCAGGGCAAGGTTGGGGCCGACTTCTTCAACGAGGTCTTGGGCCTGGAGGATTACTGGCGGGGCATCTGCACCTATGACGGCTGCATCAACTTTATGAAGGCCGCCATTGTCAAGGCGGATCTGGTCACCACGGTGTCCTCCACCTACGCCTGGGAGCTGCGCTACCCCTACTACGCCCACGGCCTGTCCGGCATCCTGGCGGCCAAGGGGGAGATGCTCAAGGGCATCACCAACGGCATCGACACCCAGGTCTACAACCCCGCCACCGACAAGGCCCTGGCCAAGAACTACACCGCCGAAACCTTTGCCGACAAGCTGGTCAACAAGCGGGCCCTCCAGGACGAGCTGGGGCTGGAGCGCTCTGACGCCCCCATCCTGTCCATGGTCACCCGGCTGGCCTCTCACAAGGGCATCGATCTGCTGTGCTACATCATCCGCCGGCTGCTGGAGCGGGAGGTGCAGCTGGTGGTGGTGGGCACCGGCGAGGCCAAGTTTGAGCACGCCCTGCAGGCCATTGCCAACGATTACCCCGGCAAGTTCTCCATGAACCTGCGTTTTGACCCCGCACTGGCCTCCAGAGTCTACGCGGGCTCGGATATGTATCTGATGCCCTCCAAGTCTGAGCCCTGCGGCCTGAGCCAGCTGATTGCCATGCACTACGGCACCGTGCCCATTGTCAACGCCACCGGCGGCCTGAAGGACACCGTGCCGCCCTACAACGCCGCAACCGGCGAGGGCAGAGGTTACACCTTCCAGTCCTACAACGGCGACGACTTCCTGGGCGCCATTGACCGGGCCCTGGGCGACTATTACGGCAACCCCGAGGGCTGGACCAAGCTGGCCATCCACGACATGGAGGAGGACTTCAGCTGGACGCTGCCCGCCCGGGCCTATCTGGAGCTGTACGCCTCTGTACTGTAACCGCGCCTTCAAAGGCAGGCCAAGCTGCCGCATGCCGTTTTCCGGCGCGCCGCAAATGCTTTGTTTGCGGCGCGCCTTTTTTGCTGGCCTTTTGGCCGGGAATATGCTATGATGTAGAAAAGCGAAGGGAGGGTCCGCGGTGATCGTAGGACGCTTTGCCCCCTCGCCCAGCGGGCGGATGCACCTGGGCAACGTGTTTGCAGCCCTGATGGCCTGGTGCGCCGTGCGCAGCCAGGGCGGGGAGATGGTGCTGCGCATAGAGGATCTGGACCCCCAGCGTTGCCGCAGGGAGTACGCCCTGCAGCTGATGGAGGATCTGCGCTGGCTGGGGCTGGACTGGGACCGGGAGGCCCCCTGGCAGTCTCAGCGCACCCAGGCCTACGCCCGGGCCTTTGACCGGCTGGCGGCCATGGGGCTGGTCTACCCCTGCTTTTGCAGCCGAGGGGAGCTCCACGCCGCCTCCGCCCCCCACGCCGCAGACGGCAGGCTGCTCTACGCCGGCACCTGCCGGAATCTGACCCCCGCGGACCGGATCAGGCTGTCCGGCAGCCGGACCCCCGCCTGGCGGCTGCAGGTGCCGGAGGAGACTGTGTGCTTTACGGATCTTCTGGCCGGGCGGGTGGAGGAGAATCTGGCCCGGGAGTGCGGAGATTTTTTGATCCGCCGCTCCGACGGAGTGTACGCCTACCAGCTGGCCGTGGTGGTGGACGACGCCGCAGCCGGGGTGACCCAGGTGGTCCGGGGGGAGGATCTGCTCTCCTCCACCGCCCGGCAGCTGTATCTGTACCGGCTGCTGGAGGCCCCGGCGCCGGCGTACTGCCACATCCCCCTGCTGGTGGCCCCGGACGGCCGGCGGCTGAGCAAGCGGGACCGGGATCTGGACCTGGGCAATCTGCGGCTGCGCTACACGCCCCAGGCTCTGATCGGGCTGCTGGCCCACGCCGCGGGCCTGCAGCCCTCCCCCGCCCCCCTGTCCGCCCGGGAGCTGGCCGCAGACTTCAGTCTGGAGCGCCTCTCCCCCCGGCCCATCTGCCTTCAGATTTAGGCCGGAAAGGCACAGATAAAACGCCAATGCCTCCGCCGGGCTGACCCGGCGGGGGCATTGGCTGTGTGGGACAAGCATTCCGGCCGGCCATGGGCCGTGGGCGAATCCGCCAAGGTTGGATCGGATCGATGGTCGGTTGCGGCCGGCAGGATTGATCCCTACGGGGGGTCGGGATGCAATCGCACCCGTAGGGGCGGATGCCCACATCCGCCCGTGCCGCAGTGGGTGTTTTGCAGCGAGATTCCGGCCTTGCTCCCGTAGCGGCCGCTCACCGAGCGGCCATACAGCAGCGGGAATGACGCAGAGGGTTCCGTATTTTCGCAATGATTTACGGGAAGGTGCGTGCGTATTCCGTGACCCCGAAGGTATCCCCAGTGTGCGCACTGGGGGATGCAACAAGCCGCCGGCATGTTGCAGGATTGAACGATTCGAGTCTCCAACGGGTCACCAAGAAAAGACGCCCCTTTTGGGGCGTTTATTGAAATCCGTTGGAGACTCGTTTGCATTTTTGCTTCGCAAAAATAGAGGTGGCGCCGGCGAGGGCGGCGGCGCCCGACAGCCCGCCGGGCTGTCGGGTCTGCGACTATTCGAGTCTCCAACGGGTCACCAAGCAAAAAGCACCCCTAAGGGGTGCTTTTTGCTTGGTGACCCGTTGGAGACTCGAACTCCAGACCCACTGCTTAAAAGGCAGTTGCTCTACCGACTGAGCTAACGGGTCATTGGCTGGGATGGCAGGATTCGAACCTACGCGTGCCAGAGTCAAAGTCTGGTGCCTTACCACTTGGCGACATCCCAATATTCTCTGCAAGCAGGCGAATCTGCTCTAAGTTGTGAGGCGCCTTCCCCGCTGTGGCGCGGGGAAGGCTGATATGGGGTGAGTGATGGGACTCGAACCCACGGTCTTCAGAGCCACAATCTGACGCGTTAACCAACTACGCTACACCCACCATATTCAGTTTGCTGCCTTCGCAGCAAAGCGATAGCCAAAGCTGTGCTTTTGGTACGCCAGGAGTAGACAAGGCGTAAACATGCCGGTGGCATGTTTTGCCGCAGCCTGTCCCTCCCCAAAAATTGGAGCACTCGCGAACAATTTTTGGATTGGCGTGGCAAAAGCTATGCTTTTGGTACGCCAGGAGTAGGCAAGGCACAAACATGCCGGTGGCATGTTTTGCCGCAGTCTGTCCCTCCCCAAAAATTGGAGCACTCGCGAACAATTTTTGGATTGGCGTGGCAAAAGCTATGCTTTTGGTACGCCAGGAGGGACTCGAACCCCCGACCTACTGCTTAGAAGGCAGTTGCTCTATCCAGCTGAGCTACTGGCGCATTTGGAGCGAGTGATGGGAATCGAACCCACGCCCACAGCTTGGAAGGCTGTTGTACTAGCCGTTATACTACACCCGCAGTTGCCGACAACACAATCAGCCCTAAGATATTACCATAATTCAAGGCCAATGTCAAGGTTTTTCCAATATTTTTTTCCGCACCCAGTTTCTTTTTCGGCATAAACCGCCGCCACCCCCGAACCCTTGGGCCGGGTGAGACATAGAATGCACTGAGCGTGGCTCAATCCTGTTTGGAGGTGTATCCTATGTGCTGCCGTCGTCGGTGCCGCCCCAGACCCCTCCGGGTCCCGGTGCGGGAGACCTTCTGCTCCGCCTGTAACCCGGACCGGGGGGTGGAGGCCGTCTTCTACCCCGCGCCCCAGCCCAGGCAGAATCCCTGCCTGGCCTGCGGCTGAACAGCTGCCCGCCCCTGTCCTGCCGGCAGGGGCGGGCGGCGCGGTTTGTCAGTCCTCCTCAGGCGACTCAAAGGTCTGGGCCACCTGCTCCAGCAGGTCACGGATGGCCAGGCCCTGGGGGCAGATGCCCTCGCAGGCGCCGCACTTGACGCACTGGGAGGCCTTGCCGTGGTCCTTGGTCAGCACCGTGTTGTAGTACCGGCGCTGGTTCCAGTCGTGGAACTGGGTCTGCAGATTCAGACACTTGAACATATCCGGGATCAGAATCCCCATGGGGCAGCCGTCCACACAGTAGCGGCAACCGGTGCAGGGGATCAGCTTCATGCCCTGCAGAATCTCCCGGACTCGCCCCACGGCATCCTGCTCCGCAGGGCTCAGGGGGGCGGCGTCGGCCATGAAGGAGACGTTCTGCCGCAGCTGGTCCAAACTGCTCATGCCGGAGAGCACCATCATCATCTGGTCAAAGCCGGCGGCAAAGCGCAGGGCCATCTCCGCCGGGGACTTGCCCAGCTTGTCATACTCCGCCAGGGCCGACTCGGGCAGATTGACCAGGGTGCCGCCCTTGATGGGCTCCATGACAATGACCGGCTTGCCGTGCTTGACGCAGGTCTCATACACCCGGCGGGAGTCTACGGCCAAGTCCTCATAGTCCAGATAGTTGAACTGGATCTGCACACACTCGATCTGGGGATAGGTGGTGAGAATCCGGTCCAGGGTCTCGGCGGTGTCGTGGAAGGAGATGCCCACATGGCGCAGCTTGCCCTCTGCCTTCAGCTGGAAGGCGGTCTCATAGGCCCGGCAGGCCTTGAAATGCTCAAAATTCCGGGCGTTCTGGGCGTGCATCAGGTAGAAATCAAAGTAGTCCACCCCGCACAGCTCCAGCTGATGCTCCACAAAGGGCCGCACCTCCGCCTCAGACTTGAAATAGGGCTCGGTGAGCTTGTTGGTGAGCAGATACTTCTGCCTGGGATAGCGGGAGGTCAGGCACTGCTTCAGGGTGGTCTCGCTCAGGCCGCTGTGGTAGCCGTGGGCGGTGTCAAAGTAGTTGAAGCCGGCCTCCAGAAAGGCGTCTACCATCTGCTCCACCTGGGCAACGTCAATCCGGTCTGCCTGCATGGGGAAACGCATACAGCCAAAGCCGAATTTGCCGTGAATCTCAGGGAAAAAGGGATTGTTCATTGCGTAGGCCTCCTTTGTTGTATTTTGTTTTCGTTGATCCTCTGCCGGCGCAGCAGGCCGAGGAATCTGTCTTGTTTGTTGCGCCGTATCAGGCATCGGCTGCCTCAAACCAGGCCAGGGAAGCCTGCCGGTCCTGATAGACCTGGGCCCGCAGGGTCTCCAGGGAGGAGAAGGTCTGCTCCGGCCGCAGCAGCTTGTAAAAATCCACCGTCAGGGGCCGGCCGTAGAGGTCCCCCGCAAAGCCGTCCAGCCAGGTCTCCACCGTCCGCCGGTGGCCGCCTACTGTGGGCCGGGTGCCCACGTTGCAGACGCCGACGAAGCTCTGCCCGTCCGTCTCCGCCTTGACGGCATAGACGCCGTCTCTGGGCAGCACCAGCTCCGGCGCCGGCAGCAGATTGGCCGTGGGGAAGCCCAGGGTATGGCCCAGGTGCCGCCCGGGCTGGACGCTGCCGCTGAGGGTGTGGGGGTGGCCGTAGAAGCGGAGGGCCGTTTCCAGATCCCCGGTCTCCACCAGCTCCTTCAGGTAGGTGGAAGAGACGGTGATCCCCTCGATCACCAGGGGCGGGATCACGTCGCAGCCCAGTCCGTGGGCCGCGCACCAGTCCGTCAGGGCCTGGGCATCCCCTTCCCCCCGCCAGCCGAAGCGGTAGTCCCAGCCGCAGACCAGATGGGCCGCACCGTAGTCCCGGACCAGCAGCTCCAAAAAGTCCTGCCAGGGCAGGTGCATAAACGCCTCGGTAAAGGGCAGCACCTCCACAGACGCCACGCCGTAGAGGCTGCGGATCAGCCGGACCCGGTCGGCCACTGAGGTCAGCAGTCGGCCGTCCTTGCCGGGGCTGCGGTCAAAGGTCAGGGCCAGGGCCCGGCGGCCCGTCTGCGCCGCCAGGGCGGCCGTCCGCCGCAGCAGCGCCCCGTGGCCCAGGTGGACCCCGTCAAAAAAGCCCAGGGCAATGATGGTTTGCATATTGAAACTCCTTGGGATATGGAATCATCAAACTTGGAAAAAGCTCTTGACCGTCCGCAGCTCGCCCCCGCAGGCGGCGCACAGGGCCAGGAAATCCTCCTGGGGGCCGTAGACCCGGTACTCGCCGTCTTTGAGATTGGGGGCTCTCAGCGCCGCACCGTTGCGGAGCTTCCGCTCCCCTGCCGGGTTCACATGGACCGCAGGCCGGTCTGCGAAGAGGCTGTCTGTGGGCAGCAGCAGCGCCTCCGGGTCCGGGGCCGCCAGAATCTGCTCCATGGTGTGGGCCTGGGCCAGGGTGTAGGCCCCCGCCCGGGTACGGGTCAGGGCCGCCATGCAGCCGCCGCAGCCCAGGGCCGCCCCGATGTCATGGCAGAGGGTGCGCACGTAGGTACCCTTGGAGCAGTGAACGCGAAGCACGAATTGAGAATTGTCGTGCTCCACACAGGTCAACTCGTAGATCGTCACCGGCCGGGGCCGGCGCTCGATCTCCTTGCCCTGGCGGGCCAGGGCGTAGAGCTTTTGGCCGCCTATCTTGATGGCGGAGTACATGGGGGGAATCTGCTGAATCTCACCCCGGAAGCCTGCCAGGGCAGCCTCCAATTGTTCCGGAGTGATGTCAACCGGATGTTCGGTCAGGGTGCGGCCGGTGATGTCCTGGGTGTCGGTGACCAGACCCAGGCGCAGGGTGGCCTCATAGACCTTGTCGGCGTGCTCAAAGAAGGGCACGGCCCGGGTGGCCCGGCCGATAAAGATGGGCAGCACGCCGGTGGCCATGGGGTCCAGGGTGCCGCCGTGGCCCACCCGCTTTTCGTGGTAGACCCCGCGGAGCTTGGCCGCCACGTCCTGGGAGGTCCAGCCGGCGGGCTTATTGACAATTAAGATTCCGTTGGGCACAGGGCGATCTCCTCTCCGATGGCAGCCAGGATGGCGTCGTGGGCGGCGGGGATCCCGCCCTCCACGCTGGCGCCGGCGGCTGCCGGGTGGCCGCCGCCTCCCAGCCGGGCACAGATTTTGGCGGCGTTAAAGGCAGGGCTGGTGCGCAGGGAAATCTTCCCCCTGCCCCCCTCCACCTGGCGGAGCATCACGGCCACATCCACGCCCTCGATGGTCCGGCCGAAGCCGGAGATGTCGTCAATGTCGTCCTCGGTGAGCCCCAGCTCGTCGATCAGGGCCTGGTCAATGGCGGACACCGCCACCTTGCCCCCGGCGTAGAACTCCATCTGCTGGGTCAGCCGGGCCTCCAGCCGCAGCCGGGGCAGGCGCTTGCACTCAAAAAACGTCCGGTTGATGGGGTAGATCTCCGCCCCGGCGGCCACGCAGGCCCCGGCACAGCGGAAGGTATTTGCGGTGACGTTGGAGTAGCGGAAGCAGCCGGTGTCTGTAGAGATGGCCACGTACAGGGCCTCCGCCATGGGCTTGTCCATGGCCACCCCCAGCAGGGGCAGCAGATCCACCAGGATCTCCCCGCAGGCGGCTCTGCTGCCGTCGGCATAGGTCAGGGCCGCAAAGCCGGTGTTGGTGCCATGGTGATCGATGGCCAGGTCCACCCGGGCTTCCTCCATGCCGAAGGGGAAGAGCCCCGGGTCGGCAATGTCGCAAGCCAAAATTGAGTGCCCCGCACAGGGGACGGTTCTCTGTGTTGGACAGCACAGAGAACCGTTCCCTGTGCTGAGATAAGGCGCAAACTTGGGCGTAAACTGGGGGTTGGGGTAGACCCAGGCGTCCTTGCCCAGGGCCCGCAGGGCCCGGCACAGGGCCGCGGCGGAGCCCACCGTATCCCCGTCGGGCCGGCGGTGGGTGAGGATCAGATAATGGTCATGGGTCTTGAGAAAGTCAGCGGCCTGGGCCAGGGTGACGGCGCTCATGCCTCGTCCCCCGCCCCCTCGGCCGGGGCGTTCTCCTCCGCCGGGATATCCAGGGTGGAGAGGATGTCCAGGATCCGGGCGCCGTAGGTGATGGAGTTGTCCTCCTCCCACACCAGCTCGGGGGTATGGCGCAGGCTCAGGCGGGAGGCCAGCTCCCGGCGCAGATAGCCGCCGGAGGATTTCAGCCCCTTGAGGGACTCCTTGGCGGCGTCCTTATCCAGGAAGGACACATAGACCTTGGCATAGCGCAGGTCAGCGGTGGTATCCACCCGGGTGACGGAGATCATGGTCTTCCGCACCCGGGGGTCTTTCAGGTTGCGCAGCAGGTCGGAAAGCTCCCGCTGGATTTCCTCGTTGATTCGTCCGATTCGGTTGGATGGCATGGTAGCTCCTCCTTTCATACAAGAATGGGCGGCAGGGCCGCCCATTCTGATCAGTCGCGATACTGTTCCATCACATAGCACTCAAAGATGTCGCCCTCTTTGAGATCGTTGTACTTGGCGATGGACATGCCGCACTCGAAGTTGGCGGCAACCTCCTTGACGGAGTCTTTGAAACGCTGCAGGCTGCCCAGCTCGCCGGTGTAGACCACCACGTTGTCACGCAGGACGCGGACCTTGGCGTCGCGGGTAATCTTACCGTCCTTGACGTAGCAGCCGGCCACGGTGCCGATGGCGCTGACCTTGTACAGCACCCGGACCTCGGCATGGCCGATGACCACCTCGCGGTACTTGGGCGCCAGCATACCCTTCATGGCGGCCTCAATCTCCTCCAGGCACTCGTAGATCACGGAGTAGAGCCGGATATCCACGTTGGAGCGCTGGGCGGACACGGCGGCTGCCGCATCGGGCCGGACGTTGAAGCCCACGATGATGGCGTTGGCGGTAGAGGCCAGCAGAATGTCGGACTCGTTGATGGCGCCGACGCCGGAGTGGATGACCTTGACGGCCACCTCCTCGTTGTTCAGCTTCATCAGGTTGGCCTTGACGGCCTCGGCGGAGCCCTGCACATCGGCCTTGACCAGGATGTTCAGCTCCTTCATCTCGCCCTTCTTCATCTGGTCGAAGAGATTTTCCAGGGTGACCTTGGACTGCTGCTTGGCCAGCTCGTCCTTGGCCTTCTGCTTGCGCTGCT
>CAMOKD010000056.1:0-15428 GCA_946617435.1 uncultured Clostridia bacterium | reverse complement strand
TGGCGCCTGACGAGTCAGACACATAGTAACGCATGCCGTCGTGGATCGGCAAGGCATGCACGACTAGACCGGTCATGGAGAAACCTCGTCCGGTTTCCGCGCGGTCATAGACTGCGGAGGCGAGATCTGCCGCGGTGTGCACGACGGCGCCCGCCGGCATTGCCGGCGGCGCAGCCTCCCAGCACCAGGCACAGCGCCAGGGCCAGACAAATCATATATTTCAGCTTCATGGCAAAAGACGCTCCTTATATTTGGAATACCCAGATGATACCACAAACTCCGCCCCGGGTCAAGCCCCGGGCAAAAAGCCCCCTCTCCCGGCGGGGGAGAGGGGGCGGTTGACAAATTCGGTTACAGGGTGGGCACGGTCTCCACAAAGGGCAGCAGAGAGATCTCCAGGTTGCCGTTTTTGGTGCGCAGCTCGTCGATAAAGGCCTTTTCCATGGCGGGGTCCCGCATCTGCACCTTGAAGGACAGGCGGAACATGGAGCCCATGGCGGTGGTTTTCACCCCGGCGGTCTCCGCCTTTTTCAGGTAGCGGGTGAAGGTCTCGTCAAACAGGCCGTTGTACTCCAGCGACTCGGGGATGGTGATCTGCAGCAGCTGGTCCTGGGCCAGGTGCTTGTGCTCAAACAGCCCCAGGGCCGAGAGCAGGAAGTACAGCCCCGCCAGGGCCACCAGGATCACCACGCCGTAGGCCACGTAGCCCATGCCGAAGGCAATGCCCGCGCCCATGGCAATCAGAATGGCCGCCAGCTCGTCCGCAGAGCCCTGGGCCGACCGGAAGCGGATCAGCCCGAAGGCCCCGCCGATGGCCACGCCGGCGCCGATGTTGCCGTTGACAAAGGTAATCACCGTGGCCACCATCAGGGGCAGCAGGGTGGTCACCAGGAAGAACCGCTTGTTGGCCCGGATGCGGAAGGACAAAATCCAGGAGTAGGCCAACCCGGAAACCAGGCACACCCCGGCCATCAAAAAGAACTGGGCAGGGGTCACCACAACAGAATAAATAGAACTGAACATGAGAAGCTCTCCTTTCCTTTTCCCTCAGCCGCAGCGCAGGGTACGGCAGTAGGCAGCGCCGTATTTGGAATAACTGGTTTTATAGATTCCCCCGGCGGACAGCAGTCCGGCCAGCCACAGGGGCATGGCCTGCTGGAGCTTCACCTCCAGCACCGAGCCGCCCTCCTCCAGCAGGGAGATGCCGTCCATCTCGCCGGTGAGCTCCAGCCGGTCGGTGCGGTAGCGGGGGTTTTCGTCAATGGTCAGCCGCAGGTCGCCCTCGGGCTCCACGTAGGCGGTGCGGTCGTAGATGATCACGCAGCTGGGCTCCAGCCGGGCAAACTGGTTTTTAAAGCTCACCAGCTCCCGGCCGATCTGGCCGTCGCCGGTCAGCATGGTTTTGCCGGCCCAAAAATCCCGGACCCGGGGCAGGGTGGCCTGGATCCGCCGCTTGTATACAATGCCGCCGGCCTTGCGCTTCAGCTCCAGAAACACCGGGGACTCCTCGGTGGCCCGGCCGTAGGTGCGCAGCCGCAGCTTTTCTTTAAACTCCGGCTTCTCCAGGGACTGGCGGATCAGCCGCCGGTCCGGAGTGTCGTAGTACAGGGAGGCAATGCTGGTTTTGCCGTATTGATCCGGCACCATATGCCCCACCAGCCCCCGGCGCACCAGCCTGGTCTGGGCGGCGGTGAGGACGAATTTCAGTTCATAGCGCTCCATCACGGCGATGGGCGCCTCGGGGTTGGATGTCGCGGCGGAAGCCTGCCGCACAGCAGGGGAAGCAGTCATGGGACACACCTCATTTCTCTTGGGTTATGGCCCTATTCTATGCTGTCAACCTTAGCCCTGCCTTAAAGTAAAAATATTTTTTCCGTCTTCGGGGGCGGGGGAGGAGGGCGGTACTTTTCCTTGCAATTGGGGCAAAGCCGTGGTATAATGATTTCGATCAATTTGGAGGTGATATCATGCGTTATTGTATCCAATGCGGCGCCCCTCTGCCCGAGGGCAGCAGTGTGTGCCCAAACTGCGGCTCCGCCCAGCCCGGCGCCACCGTCGCGCCCGACCGGGTGCTGGCGCCCCAGGACGCCTACGCCGGGGTCACAGAATTTCAAGTCCTGAAGCGCCGGCTCCATCAGGAGGCCCGGGCCTGGACCATCTGCGGCATTGCCATGGCCGTGGTGGTGGGCATGCTGGTTCTGATTGGCTTTGTTATGATCATTGTCGGCGTGGCCAGCGGAGAAGGGGCAATCTCCGCCGTGGGCGCCCTCTACGCCCTGCTCTACGGCACCCTGCTGGGGCCCATCCCCGTGATCAGCCTCATCATGGGCAAGAAGGTCATGGGCTACTACGACAAGGCCGATACCGACTGCTCTGACGCCTATTCCCATATGTACTCCGTGGGCAGTTTGGTGTTCACCATCCTCTTCGGCGAGGTGGCCGCCATCTTCCACCTCATCGGCTTTATCTGGTTCCGCACCCGCCGCCAGCAGCTGGAGGCCTTCCGCGCCCGGCAGCAGAGCAGGGCCCGCGTGGGGTAATCCATGGGCAGTACCCCTTACGTCGCGGTATGCGGCAGCATCAATATGGACATCTGCGGCAAGTCCTTTGCCCCCCTCATCCCCGGGGACTCCAATCCCGGCACCATCCGGCTGTCCCTGGGGGGTGTGGGGCATAACATTGCCCACAACCTGCGCCTGCTGGAGGTGCCGGTGACCATGCTCACCGCCCTGGCCTGCGACGCTTACAGCGCCCAGATCCTGGCGCGCTGCGCTCGGGTGGGGATCGATCTTTCCCGGGCCCTGTCTGTGCCCGGGGGCGCCACCTCCACCTATATGGCCATCGAGGGGCCTGACGGCGATATGTCCCTGGCCCTGTGCGACGCCGCCCTGTGCGACGCCGTGACCCCTGAATACCTCTCCGGGCAGCTGGACGTCCTCAACCGTTCCGCCGCCGTGGTGGCAGAGACCAATCTCTCCGCCCCGGCCCTGGCCTGGCTGGCCGGGCACGTCACCGCCCCGCTGTTTTTGGATGCGGTGTCCGTCACCAAGGCGGAGAAGCTGCGGCCCATTCTGGGCAAGCTCTTTCTGCTCAAGCCCAACCGGCTGGAGGCGGAGCTGCTCTCCGGCGTCAAAATCACCGACCGCACCACCCTGGAGCTGGCGGCGGCCAAGCTGCTCTCCACCGGGCTGGAGCGGGTGTGCATCTCCCTGGGGCGGGAGGGGGTTTACTGCGCCTGGGGCAGCCTGCGCTGCCTGGCGCCCTGCCCGGATACCCGCCCGGTCAACGCCAGCGGCGGGGGCGACGCCATGATGGCGGGCTTTGTCCGTGCCTGGCTGGACGGGCTGCCCATTGCCGAGGCCGCCGCCTTTGCCCTGGCCTGCTCCTCCGTCGCCGTAGAGAGCGCGAAGACCGTCAACCCCGAGCTGAGCCTGGGGGCTGTGCGCGCCAAGCTGTCTTAAACCGGAACGCATCCCGTTCCGTTTTCAATTGCACTATCATAAAGGAGAATATCGCAATGAATCTGAACAATTACCTGGACGTCAACCCTGAAGTCGCCGCGGCAGTGGCCGCGGGCAAGCCGGTAGTGGCACTGGAATCCACCATTATTTCCCACGGCATGCCCTATCCCCAAAACGTCCAAACCGCGCTGAACGTAGAAAAAATCATCCGGGACAACGGCGCCGTGCCCGCCACCATCGCCATTCTGGGCGGGCGGCTGAAGGCCGGCCTGACCCCGGAGGAGATCGAATACCTGGGCAAGACCGGCCAGGCCGTCACCAAGGCCAGCCGCCGGGATCTGCCGGTGATCGTGGCCAAGGGCATGGACGGCGCCACCACCGTCACCACCACCATGATGATCGCCCATATGGCCGGCATCCAGATCTTTGCCACCGGCGGCATCGGCGGCGTCCACCGGGGGGCCGAGACCACCATGGACATCTCCGCCGACCTGGAGGAGCTGGCCAACACCCCGGTGATGGTGGTCTGCGCCGGGGCCAAGTCCATCCTGGACCTGGGCCTCACCCTGGAGTATCTGGAAACCCACGGCGTGCCCGTGCTGGGCTACGGCACCAAGGAGCTGCCCGCCTTCTATACCCGCCGCAGCGGCTTTGAGGTGGACTACCGGGTGGACAGCCCCGAGGAGCTGGCCAAAATCTTCAAGGTCCAGCGGGACCTGGGACTCAAGGGCGGCATCCTGGTCACCAACCCCATCCCCGAGGAGTACGCCATGGACTTTGACGTGATCAATAAGGCCATCGACCAGGCCATTGCCGAGTCCGTCCGGGACGGCATCCACGGCAAGGCCACCACCCCCTATCTGCTGGCCAAGGTCAAGGACCTGACCGGCGGCGACAGCCTGGAAAGCAACATCCACCTGGTGTACAACAACGCGGCCCTGGCCGCCAAGACCGCCGCGGCCTACTGCGGGCTGTAAGCCCCGCGCCCGGCGCAGAAAGGAGAACCCCATGACCACTCAAGAAGCCAAAACCGTCTTCCGTGAAAAAATGGCCGAGCTCCACGCCCTGAACCACGCCATGGGCGTGCTGCACTTTGACGGCGACACCGCCGCCCCCCACGCCTCCGCCGAGGGCCGGGGCAAGACCCTGGAGTATCTCTCCAACCGGGCCTACGAGATCGAGACCGGGGACGCGCTGCTGCAGGCCGCCCAGTGCCTGAACCAGCACAAGGACGAGCTCTCCGCCCAGGACCGCCGGGAGATCGAGGTCTTCCTGCGGGAGAACGAATTCACCGCCGCCATTCCCCAGGCGGAGTTTGTGGGCTACGTCACCCTGCTGAACAAGGCAAGCGCCGTGTGGCACAGGGCCAAGGCGGAGAACGACTACGCCTCCTTCGCCCCCCTCGTGCAGGAGATCTTTGACACCAACGTCCGCTTTGCCAAATATTACAAGCCCGATGAAAACCCCTATGACGTCCAGCTCAGCCGCTACGAGCGGGGGCTGACCATGGCCAAGACCGACGCCTTCTTTGACGCCCTCAAGGCCCGGATCGTCCCCCTGCTGAAAAAGGTCATGGCAAAGCCCCAGGTGGACGACAGCTTTCTCTGGGGCAAGACCTATCCCGTCGAGACCCAGCGGGCGTTCTCCGACTACCTGATGGACGTGCTCACCATCGACAAGGACCGCTGCGCCATCGGGGAGACCGAGCACCCCTTCACCATCAACTTTAACAAGAAGGACGTGCGCATCACCACCCATTACCACACCGAAACACCGATTTACTCCATGTACTCGGTGATCCACGAGGGCGGCCACGCCCTGTATGAGCTCCACACCGCCGACGAGCTGGAGGGCACCCTCCTGGCAGGGGGCGTGTCCATGTCCATCCACGAGAGCCAGTCCCGGTTTATGGAGAACATCATCGGCCGCAGCCGGGCCTTTATCGGTCTCATCCTGCCCAAGCTGCAGGAGCTCTTCCCCGCGCAGCTGAAGGACGTCACCGCCGAGCAGCTGTACCTGGCCGTGAACAAGGCCCAGCCCAGCCTGATCCGCACCGAGGCCGACGAGCTGACCTACGCCCTGCACGTGCTGGTGCGCTACGAGATTGAAAAGGGTCTGTTTGACGGCTCCATCCGGGCGGTGGATCTGCCCCGGATCTGGAACGCCAAATACAAAGAGTACCTGGGCATTGACGTGCCCACCGACCGGGAGGGCGTCCTGCAGGACAGCCACTGGTCCGGCGGCAACGTGGGCTACTTCCCCTCCTACGCCCTGGGCTCCGCCTACGGCGCCCAGATGCTGGCGAAGATGAAGGAATCTGTAGACGTAGACGCCGCCGTCCGGTCCGGGGACCTGCACCCCGTCACCGCCTGGCTGGAGGAGCACATCTGGCGCCACGGGGCCATGTACGACCCCATGGAGCTGCTGGAGAAGGCTGTGGGCGCCCCCTTTGACCCCACCTATTATACCGACTACCTGGAGCAGAAGTTTACCGAAATTTACCACCTGTAACCAAAGCTCCGCGCCGCTGCCCCAAATCGCCCCCGCCGGGGGCCTGAGAGGTGAAATACTATGGAGATCCAGAAATATATGTCCTATCTGCAGCCCATTGCGGGCGGGGTGCTGTTCCTGGCCCTGGCCCTGTGGGTGCTGCTCTCCGGCGAGCGGGCCATGGAGCGCAGCCGCAAGCCCCTGGGCTGGATGTCGGCCTATCGCAGGCCCGGCTTCCCCCTGGGGCAGCAGATGCTTGCAGCCCGGGGGCCGGGCTGGCTGCTGCCGGTGCTGGCGGCCCTGGCGGGGATCTGCTTTGCCCTGATCTACCGGCTGCTGCTCAGCCAGATTGTGCTGGACAGCTGGCTGGTGCTGGTCAAAACCCGGTACACCCTGTTCACCCTGGTCTTTGCGGCCCTGGGCGGCGTGGCGGTGTGCCTGCTGCTGCAGCAGCTGTTTGACGACCGCACCGTCACCGTGCTGGGCACCCTGCTGTTCTGCGGCTCTCCCCTGGGCTGGCACATGGCGGGCTGCCTGCTGGCGGCGGCGCTGTGGCTGCTGCTGCGCTATCTGCTGTGCGAAAACGCCGGCCTGAAGGCGGAGCTGTGGTACTTTGCCGCAGCCCTGCTGCTGGCCCTGGCCATTGCGGTGGAGCCTGTGTGCGCGGTGATGGGTCTGCTGCTTGTGGCGGCCCACTGGTACCGCCACGGGTGGATGCTGGGCAACAACCGCCAGCGCTTTGGGGGCTTCTGCCTGGCCATGGGGCTGTCGCTGCTGGTGTGGATTCTGTGCGCAGTGGGCGCCGCCTTGCTGCGGCAGTTTATGCTGGGGGGCTTCCGCCTGTCCATGCTGCGCCGCTTTGCCAGCCTGCGGGGCCTGCGCCTGGCGGGGGGCGAGCTGCTGCGCACCTTTAAGACCACTTTGCTGGCGCCCCTGGGCCTGGGCCGCCTGCTGCCGCCGCTGATGGACGCCCCCCTGGCCATGCTGGGCCTGGCGGGGGCGGTGAGCGCCCTGCGGATGGTTCTGCGCCGGCGGAATCCCCGGGGCGTGCTGGCCCTGGCGGTGCTGTGTGTGTCCGGCCTGTGCTGGGTGCTGGGGGGCAGATGGATCATGGGTCCCGGCCTGGTGCTGTGCGCCGGGTGCCTGCTCTCCAACGGTCAGATCGGCCGCCGCCGCGCCCCTGCCATTGTGTATACCGTCCTGGGAGTGCTGTTTGACCTGGGGCTCTACCTGGCCCAGTGGTACGTAACCGCCAACCCTGGCATTTTGGAGCGCCTGCGCTGAGCGGGCCCACGAAAGGAGAACTGAACTATGATCGCGTTAGCCTGTGACCACGGCGCCCTTGCCCTGAAGGAGGCCATCAAGGCCCACCTGGAGACCCGGGGTCTGGAATACAAAGACTTCGGCACCTACACCCCCGAGAGCTGCGACTACCCCGACTTCGGCGCCGCCGCGGCCCGGGCCGTGGCGGAAGGCACCTGTGACCGGGGCATTGTGTGCTGCACCACCGGCATCGGCATTTCCATTGCCGCCAATAAGATCCACGGCATCCGCTGTGCCCTGCTCCACGACAAGATGAGCGCCCGGCTCACCCGGGCCCACAACAACGCCAACATGATGGCCCTGGGCGCCGCCGTCACCGCCGTGCCCCTGGCCCTTGAGATTGTAGACGTCTGGCTGGACACCCCCTTTGAGGGCGGCCGCCACCAGCGCCGGGTGGACAAGGTCATGGCCCTGGAGGACACCCAGTAACATTTTTCACCCGGGGGAGGGGGAGCCATGGATCTTCAATCCGTCATTTTGCAGCTGGGGATTCTCTTCCTCATCATTGCCATGGGCTACGGGGCGGCCAAGGCCGGGATCTTTCCCCCGGGGACCAATCGGGTGCTGGCCCAGCTGGTGATCTATATCACCAACCCCTGCACCGTGCTCTACTCCGTGCTGGGCAGCCAGCGGGGGCTGACCAACCGTGAGGTGTACCTGCTCACGGCCATTGCCGCGGGCTTTTACGCCATGTCGGTGCTGCTGGGGCAGCTGCTGCCCCGGCTGCTCCGCTGCCCGGCGGAGAGCCGCCGGCAGTACACCTTTATGTGCACCTTCACCAACGTGGGGTTTTTGGGCTTTCCGGTGGTGAGCGCTCTGTACGGGGCCAACGCGGTGTTTTACGCCTCAGTGTTCAACCTGTTCTTCCAGCTGGTGGTGTACACCTACGGGGTGACGCTGATGGACCGGTCCGGGGCCGGCCGGCTGCGCTGGCGGAGCTTTTTCACCCCCATCATCCTGGCCTCGGTGGTGGCCTACGTCTGCTACGTGCTGGACCTGTCCGCCCCCAGGCTGGTGGTAAGCACCCTAAAGATGCTGGCGGGGGTGACCAGCCCGGTGTGCATGCTGGTCATCGGCATTGCCCTGGCCAATGTGCCCCTGGGCAGGGTGTTCAGCGCCTGGCGGCTGTACGTGATCAATTTCTGCAAGCTGCTGGGGGTGCCGCTGCTGGTGTGGGCGGTGCTGAGGGGCTTTGTGACCAATCCGCTGATTCTGGGCATCAGCGTGGTGATGAGCGGCATGCCCATGGCCACCCTGACCACCCTGCTGGCCGCCAAATACGGCGGCGACGAGAACCTGGCAGCCAGCGGGGTATTTCTCTCCACGCTGATGAGCCTGGTCACCATCCCGATTTTGATGTGGGTGCTGTTCCGGTGAAAAAATTTCCTCCGGGCAAAGATTTCCCTTGCAATTTGGCGGCTGGCGTGGTATAATACATTGGCAATCGGGCCTTTAGCTCAGCTGGGAGAGCGCCAGGTTCGCAATCTGGAGGTCAGGGGTTCGATCCCCCTAAGGTCCACCAAAGCAAAAATCCTGTCACGAAAGTGGCAGGATTTTTGCTTTGTATTCTTCAGTTTTCAGTATACCACCGGGGTCACGAAACACGTAAGCACTGCTCCGTAGCGGCCGATCATGGATCGGCCACAAATAACGAGATATATTTTCGCATAATTCCCGCCGACGCCTTGACAGGCCATCCGTTTGGAAGTAGAATGAAAATGGAGGATTCCAATCTGCTTTCACCTGCGCAACCCTGAAGAGAGAAACACCGAGATAAAGGAGGTCTGCAATGAAGAGAGGAAAAAGAGCGCTCTGTTTGCTGCTGGCGGTTGTCATGGTATGTATGCTGCTGCCTGCCCCGCAGCCGGCCAACGCCGAATGGGGCGACGGAGAGAGCTGCTTTGTCTGCGACGGGTACCTGGATGAGAACAACTGCTGCCAGGGCTGCGGGGGCGTCCACGCCGAGGACGTGAATTCCGACTGCTACTTTGCCATGCACTGCAAGGACTGCGGCGAATGCTTCCTGCTGGTACCCGGCTGCGCCAAGTGCGGCCGCTGCGAAACCTGCTGCGGCTACCGCTGCAGTGAATGCGATGAGTTTTTCTGTGACAACCCGGAGGCCTACTGCGAGACCTGCGGGATGTGCGAGGCCTGCGCGGAAGCGGAGAGCCTGCACTGCGCGCTTTGCATGGAGTGCTTCCTGGGAGAGATTTGCGACGAGTGCGGCCTGTGCGACCTGTGCCAGGAGGAGCTCCGCTCCGAGGGCGGCGGCCACTGCCCCGTCTGCGGCGAGTGTATGTACGGTCTGTTCGGAGAGTACAGCGAGGACAATCTCTGCCCCATCCACGGCGATGAGCACTGTATCAACTGCTACGAGGAATATCAGTGCGAGCAGTGCGGCGAATGCTTTGCCGGGGAGGAGGACAGCTTCTGCCTCTTCTGCGGGCTGTGCGCCGACTGCTGCGAGCAGAACTCCCTGGATGCCGGCTGCGCCAGCGGCGAGATCTGCGTAGAGGATCCCGACTTTGAATACCACTTCTGCCCGGAGTGCGGCGAGTGCTTCTGCGCGGTGGACGCGTGCGACACCTGCGGGGAGTGGTGCCAGGACTGCTGCGACCTGGAGCGGTGCGATGAGTGCGGCCTGTGCCCCAACACCTATGACAGCGACCTGTGCGACACCTGCGGCGCCGGCGGCGACACCCTGAGCGAGCACCAGCTCTACCACCGGTGCCAGGAGAGCCGCTGCGGCACCTGCGACTACTGCCAGACCGCCCTGGAGGACACCTACGGCTACATCGAGTGCCCCTGCTGCGGCAGCTGCCCCAACGAGTGCAAGTGCGAGGAGGACTGCGAGGACTGCCGCTGCCGACAGTTCATGCCCTATGCCTCCCCCTATTTCACCCGTGACAAAATGCTCCTGACGGTAACGGTGCTGGACGGCAACGAGAACAAGCCCATGGAGGACGCCATCGTGTACTACAGCCGCGACAAGCTGCGCTGGTACCGCCTGGGCAACACCGACGACCAGGGCGTTGTGCAGGGCAACGTGGCCCGGGTGCTCAACGGCGACCCGGCGTCCTACAACCTGCAAAACTGGCAGATCAGCGTGGTCAACCGGAAGGCCAAGGGCGGCGGCTTTGTGCAGGTGGGGGACGTGTACTGCGTGCCCGGCAACGACCAGACCGTCACGTTCAGCGCAAACGACTCCCGCAGCTACCGGGCCGCCGGGACGCTGAAGCTGTACCCCACTGACTATGACCCCTCGGTGTACGGCTCCGGCCAGTATGACGTGCTGCTCACCATGCCCAAGCGGGAGCTGGACGGCATCCCCTACAGCCTGGGGGAGTACATGAACCAGTGGGCCTCCGGCCACTGGGCCATCACGCCCTATTACACCGACCAGCTCACCGGCCGCGCCTGGGAGACCCGTGTGCAGGACTACTTTAAGAGCAACCAGGACTACTTCGGCGCCTATCTGGTGCCCTACACCGGCAAGTCCAACCTGCCGGCCCAGAACGACGCCTACTACTACGCCCCCCTGTACCACTTTGAGGGCGACACCATGGTGGGGGACTATTTCTCAGAGGGGCTGACCGAGACCATCTACAGCGGTTTTTCCGGCACCTACCGGGAGGTGTCCCTGCACATGCTCCGGTTTCCCGACGTCCCCGCCGGCACCTATCAGCTCTTTGTGGTGATGCCGGAGTGTAAGCTGTTCAGCCGCAAGGTGCAGCTGCGCTTTTCCGACGGCGGCTCGTATGAGAGCCAGGCCTATGACCATTTCAAGCTGCGCCAGGCCGTGCGCAAGGCGGACCTGGACAAGAGCTTCTTCCGCCTGGGCTTTGAGAATCAGATCGTGAGCCGGGTGGACGGCAACAGCGAGACCAAGGATTTCATCGCCGCCCTGGGCGGTACCCGCAGCCCCAGGGCCGCCTTTGTGCTGACCTATGACCGGGACACCGGCAAGAAGCTGTGGGTGGTGAACGACAGCTTTGCCTGGGCCTCAGACCGGGCCAAGTACACCTTCTGGACGCCCAGAAGCTCCACCGTGGACTATGTGCCCTATCTGCTGTCCTACGACGTACGGCCGGGCTATGACCGGGGCAAGTGCGAGCAGAGCGGCCTGGCGGATTACAGCTATCTGGGCGGCACGGTGAAGCCCCTGGCGGGCAGCTACACCGGCCTGCGCCTGTGGGCCGTGCAGAACCGGTCCGCCGCCGGAAACCCGGACAAGGACAGCTATTACAAGGTCAAGCTCTTCTTCGGCCAGACGGAGTACGATGCCGCCGGCAATGCCATCGGCGAGCCCCAGCCCATGCCGGACAACACCAGGATCCGCTATACCCTGGAGTACAACGGCCGGAGCCTGCTTTACAGCAACTGGGGCAGCAGCCGGCTTGACGGGCTGCGGGCCTATTACTACGGCCAGGATGCCCAGCTGCCCGCGTCCTGCCGGCTGGGCGGCATGGTGAACCAGTTCTACTACACCGAGCAGACCCGCGTGGAGGACGGGGGCTGGATCACGCCGGTCAACACCGCCCTGTCTGTCCGACAGAACACCAACCCCGGGGCCTATCAGGACATGGGCTTGGTGAAGAATGCCCACGTCACCCTCACGGGCTACGCCTATGTGGAGGGCTACGGCCCCATTGCCGCCACCCGGGGCCCGGTGAAGGCCAGCGTGAGCTGGAACGACCGGGAAAAGGTGGTTTACGTCACCTATCTGTTTACCAAGCTGGACCGCACCGGCATGATCAACGGCTACGGCACCCACATGGTCAGCGCCAACGCGACCCTGGCCACCAAGTCCAAGCTGGACCCGTCGGACCCCTACATCTACGTCAACGGCAATCGGGGCTCCCAGTACGGGGTGGCCTGCGGGGATGAGATCGAAATCCGCTTTACCACCGCCCCCAGGGAGACGGTAAACAGCGTGACCTTTGTCCGCAACGGCGCCGAGCTGGACCTCCGCTCCGTCACCACAGACCCCTCCACCCAAAAGCGGACCTTTGTTTACGCCTTCACCATGGGCCGGGAGGACACGGAGATCCTGGTGGATCTGGGCTGGCCCGGCGGGGTCAACGGCTATGACACCAGCTTCCTCTATCCCGCGGCGAATGAATCCTACAGCTGTTACGTGGGCGAGCCCATGAACATCTATGCCACCGTGGGCGGCGACGGCGGCTCCATGACCTACGGCACCGACGGCTGGGAGAGCCGGGGCACCGGCCAGCTCTATATGCTGGAGGAGGGCACCGGCGGCAGCTTCAGGCAGGTGCAGACCTATCAGAACACCCACAGTCTGAACTACAACGTGGATACCTCCAGGCCCGGCACCTACACCTTCTACTTCCGCTACAAGGGCGTCAACAGCGCCGCTGCGGCCCAGAGCAAGTATCTCACCGTCAACGTCATGACCCCCTTCCGGGTGGACTACGCCGGCAGCGATCTGACCCAGACCATCCTGGAGGGGGAGGAGGCCACCCTGACGCCCCGCTTTGTGGACAATGTCCAGCCCGACGGGGTCACCTTCACCTGGAGCCTGCAGTACAGCCAGGACGTGAACGGCGACGGCGACAGCACGGACCCCCAAAAGCTGACCTGCACCAACCTGGGCGCCGCCTACCGGGTGGCCACCGCCAAGGGTACCACTCCTGTGGGCACCTATCTGATCCGCTGCACCGTCAAGGACAAGTGGGGCCACACCGAGACCCTGGCCTACCACCTGAACGTGCAGCGGGACAACCGGTACTCCCGGCTGAAGTACGTGGCTGCCCAGCCAGTGCTTAGCTACATTGTCTCCAACGGCACCCAGACCGTCACCGGCTCTGCAATCAAGGACGGCACAGCCCAAAGTCTCACCGTGGAGGCGGGCAAGCCCCTGCACCTGGTGGCCAGCTTCTACACCCTGCCCAAGGGCAATGAGGTCTATTACCAGCGGGCCTACTATGACGACGGCGTCACCAGAACCGAAGAGCCGGTGTGGCTGCTGCCCCTGCTGGGCAAGCAGACCCTGCGCCTGTATGTGAGCCCCCGCTCCGGCGTCGGCGACGACGATTTCTACACCGGTACCCTCAACGGCTGGGAGGGCACCTATGTGCCGCAAACCCCGGGCGAATACGTCCTGAACATCACCGTGAACAACCTGGTGACGGGCTTTCTCAACAACCGCAATTCCAACGCCCAGTCCGTCCAAAAGATTTATCTCACCGTCACCGAGCCCACCGCCCCCGGCACCAACCCCTTTGTGGACGTAAAGCCCACAGACTGGTACTACAGCTCGGTGATGTGGGCGGTCTCCCAGACGCCTCCTGTCACCAACGGCATGGACGCCACCCACTTCGGCCCGGCCAGGACCTGTATCCGGGCCCAGGTGGTGCAGTTCCTGTGGAACGCCGCCGGCAAGCCGGAGCCTGCGTCCACCGTCAACCCCTTTGTGGACGTGAAGCCCACAGACTGGTACTACAAGGCGGTGCTCTGGGCGGTGGAAAAGGGCATCACCAACGGCATGGATGCCACCCACTTCGGCCCGGCCGGGACCTGTACCCGAGCCCAAGTGGTGCGGTTCCTGTGGAACGCCGCCGGCAAGCCCGCGCCTGAGAAGACCGAGACCCCGTTCACCGACCTTGTGGAGGGTGCCTTCTACTACGACGCAGTGCTGTGGGCCGTGGAGAAGGGCATTACCAACGGCATGGACGCCACCCACTTCAAGCCCGCGGACACCTGCACCCGGGCCCAGGTGGTCACCTTCCTGATGCGCGCTGCGGATCTGCTCTTCCGGGCGCCTGTCAACGTGCTGGAGGACCAGTTCCTGATGTATGTGGAGGAGAAGTACACCATCACAGACCGGGGACTGGTGGCCACAGGCCGGGTGGTCAACGGCAGGGTCGAAACCGGCGACACCCTGGTGCTCCGCTCCCACGCCGCCGGCACCGGAGACCCGGTGCCCTACGTGGTCAAGGTAGAGGGGATCGAGATGTTCCACAAGACCCTGGACTACGCCGAGCGGGGGGACAACGTGGGCATTCTGCTCTCTGGCGTCCCCGCCGCCCTGATGAACCGGGGCGACGCCCTGGTGGGCATGGACAGCACGCTCCGGCCCCTGACTGGGCAGGCGGTGGTCACAGGCACGGTCCGGGTATCGGAGGAGAGCATTTCCGACTTCGGCAATGTGGAGGCCTATCAGTTCTACTATCCCGGCTCTGACATCACGGGCACGGTGCTCTCGCTGCCCCAGGGCCCCCTGGCGCCGGGCGCCGAGGGGACGGGGATCGCCGTGGGGGCGCTGCCCCACGCGGTGGTCTGGTACGTGGGCCAGGAGCTCACCATCCGCCTGGGCGGCAGGATCTACGGCACCTTTACCGTGGAACGGATTGAGCAGCCGGACTGATCCCCGCGGGCAATCATACCTGAAAACAAACAGACGCGCTGCAAGGGAAGCCTTGCAGCGCGTCTGTTTGTTTGGGCCTGCGGGGTGCGATCTCAGCCGGCGGTCTGCTCCACCAGGGCCAGGAACTGGTCCACCCGGTCCTTGAAGATCTCCAGGCTCTGCCGCCAGAAGTTCACGTCTCCCAGGTCGATGTCGGCCATCCGGGCCACGTCCTCCACAGAGCTCACCGTGGTGGCCTTCAGCAGGGCCCGGTACTTGGGCAAAAAGGCCTCGCCCTGCTTGCGGTACTGGGCGTAGAGCCCCGCGGCAAACAGGCCGCCGAAGGCGTAGGGGAAGTTGTAGAAGCTCAGCCCCGAGGAGTAGTAGTGGCTCTTGCACACCCACATAAAGGGGTGCAGGGTGTCCTGGTCCAGGCCGTCGCCGTAGCCCCGCTTCTGGGCCTGGCGCATCATGTCGCACAGCTCGTCGGCAAAGGCAAAGCCGGACCGGGCCTTTTCAAACACGGCGGTTTCAAACCAGTATCTGGACATAATGTCGCACATGATCTGGGTGGTGTCCTGCAGCTGGCTCTCCAGCAGGCCCAGCTTGACCATGGGATCCCGGGCCTCGTCCAGGGCGGCGTTCATAATCACCGTCTCGTTAAAGGTGGAGGCGGTCTCCGCCACGGGCATGGAGTAGTCCAGGTTCAGGGGGCGGTGGTCCTCAATCATCATGCCGTGGTAGGCGTGGCCCAGCTCATGGGCCAGGGTGACGATGTCGCCGAA
>CAMOKD010000055.1:0-15456 GCA_946617435.1 uncultured Clostridia bacterium | reverse complement strand
CCAACATGGTGGCCATGATGAAGGCCATGATGAACTACGGCACCTCTGCCAGAGCTTTCTTTGTGGCCGAAGGCAGAGCCATCGAAGAGCAGTAATTCCCAGTTATCCCCAATGGCCGGCGCTGACGCGCCGGCCATTTTTTACAAAATGTTCCATAACCTGCTCTTGCGAAAGGGAGAAACCTGTGGTATACTATACGATGTATAAGAAGAATTGTACCCTTTTGGTGATGTTATGACGCATTTACAAACCTGGTTTCAAGGTATTGATGCCGCCCGGTTAATCCAGTGGCTGATGTTTGCCGTGGCAGCCCTGCTCTCCATCTCTGTCCACGAGAGCAGCCACGCGCTGGTGGCGCTCTGGCTTGGTGACGACACGGCCAAGCGGATGGGGCGGATTTCCCTGAACCCTCTCCGCCATCTGGATGTGGCGGGCTTTTTGATGATGGTCCTGGCCCACTTCGGCTGGGCCCGACCTGTGCCGGTCAATATGACCCGGTTTGAAAATCCCAAGCTGGGCATGGGGCTTACGGCGCTGGCGGGGCCGGTTTCCAACATTCTGCTGGCCCTGGTGTGCAGTCTGCTGTACCAGTGCCTGAGCCGCCTGGTCTTTGGGGCAGAAAGGTGGATCTATTATCTTTTCCTCTTCCTGCAGATCTGCGTGGTGCTGAACTGCGGCCTTGCGGTGTTTAATCTGCTGCCGGTTTCGCCCCTGGACGGGTCTAAAATCCTGGCCATTGTGCTGCCGGAGCGCGCCTATTTCACCTTGATGCGCTATGAGCGCTACGGTTATTTTGCCCTGCTGGCCCTGCTGATGCTGGGCGTGCTTGACACCCCCCTGGCCTTTCTCAGAGACGGGCTGATGGAGGGCATCACCCTGGTAACAGCCGTGCTGGCCCGGCTGCTCACCGGCGCAATCTGACGGAGCCTCTATGAACGAACCCACCTATCATCTGAGCAGTGTTCTGCGCTCCAAGGCCGATCAGCCCGAAGACTTTGACGGCCCCCTGGATGTCATTCTGCTGCTTTTGAGTAAGAATAAAATTGAAATCCAAGACATCAGCATCTCCTCTATTTTAGAGCAGTATCTGGCCTATCTGGACCAGATGAAGCAGATGGACATGGAAATTGCCAGCGAGTTTATCGCCATGGCCTCCCATCTGATGCTGATCAAAACCAAAATGCTGCTGTCCGCCGCCGAGCAGGAGGAAGCCCAGTCCGAGATGGAGCTGCTGATCCAGTCCCTGCAGGAGCGCCAGCGCCAGGAGGCTTTTGCCAGCCTGAAAACCGGCATCACCTTCTTGGAGGGGCGCAACGAGCTGGGCCTGGGCCTGTTTACCAAGGGCCAGGAGGCCTTTCAGCGGGATAACACCTACCGCTACCAGCACCGGCCGGAGGATCTGGTCCGGGCCTTTGACCAGCTGGAGGAGCGATCCCAGCGCCAGCTGCCGCCCCCCAGGACGAGCTTTGCCGGCATTGTGGGCAAAGAGCCCTATCCGGTCACCAAAAAGGCCGCCCAGGTACTGCAAAAGCTGCTGCTGCGCGGGGTGTCCCGGTTCCGGCAGCTGCTTCAGGGCAGCCGCAGCCGCTCTGAGATTGTGGCCACATTCCTGGCCGTGCTGGAGCTGTGCCGTACCCGCAAGGTGGACATTGAAGATGAAAACGGGGAGCCCTCCATCCGGCTGGTGGAGCCCCCGGCGGAAGGAGGCTGAGCCATGGAACCTGCCGAGCTGGAACGCATCCTGGAGGCAATTCTCTTTGCCGCCGGTGACCCGGTGGAGACCCAGCGCCTGGCCCAGGTGACCGGGCAGGATGAGGAGGAGATCCACACCGCCATGAAGCGGCTGATGGATCGCTACGGCTTTGAGCGCCGGGGCATCCGGATTCTCCGCCTGGAGGACAGCTACCAGATGTGCTCTGCCGGGGACCTGGCGGGCTACGTCACCCGGGCCCTGGAAACCCGCAAGCCTCCCAAGCTCTCCGCCGCCCAGCTGGAGACCCTTACGGTCATCGCTTACTATCAGCCCGCCACCAAGGCCTATGTGGAAAAGCTGCGCGGGGTAGACAGCGCCTATTCCGTTGCCGCCCTGCTGAACAAAAATCTCATTGAAGAGGCCGGCCGCCTCAACGCCCCGGGCAGGCCCATCCTCTATCGCACCACCCCTGATTTTCTGCGGACCTTCGCCCTGGAATCTCTGGACGATTTGCCCGAGATTGAGAAGCTCCGCTTTGATAAGCCTGTCACGGCAGAGGACCTGCCCGCCCAGGCCCCGGCGGAGGAGCAGACATGATTGCCCTGGGGATTGTCCTGGCCATACTGGTGCTGTTGGCGCTGCTTCCCATCGGGGCCAGGGTCCGATACGACGGGGAAGCCAAAGTCGTGCTGGCGGTGGGACCCATCCGGCTGCAGCTGGTGCCCGCTAAGCCCAAAACCCGCAAGCAGCTGGCAAAAGAAGCGCTGAAAAAAGAAAAGAAACAGGCGGCCAAGGCCGAACAGGCGCGGAAAAAGAAGGCCCAGGCCCTGATTGCCAAGCCCCCCGAGCCGCCCAAGCCCGCCGAGCCCCTGCCGGACAAGCTGGCAGGGCTGATCCCCTGGGCAAAGCTGGCGGTCCGGGCGGTGGGAGAGCTTTTCCACCGCAGGCTCACGGTGACCAAGCTGGTAATCCGCGCCGCCCTGGCCGGGGGAGACCCGGCCAAAACCGCCCAGACCACAGGCCGGGCCTGGGAGGCAATCGGCATCGCCCTGCCCATTCTGGACCGGGCCTTCCGCATCAAAAAGCGGGAGATCTCCATCTGGCCTGACTTCCTGGCCTCCAAAACCCAGGTGGAGGCCGAGCTTCACATCCGGTTTCTGCTGGGCAGCCTGATCGGCTACGCAGTCAAATACGGCTTCGGGGCGATTAAAATACTACTGGCCCAAAAGAAGGCCAAAAAACAACAATCTGAGCGGAAGGTGGTACAATCATGACCAACAATATCTCTGAAATGCTTGCTTCCTCCATGGGCAAGATCCAGCAGCTGGTGGACGTCAACACCATCGTGGGCCAGCCGGTCAACGTGGGCGACGGTGTCACCATTATCCCTGTCTCCAAGGTCCATATCGGCATGGGCGGCGGCGGCAGCGACTTTACCACCAAAAACTCCATCGCGGCAAAGAAGGATCCCTTCGGCGGCGGCATCGGCGCCGGTGTCAACATTGACCCTGTAGCCTTCCTGATCATCAAGGGCGGCAGCGTCCGGATGCTCCCCGTGGCCGAGCCCGCCAGCACCACCATGGACCGGCTCATTGAGCAGGCACCGGATCTGCTGGACAAGCTGGCAGACTTCCTGGATAGCCGCAAGCCCAAGCAGGAGGCTTAAGCGCAAATTTGCGCATAATTTCCCGTCGCCCGTGACAAACTAGTCCGGGTGATGAGAAATGAAACGAATATTGTCTGTTCTGGCGGCATTCTGCTGCACCCTGTGCCTGGGCCTTCCGGTCCGGGCTGCGGGTGCGCCTGCCGTCAGCGCTGCGTCCTGCGTGGTGATGGACGCGGACACCGGCGTCCTTCTGTACGAGAAGGACCCTGACCGGGTCTGCCTGATGGCCAGCACCACCAAAATCATGACCGCCCTGCTGGTGTGCCAGCAGTGCGACCTGGACGCGATCCTCCGGGTGCCGGAGCAGGCGGTGGGGATAGAGGGCTCTTCGCTCTATCTGCGCCCCGGGGAGGAACTCAGCGGCCACGATTTGCTCTACGGTCTCATGCTCCAATCCGGCAACGACGCCGCTGTGGCCCTTGCCCTGGCCTGCGCCGGCAGCCAGGAGGCCTTTGTGGCCCAGATGAACGACACCGCCAAGCACCTGGGCCTGGCCCATACCCACTATGCCAACCCCCACGGGCTGGACAGCGAGGGCAACTACTCCACCGCCCGGGACCTGGCGGTTCTGACCTGCGAGGCTCTGCGCAACGAGACCTTCCTCCAGGTGGTGTCTACCAAGACCATTGCCATCCGGGGAGACAGGAGTCTCACCAACCACAACAAGCTGCTCTGGCAGGTGGAGGGCTGCATTGGGGTCAAAACCGGCTACACCCGGCAGGCGGGTCGCCTGCTGGTCAGCGCGGTGCGCCGGGGCGGCCGGACGCTGGTGTGCGTCACCGTCCGGGATCCCGACGACTGGCGGGACCACTGCGCCTTGTACGATTATTTCCTGCCCCTGTCCTCAGATACCCTGCACCGCCCGGGTCTTGCCATCGGACCCTGAGGGCGGGCCCAACCCCGGAGGTGCCCCATGGCAGAACGGATCCAAAAGCTCATAGCCGCCGCCGGCCTGGCCTCCCGCCGGGGGGCCGAGGACCTGATCCGGTCCGGCCGGGTGCGGTTGAACGGACGCCCTGCCGTCCTGGGTGACCGGGCCGAGCCGGACGATTGCATTGAGGTGGACGGCAAGCCGCTGCCCAAAACCGGCGGAGTGCACACCCTGGTGCTGTATAAGCCCCGGGGCTTTGTCACCACCCGGCGGGACGAGCAGGGCCGCCGCACAGTGATGGACCTGCTGCCGCCCCAGCTGTCCGGGCTGTACCCTGTGGGCCGGCTGGACCGCTTTTCCGAGGGGCTGTTGCTGATGACCAACGACGGGGACCTGGCCTACCGGCTCACCCATCCCAGCCACCAGGTGGAAAAAACCTACCACGTCTGGGTCAGCGGCTACCGGGCCGGGGCAGAAAAACGCCTGGCCCGCCCCATCGAGCTGGACGGCAGACCCATTGCCCCGCCCAAGGTGTGCCTGCACTGGGCCAAGGACGGGGTTGCCTGGCTGGAAATCACCATCCACGAGGGCCGCAACCGGCAGATCCGCCGGATGTGCCAGGCCGCCGGCCTCACCGTGACCCGGCTGAAGCGGGTTGCCGAGGGCCCCATCCGGTTGGGAGAGCTGGCCGCCGGCGCCTGGCGGGAGCTCACCGCCGCCGAGCTGGCGCTGCTCACGGCCGGGGAGGACTGTCCCCCGGCCCGGAAGGAAGATTACCCATGAATCCATACGACGTCATTGTCATCGGCGGCGGGGCCGCGGGCATGTTTGCCGCCATCCAGGCGGGCTATGCCGGGGCACGGGTTCTGCTCTTAGAGCCCAACGACCGCCTGGGCAAAAAGCTGTACATCACCGGCAAGGGCCGCTGTAATCTCACCAATCACTGCTCCTGGCAGGAGGTGCTGAAAAACGTGCCCCATGGCAGCCGGTTCCTCTATTCCGCCCTCTCGGGCTTCACCCCGGAGGACGCCGTGACGTTCTTTGAATCCCACGGCTGTGAAACCAAAATTGAGCGGGGCAACCGGGTCTTCCCGGTGAGCGACAAATCCGCCTCTGTGGTGGATGCCCTGAAAACCGCCCTGGGCTATGCCGGGGCGGAGGTTCGCCGTGCCCGCGCCCTGGAGATCCTGACCCGGGCGGGTCGGGTCAGCGGCGTGCGCACCGACCGGGGGGAGGAGTTTGCCCCGGCGGTGATTTTGGCCACCGGCGGCAGGTCCTATCCCGCCACCGGCTCCACCGGCGACGGCTACCGCATGGCCCGGGCCCTGGGCCACAGCGTCAGTCCCACGGTGGGCTCTCTGGTGCCCATGGTGGAGCGGGGGCCCTGGTGTGCCCGGATGCAGGGCCTGGCCCTGAAAAACGTCAATCTCCGCCTGCTGGACAGCACCGGCAAAAAGGTGTTTGAAGAGTTTGGCGAGCTGCTGTTTACCCACTTTGGCCTGTCCGGGCCGGTGGTGCTCTCGGCCTCGGCCCATATGGAGCAGGGCCGCGACTATCTGGTCTCTATCGACCTCAAGCCCGCCCTGGACCGGGAAAAGCTGGATGCCAGGATCCTCCGGGACTTTGCCGCCGTCAAAAACCGCAGCTTTGAAAACGCCATTTCCGGCCTGTATCCCAAAACCATGATCCCTGTCATGGTGGAGCGGTCCGGCATTCCCGGTGACACAAGGGTCAACTCCGTCACCAGGGAGCAGCGCCGGACGCTGCTGGAGCTGACCAAGGATTTCCGGGTGGAGATCTCCGGCCTGCGCCCGGTGGAGGAGGCCATTGTCACCTCCGGCGGCGTGTCCGTCAAGGAGATCGACCCCAAAACCATGCAGAGCAAGCTGGTGCCCGGCCTGTACTTCGCCGGGGAGCTGATTGACGTAGACGCCTACACCGGCGGCTTCAATCTGCAAATTGCCTGGGCCACAGGCTACGCGGCAGGCATCGCCGCTGCACAGGCAGCCGTACAATAACCCCGGGGCGGGGCGCAAGCCCCTTGGGCAAAGCCTGCCCGGCCCCCAATTGACATAGGAGTGATACCAATATGAGTGAACGTTACATTTCCGTCGCCATTGACGGCCCTGCCGGGGCCGGCAAAAGCACCATGGCCAAGCGGGTGGCCCAGGATCTGGGCTATCTGTATGTAGACACCGGCGCCATTTACCGCACCGTGGGCTACCATATGAGCCTTATGGGCATCGGTCCCAAGGACACCGACGGCATCCGCCGCTGCATTGACGATGTAAATATCGAGCTGCGCTACGGCGACGACGGCCTGCAGCATATGATTCTCAACGGCGACGACGTCACCGACCTGATCCGCACCCCGGAGATGTCCATCATGGCCAGCGGCGTGGCAGCCCAGGCCTGCGTGCGGGACTACCTGCTGGAGATGCAGCGCAGCCTGGCCCGGACCCACAATGTGGTGATGGACGGCCGTGACATCGGCACCGTGGTGCTGCCTCACGCCCAGGTGAAGATCTATCTCACCGCCTCTGCCGAGGTGCGCGCCCAGCGCCGCTTTCAAGAGCTGTGCGACAAAGGGGAGAACGTCCGCTTTGAAGACGTCTACACCGACGTGGTCAAGCGGGACGAGGCGGACATGACCCGGAAGATCGCTCCGTTGAAGTGCGCCGACGACGCCGAGGTGCTGGACTGCTCCTATATGACCATCGAGCAGGTGGTCGCCGAGATCAAGGAAATCATCCGAAAGAAGGCGCAGGAATAATGGCCCCCACCACCCAAACCGAGCTTGCCCCCCAGTCCGGGGCCCAGCCCGAGCCGAAGCCTGTCAAAAAGAAAAGAGAATCCAACCGGATGCTGGGCAGGACCTTTTTGTACTACCTGGTCTACGGGCCCATCTGGCTGGCTTTTATGATTTATCACCCATTCCGCTTCTATGGCCGCAAGAATATCCCCCAGGGTCCGGCGGTGTGGTGCTGCAACCACTCCGGCTTCGCGGACCCCATCTGGGTCTTTTTGGCCACCCGCCAACGGGTGCTGCCCTGGACCATGGCCAAAAAGTCTGTGATGGACACCCCTGTGCTGGGCAAGTTTCTGGCGTTGTTCGGCGCCTTCGGCGTAGACCGGGACAACCCTGACGTGGCCGCGGTGAAGAAGTCTCTGCGGGTGCTGAAGAATGGGGAGAACCTGCTGATCTTCCCCGAGGGCACCCGCGTCAAGCACGGCAAGCAGGTTGCCGCCAAGTCCGGCGCGGTGATGCTGGCCCACCGGGCAGGGGTGCCCCTGGTGCCCATTTACCTCACCCACAACCGCAGGCCCTTTATGCCGGTGAAGTGCGTCATCGGCGAGCCCTATACCCCGGAGTACTCCGGCAAGCGGGTGGGGGCAGAGGAGCTGGAGCAGCACACCGAGGAGCTGATGCGCCGGATCTACGCCCTGGGCGAATCCCAAAAGCGCCTGGGGTCCCACTGAGCCGAAAAGGAGAACAAACCCATGTCTGTCACCCTTGCCCGCACCGCCGGGTTCTGCTTTGGGGTCCGCCGGGCAGTAGAGACCGTAGACCGTGCCTCCGCCGCCGGCGGGGCCGTGGTCACCCTGGGGCCCATTGTCCACAACCGCCACGTGGTGGCCCACTTTGAGGCGCTGGGCGTCCGCGAGATCTCTCGGGTGGAGGATATCCCCCCCGGCAGCACCGTCATCATCCGCGCCCACGGGGTGGGCCGGGCGGTGTACGATGCCCTGCGTGCCAGGGCCCTGACCGTGGTGGACGCCACCTGCCCCTTTGTGGAGCGGATCCACCGGCTGGTCCAGTCCGGAGAGGAGGAGGGCCGCCATGTCATCATCATCGGCTCCCGCACACACCCCGAAATCATCGGCATTGCCGGCTGGTGCCGGGAGCCCTTGATCTTTGAAACCGACCTGGAGCTGGAGCAGTGGCTCTTAGAAGATAAAAATAGAGCGCATTATCCCCTGCTGATGGTAAGCCAGACCACCAGCACACAAAAATTATGGAAAAAATGCGTGGAAATTACAAAAAAACAGTGTACAAACTGCAAAATTTTTGATACAATATGCAAAGCGACTGAACAACGACAAACCGAAGCCGCACAGCTTGCACAAATGTGCGACACAATGTTGGTGGTAGGAGACAAATCCTCCTCCAATACCCGCCAGCTTGCGGCCATCTGCGCCGCGGCGGGCAGCCGGGTTCTGCTCATCGACAACGCGGCAGAGCTGGCCGGGCAGGATTTTTCAGCCGCACGCTATATCGGCATCACAGCGGGCGCATCGACGCCTGCGTGGATAATAAAGGAGGTCAATCAAACCATGGATGAAATCAAAACAGTAGATACTGCAACGGAGGAAAGCTTTGAGGCATTGCTTGACGCTAGTATCAAAACTCTAAATACAGGAGATACGGTCACCGGCGTCGTTGTCGCAATTGGCTCCACCGAAGTCCAAGTTGACCTGGGCACTAAGCATGCCGGATATATCCCCTGTGATGAAGTCAGCGCAGATCCCAACGCAAAGCCCGAGGATGTACTCAAGGTCGGTGACGAGATCAAGGTGTTTGTGGTCCGTGTCAACGATCAGGAGGGCACCGTACAGCTGAGCAAGAAGAAGCTGGACGGCCTCAAGGTCTGGGAAGATCTGCAGGCTGCTATGGAGAGCAAAGAGCCTGTTGAGGGCAAGATTGTTGACGTCAACAAGGGTGGCCTGGTGGCCAACGTGAAGGGCGTCCGCGTGTTCATTCCCGCTTCTGCTTCCGGCATCGCCCGCGGCGGCGACCTGGAGGTGCTCAAGGGCCAGACCGTAAAAATGCGGATCACCGAGGTCAACCGCGAGCGTCGCGGCGGCCGCGTGGTTGGCTCCATCCGTGCTGTGGCCGCTGAAGAGCGCCGCGCAGCCCAGGAGAAGATCTGGAGCGAGATCGAGGTCGGCAAGAAGTACACCGGTACTGTCAAGTCCCTCACCTCCTACGGCGCCTTTGTGGACATCGGCGGCGTGGACGGCATGGTCCATGTTTCCGAGCTCAGCTGGCAGCGGATCAAGAACCCCGCTGAGGTGGTCAAGGTCGGCGACGTGATCGACGTCTATGTCATCGCCCTGGATCCCGAAAAGAAGAAGATCTCTCTGGGCTACAAGACCGAGGAGATGAACCCCTGGAACCAGTTCACTGCCAAGTACAGCGTGGGCGACGTGGCCCCCGTCAAGATCGTCAAGATGATGACCTTCGGCGCCTTTGCAGAGATCGTTCCCGGTGTGGACGGCCTGATCCACATCTCCCAGATCGCCAACCGCCGGATCGGCAAGCCCGAGGATGTGCTCACCGTCGGCCAGGTGGTCGATGCCAAGATCATCGACGTGGACGCCGAGAACAAGCGCATCTCCCTGTCCATCCGCGCCCTGCTGGAGCCCACTGTGGAAGAGCAGGCTGCCGCCCTGGCAGAGGAAGCTGAATAATCAAGTACATGTCGCCGGGCTCTGCAGCACTGCCGCAGAGCCCGGTTTTTTTCCTCACGGCGGGAACCATTGTCCGGGTTCCTCGTCTTAACAGTATCAAGCTCCAAAAGGAGGAACAACCTATGAAACGTACTGCCATTGCGGCGCTGTTGCTGGTGCTGGTGCTGCTGGCCGCCTGCACGGCCCCTGCCGCCCCCGCGCAGCCCGCGCCTTCCACTCCCGCACCCCAGACACCGGACGCGACTGTGTCCGATACGCCTGCGGTCAACGATCCCAATGCCGACTCCCAGCCTGCCGCCGTGGCGGAGAAGCTGGCCCAGGGTGTGCATATTGAGCTCCCGCCCCTGGCCCAGGTGACCCCGGCAGAGAGCTACGAGCAGGTGCTTCGCCTGTTCCTGGATGCCAGTGACCGTACAGACGTGTACCGCACGCCCACCGCAGGGCTGGGCGACATGGACCTGGCCGAGGAGGCCGAGACTGAGGCTCCCGCTGCCGCCGAGGACAGCCTTGAGGGCACCGGCACCAACATCCAGGTGCCCGGCGTAGACGAGGCCGACGTGGTCAAGACCGACGGCAGCTGGATCTATGTGCTGGGGGAGTCCGGCCTGCAGATCTACTCCGCCGCCGGAGCGGACACCGCCCGGGTCTCTGTCACCGACCTGAACCTGCCCCGGGATGACAACCATTACAGCTATCTCCAGGATCTCTTTGTGGCGGAAAACCGGGTGGCCGTGCGCTACAATTCCGATACCTGGGGCACCGGGGAGGACGGCGGCTGGTTTGACTCTACCCAGTCCCACCTGGCCATCTATGACACCACCGACAAGGCCGCGCCCAAGCTCCTGGCAGATCTGGCCCAGGACGGTGACGGCAAGGATGCCCGGCTTCTGGACGGGGTGGTCTATTTGATCTCCACCCGCTATCTCTGGACGCTGGAGGAAGACAGCGCCGAGAGCGACTTTGTCCCCTGCGTGTATACCAACGACACTGCTGCTCCCCTGGCAGCGGAACGGCTGTTTCTCTGCCCCAACCCCTCCGCCACGGCCTTCACCGTGGTCAGCGCCATCCGGCTCTCCGACGGGGTCATGCTGGATTCCTGCGCCTTTACCGACGGCACGGATACCGTCTATATGGACGCTGACGCCCTCTATCTCACCCGGACCGCCTACAACGAGGGCGAAAGCGAGCCCTATACCGAGGCCCAGTACACCGTGGTGGATCACAGCCGCAGCACCGTTACCGAAATCAAGCGCCTGTCCGTGGCAGAGGGCAAGCTGGAGCTCACCGGCTCTGCCAGCGTCACCGGCAGCCTGCTGAACCAGTTCTCCATGGACGTACACAACGGGTATCTGCGCCTGGCCACCACCACCTATGACGACAGCTGGAGCGTCTACACCGATCCCACCTACGGCTGGGACAACTACATCTGGTACGACAACGCCCGGAACAACCGTGTCACCATCCTGGACAGCGACCTGAACCAGGTGGGCCTGCTGGATCAGCTGGTCCAGGACGAGTCCATCTACTCCGTCCGCTTCCTGGATGACGTGGCCTATGTGGTCACCTACGAGACCGTTGACCCGGTCTTCACCATTGACCTCTCCGATCCCGCCAATCCCACCCTGTGCAGCGCGCTGGAGGTGGCCGGCGTGTCCGACTATCTCCATCCCTATGGGGAGGGGTTGCTCTTCGGCTTCGGCCGGGCGGTGGATGAAAACGCGGTGTCCTCCGGCCTGCAGCTTTCCATGTTTGACGTCAGCGACCCGGCCAACGTGCACCTGGCCGGCCAGAGCAAGCTGGAAGAGCAGTACAGCGACGCGCTGTACAACCACAAGGCCATCCTGGTCAATCCCCAGCGGAACCTGATCGGCTTTGCCGTGGACGACTACTCCTACGAGGTGTACAGCTATGAAAACGGGCAGTTCACCTCCAAGGGCAGCTTCCAGGTGGACTATATGCCCTATGACGCCCGTGCCATGCTGGCAGGGGAGTACCTGTACATCTGCAGCGCCGATACGGTTTACGCGGTGGATCCCGACACCCTCCAGGTGCTGGCCACCGTCACCGAGGCAGTGGGGTAAGCAAATGGACCAGACACAAATTGATCGGATCAATCAGCTGGCCCGCAAGGCCAAGGCCGAGGGCCTGACCCCCGAGGAGGAGCAGGAGCGGGCGGTGCTCCGCCGTGCCTATGTAGACGCGATGAAGCGCAGCCTGACCCAGCACCTTGACAACACCTGGGTGGTGGACGAAAAGGGCAACAAGCGCAAGCTGACTCCCAAGAAGTAAACACAGGGCGCGCTGCAAAATGACGACTCATTTTGCAGCGCGCCCTGAACTTCTGTGCCGGCTCCGGGGAATCACTCCGGGCGGACTGTGATGCCGTCGTGTGCCTAGTATATGGTGATGGTGGTGCCTGGGGTGATGGCGGTGAGTATTTGCTCCAGGTCAGATTCTGCAATGGCGACGCAGCCGCTGGTAGGGCCGTCCGGGCTGGCCCAGCAGTGCAGAAAGATGGCGTTGCCGGCATAGGGGACACCCGCGGCGTTGTAGCCCAGATCCAGCAGGTAGTGGTAGCACGGGCCGAAGTCGATCAGATGCTCGTCCTCGCTGCGGTCGCCCTCCGGGTCGTCGGCGGCGGAGATCAGCCGGTTGTACCACAGACCGTTGGCTCCGGTGGCGCACCAGTACAGATCCTCGGTGATCCGGGTGTAGGGCAGTGCGCAGCCCGGGTCCTCCAGGATGCCGTAGGCCTGGCCCACCTGCCAGGTGCCCAGCGGGGTCTTGCCGTCCCCCTCCGCCTGTTTGCCGGCTCCGTTGCGGCCGATCACCGCCGGGCAGACCAGCAGGGGCACGTATCGGCCCTCCTGCACCTGGTAGAGGGTGAGCACTGCGTGCCAATCTCCGTCGTCGGCGGTTTTCACGCCGATTCGGTATTCCCCATTGCGCTGGGCAGAAACCGGCTGTCCAAAGAGAGTCTGCTCCACCTGATCCTGGGTCAGGATATTTTTGTAGCGCTTAAACTGGGCCAGATAGGCCTCCTGTTCCGCGGCCTGCCGGTCCAGGGCGGCCTGAATCGCGGCCTGCTGGTCTGCCGCCTGCGGATCGTCCCGGGGCAGGGGGGAGGCCGCAGTGCCCGGGGGCGAAACCGCTTGGGCTGCCAAAGCCCGATCCAGAGCCTGTCTGGTCTGAGCAAGCCGGCCCAGCAGCCACAGGGTGGCAGCCGCCAGGGCCAGTACCATTGCGCACAGGGCAATCAAGCAGCCCCTCCAATATTTCTGTGTCATCCGATCCGCCCCTTTGCCGGTGATTGTCAGCATCGAAGCCCGGCGGCTTGCAGCTGCTGTCCGGCTTGAGTATACCAGCAGAAGACGCAAGAATCAACTTGTTTTTTCGCTGGAAACCGGCTCTCCACGTGCGCCATCGCCCTGTCGGAGAAATTCTGCGGAAGTTTTTCAGTTTTTCTGAAATAGCACTTGACAATCCGGGAAAAATGTGTATAATAATATCTGCGCTTGCGAAATGTCAGAGATGAGCGCACGATAGCGGGTTTGTGTAATGGTAGCACACCGGACTCTGACTCCGTTTGTGAGGGTTCGAATCCTTCACCCGCTGCCAAGGAAAACAGGTCAATTTCTTCGGAAATGACCTGTTTTCCCTTTTTTGCAGCGTTTTGCGGGGTTTGTCCCTATTTTGGCCCGTTTTCGGGGCCAAAATGGATGAATATTTTTTGCCTGAAAATGTTGACCCTCTATTTGACCCTAAAACTTTTTCGGGGCACCTCTTCTGAGGCCTCCGCACAGGGCCGATCGGCCGTTTTTTTTTGCCGGATCGGAGGCCCCTTCTGCGGAGTGATCAGAGGCGTTTTCTGATCCGCGGTAGGTCGGGCAACAATCTTTTTTTCGGCTGAGAGGCCGATTTTTTTATTTTGGGTCTGCGGTCAAGAATTTGCGGCGGGATGGCTCAGCCGGAGCCTTTGTCCGTTCCGTCAGCGCCTTCTTCCGGCGCGGTGACGGTCAAGGCGCGGAGGAACTCCTCCATACGGGAGAAGCTTTCCTTCTTCATCCGGTCCGAGACGTGGCCGTAGACGTCCAGAGTGAAGGCCGCGGTGGCGTGACCCAGGTTGCCCTGGACTGTTTTGATGTCATCCCCGTTCTCCAGGGAGACCATCGCGTAGGTGTGCCGCAGGTCGTGGACCCGGGCCTCCGGGCAGCCGATCTCCTGGGCCAGCTTCTTGAAGTGGACGCGCATGGTACCGGGACTGATATACGAGCCCGTGATGGTCGTGAAGACCAGCCGGCACTTCGGCCGTGCCTCGTCCTTCCAGTCCTCCCAGCAACTGCCTGCGATCTTCTTGTATCGCTCCTGCATCTTCCGCTGCGCCTCAAGGACTTCCATGACGTATGGCGCGGGCATGATGGACCGTGCCCTGCTGTTCTTCGGAGAGGAAAAACAGATGCCGCCGTCCTTCAGGGGCCGCTTCAGCAGCTGCTTCTCGATCAGGATCGTCCCGCGCTTGAAGTTCACTCAGTCCCAGGTCAGACCGAGGGCCTCGGATTCCCGCAGTCCCGTAAGGGCCACCAGCTTGATCAGATTCCCGTAATCGGGGTCATCGTCGGCGGCCTCCAGCAGGTCCTTCAGCTGTTCGTCCGTCAGCGGCTTGATCACCGTCTTCTCCTTACTTGATATCTTTGATGACTTTGACGGCCACGCCCTGGATTGCGAAATCGTCGATGGGAAAATAGATCTCATCCAATTCCGGATTCTCCGGGTGCAGCCGGACCCGCCCCTGCTCGGGCTCCGGGTAATAGCGCTTGAGCGTGGATTCGGTTTTGTTCCTGGTCAGCGCCAGGACCAGCTCCCCGGGCCAGGCGGTCTCCTGCCTGCGGAACAGGACCAGATCGCCGTTGTCGATCCCGGCTTCGATCATGGACACCCCGCGGGCCCGCAGGAAGAAGAACTCCCCTCTGCCGAAGAGAGACTCCGGCAGCCGGACGTAGTCCTCAATGTTCTCCTCTGCGAACAGGGGTGTGCCGCAGGCCACAGAGCCCAGGATCGGGACCTCGCTGCCGCGGTTGGCAAGCTGCCGGGTTGTGTAGACTCCGCGATGGCCGCGGGACTCGACACGGCCTTCCTCCTCCATGCGCTTGAGATGATAGAACACGGTGGTTTTCCCGAGACCGAGCCCGTCTGCGATCTCCTGCATGGACGGGGCTGGGCCATGCCGGTTGCAGTAGTCGTTGATGAAGGCCTCGATCCCGGCAGCCCGGGCCGGCGCAATGTCTTTTCGCTGCATAAAAAGCTTCCTCCGTGCACGTGATGGAACAAATGTTCTATGAGCATCTTAAATATACATCGCATAAAAAGCTTCCTCCGTGCACGTGATGGAACAAATGTTCTATGAGCATCTTAAATATACATCACGGCCAAAGGAATGTCAATACCATTTTTGTCGCTTTCCCGGACCTGTCCAAAGATACGGACACATAGCCGAATGCTTTACAATCAGCCTTGACATGTTCCACGCAGATGCAGTAAAATTGACGCGGGCTGGGATGCGTGTGCGAGACGGCCTGAGCGCAAGGTTTCACGCCCCGTTATACTCCATGATACCCTGTTGTGTTCGGGGTATCACAGCCTTGGTATGGCCCTGCGATGTGACGAAGTAAAGTTGAAAAAACGACTGACAGGAGAATGCGTATGACACCGGATTGGAAGCTGTGGGAGCTGCAGCCGTCGCAGTTTTATATTTCT
>CAMOKD010000054.1:0-15970 GCA_946617435.1 uncultured Clostridia bacterium | reverse complement strand
TTCCTGGTGGCGGTCTTTTTGGCGGCGGTTGTCTCGGCGGTGGTCTTTTTGGCCGCCGTCTTTTTCGTGGTGGTCTTCTTGGCCGCAGTCTTCTTGGCCGCAGTCTTCTTGGCCGCAGTCTTCTTGGCTGCGGGCTTCTTGGCTGCGGGCTGGTCGGCGGCGGGGGCTGCCTGGGCGGCCTGGTCCGGCTGTTCGGCGGCGGTGTCCTTCTTGCGGTAATAACCCCGCTGGTCCTCGGGCAGGAAGTTCTCGCACTTGGGGTTGATGCAGAAGGGCTTCATCCGGCCCCGGCCCGAGCGCTTGAACATGGTCTGGCCGCAGGCGGGGCAGTCCTGGTCGGTGGGCACGTCCCAGGTCATAAAGCCGCACTCCTGGCCGGTCTCGCAGGCGTAATAGGCAAAGCCCCGCTTGGACTTGCGCTTCAGCATCCCGGCGCCGCACTGGGGGCAGCGGCCGGGCATATGCTCCACAATGGGCTTGGTGTTTTTGCACTCCGGCCAGCCCGGGCAGGCCAGGAACTTGCCGAAGCGGCCAAACTTGACCACCATATTCCGGCCGCAGACCTCGCAGATCTCGTCGGTGACCTCCTCGGGGATCTTGATGCGGGTGTCCTTCAGGGCCTCCTCGGCGTTTTCCATCTCCCGGTGGAAGCCGGTGTAAAAGTCGCGCAGCACCTGCTTGTAGGGCAGCTTGCCTGCCTCCACCTCGTCCAGCTTATGCTCCATGCCGGCGGTGAACTCCACGTCGATCACGTCGCTGAACCGGTCCATCATCAGCTGGGTGACCACCTCGCCCAGGGGGGTGGGCTCCAGCCGCTTGTCCTTTTTCACCACGTACTCCCGGTCCTGGATGGTAGAGACAATGGAGGCGTAGGTGGAGGGCCGGCCCACACCCTTCTCCTCCATGGCCTTCACCAGGGTGGCCTCGGTGTAGCGGGCGGGGGGCTGGGTAAAGTGCTGCTCCCGCTTGGAGGACAGGTGCTGCACCTGCTCGCCCTGCTTCAGCTCGGGCAGGGCGTCCAGCACCTCCTGGCTGTCGTCGTCCCGGCCCTCCTCGTACAGGGCCAAAAAGCCGGAGAATTTCAGACTCTGGTGGTTGGAGCGGAACACATGGCTCCGGCAGCTGGTCTCGATGGTGGCGGTGTCATACACGGCGTTGGCCATCTGGCAGGCCACAAACCGGCTCCAGATCAGCTTGTACAGCCGGTACTGGTCCCGGGTGAGATCCGCCTGGATGGATTCCGGGTCCAGGGCCACGTTGCTGGGCCGGATGGCCTCGTGGGCGTCCTGGGCGTTGTTTTTGGATTTGTACCGCCGGGGGCTGTCGGGCACATAGGCCGGGCCGTACCTGCCCCGGATAAAGTCCCGGGCGGCAAACAGGGCCTCGTCAGACAGCCGCAGGGAGTCGGTACGCATATAGGTGATCAGACCCTGGGTGCCGTGGCCGGTGAGATCCACGCCCTCATACAGCTGCTGGGCAATGGCCATGGTGCGCTTGGGGGTCATGTTCAGCTTTCTGGAGGCCTCCTGCTGCAGGGTAGAGGTGATGAAGGGCGGGGCAGGGGAGCGGCGCTTTTCCGCGGTTTTGATGCTCTCTACGGTAAAGCGCTGGCCCTCCACGTCCTGCACCACGGCCAGCACCTGGGTCTCGTTTTCCAGGGTGCGCTTTTTGGGGCTGCCGTAGTAGTGGGCGGTAAAGGTGCCCGGCTTGCCCAGGCAGCCCAGCTCCACGTCCAGGGACCAGTACTCTTCGGGCACAAAGGCCCGGATCTCTCTCTCCCGCTCCACCACCAGCCGGGTGGCCACAGACTGGACCCGCCCTGCGGACAGGCCCCTGCGGACCTTGCGCCACAGCAGGGGAGAGAGCTGATAGCCCACAATCCGGTCCAGAATCCGGCGGGCCTGCTGGGCATCCACCAGATCCATGTCGATGTCTCTGGGTTGGGCGATGGCCTTGGTGACCACCCCCCGGGTGATTTCGTTAAAGGTGACCCGCTTGGTCTTCTCCTCGGGCAGCTTCAGCAGCTCCTTGATGTGCCAGCTGATGGCCTCGCCCTCCCGGTCCGGGTCGGTGGCGAGATAGACGGTCTCGGCCTTGGCGGCGGCGGATTTCAGCTCTTTGATCAGGTCCGCCTTGGCGGCCATGGGCTGGTAGTCCGGGGTGAAGTCGTGGTCCAGATCCACGCCCATGGTGCTCTTGGGCAGATCCCGCAGATGGCCCATACAGGCCTTCACCTGGTAGTCCGGACCTAAATATTTACCGATGGTCTTCGCCTTGGAGGGGGACTCCACGATGACCAGATTCGGGGCTTGCGTTGCCATGAATAAACCTCCTGCTATTGTATTCCCTCGTCCAGGGCGTAACGCCGCCCGGGCAGGGCGCGAATGTAGTGTTTGATCTGCAGCATGGTGAGCTCCGTCATGGTTCTGGCGGGGGGCAGGCCGCTGCGGTCGGTCAGCAGCTCCAGGGGCAGGGGCCCGCACTCCCGGGCCAGCAGCTCCAGCAGGAGCATCTGGGTGTCGGTGAGCTCCCCAGCCAGGCCGCTGAGATCCACAGGCGCCGGGGGCTCCGGCTCCGGGTCAACCGCCTGCTCCAGATCCTCCTCCGGCGGGGCAGGGGGCTCCGGCGGGGGTGTGGGCTCCGGCGCAGCCTCCGGCTGGGGGGCAGTGGGCTCCTCAGGCAGGGGGTCGGCGCAGGGCTCCAGGGTATCGGGGTAGCGCCACAGGTACTCTGTGGCAATCTCCGCCCCGTCCATCACCAGGCCGGCGCCCTGGCGCAGCAGCAGGTTGCAGCCTGCGCAGTTGGGGTTGTGCAGGCTGCCGGGCAGGGCGAACACGTCCCGGTCGTAATCCAGGGCGGTGCGGGCGGTGATCAGGGCCCCGCTCTGGATGGAGGCCTCCACCACCAGGATGCCGTCGCACAGGCCGCTGATGATCCGGTTCCGGGCCGGGAAGTGGGGGCTCAGCGCCGGGGTGCCCGGGCTGTATTCCGAAAGCAGACAGCCCTGCTCCGCCACCTGGGCGTAGAGCGCCTCGTTCTCCCGGGGGTAGATTTGGTCGATGCCGCAGCCCAGCACGCCGATCACCGGCCCGCCGGAGCGCAGGGCGCCCCGGGCGGCGGCGGTGTCGATGCCCCGGGCCAGGCCCGTTACCGTCACCGCGCCGCTGCGGCCCAGCTGGTAGGCAAAGGTCATGGCGCTGTCCAGCCCCGCGGGGGAGGCCTTCCTGCTGCCCACAATGCCGATGCTGAGCAGCTGCTCCAGCTCCGGCAGCCGGCCCTTGCAGTACAGCACCACCGGCGCATCGGGAATCTGCCGCAGGGCGGCGGGGTAGTCGTCGTCTGCCAGGGTGAGCACCCGGATTCCCAGCTGCTCACACCGGGCCAGGATGGCCTTGGCCTCGGTCAGATCCTTGTCGTCCAGGGCCTGCACCTGGGCATCGGTGCAGCCGGCCTTGCGGTAGTCTGCGGGGGAGGCCAGAAACAGGCCCTCCGCCCCGGGAAATTTGTCCAGCAGCTTCCGGGCCCGCACCGGGCCGATGCCCTTGCGCCCGGCCAGCCAAATCCAGTTCTCCTTCATCGGCCTGCCCTCAGCTGCCACAGCACGATGGCAGCGGCCACCCCGGCGTTGAGACTCTCGCACCGGGGCTCCATGGGGATCACCGCGGCCAGGTCTGCCGCCTGCAGCCACAGGGGGCTGACGCCCCTGCCCTCGCTGCCGATCACCGTGGCGCACTGTTCCAGCGCCACCCGGCGGATGTCCTTGGCCGCCCCGGTCAGGGCGGTGACGCACACCGGGATCCCCGCGGCCCGGCACCCGTCCAGCAGGGTCTGGGCAGAGGCCTGCACCGGGGGCGAGCGGAACACTGCCCCCATGGTGGCCCGCACGGTCTTTTCGCTGTAGGGGTCGGCGCAGCCGTCAGAGAGGAACACCGGCACGTCAAAGGCGTCGGCGGTGCGCAAAATGGTGCCCAGATTTCCCGGGTCCTGAATTCCGTCCAGAATCAGGCAGCCGGGCACCGGCCGGGCCGGGGCCCGGGCAGGCATGGGGCACACGGCCAGCACCCCCTGGGGGGTGTCCATCCGGGAGATGTCGGCCATCAGCCGGGCGGGGACCCGGATGTGGCGCACGCCCTCCGGCACGGGGTAATCCAGATCCTCCCGCACCAGCACAGCCTCCGGCCGCAGTCCCCAGCGGATGGCCTCGTCCACCAGCTTGGGCCCGTCGGCCACAAACCGGCCCAGGGCATAGCGGTCCTTCCGGCTGGAAATCAGCCGCTTCACCTGCTGCAGATAGGGATTGGTCCTGCTGGTCAGATATTCCGCCATGGAAGCACCTCCTGGGGGGCGATTGGCCCCGGAATTCTATATTATAATGTACACTATACCAAATCTCCCGGTGGAATGCAAGCATTTTCCGAAAAACCCGGTTTCGGGGCAAAACAGGGGTTGCGTTCCGGCCCCGGGTGGGGTACAATATCCCGGAAAGAAAGGAGGAATCCGGATGCAAAGGCAAAAAGTGATTATTCGCACCAGCATCCTCGGCATTCTGGCAAATCTGTTTTTGGCGGGCTTCAAGGCCGCCGTGGGCATGCTCACGTCCTCCATTGCCGTCACCATGGACGCGGTGAACAATCTCAGCGACGCGCTTTCCTCGGTGATCACCATTGTGGGCGCCCGCCTGGCGGGCAAGAGGCCGGATAAAAAGCACCCCTACGGCCACGGCCGGGTGGAGTATATCAGCGCAGCCCTGATCTCCGTCATCGTCCTGTACGCCGGCGTCACCGCCCTGGTGGAGTCGGTCAAAAAGATTCTCCACCCCGAAACCCCGTCCTACACCACGGTCAGCCTGGTGATCCTGGCGGTGGCAGTGGTGGTGAAGATCCTGCTGGGGCTTTACGTCTCCGCCACAGGCAAAAAGGTCAAGTCCGACGCCCTCACCGCCTCCGGCAAGGACGCGCTGAACGACTCCATCATCTCCGCCTCCACCCTGGCGGCAGCGGTCGTCTTCCTGCTCTGGGGCCTGTCGCTGGAGGCCTGGCTGGGCGCGGTGATCTCCCTGTTCATTCTCAAGTCCGGCGTGGAGATGCTCCGCGACACCCTCTCCCAGATCCTGGGCCAGCGGGTGGAGCCGGAGGTGGCCCGGGCGGTCAAGGCCGCCGTGTGTGCGTTTGACCAGGTCCACGGGGCCTACGATCTCATTTTACACAGCTACGGCCCGGAGAGCTACATGGGCTCCATCCACATCGAGGTGGACGACACCCTCACCGCCGGAGAGCTGGACACCCTGGAGCGGGCCATCACCGACAAGGTCGCCCGGGAGCTGGGGGTTTTCCTCACGGGCATCAGCGTCTACTCCGTCAACACCACCGACGACCAGGCTGCCGTCCTGGCCCAGGACATCCGCCGCCGGGTCATGTCCCACCCCGAGGTGCTGCAGCTGCATGGCTTCTATCTCAGCGGCCGGGTCATCCGGTTTGACACGGTGATCGACTTCTCCGTCCGGGACCGGGAGACCTTCTGCCAACAGCTTACCCTGGAGCTGGCCAAGGCATACCCGGAATATCAGTTCCAGATCCAGCCGGACACGGACATGAGCGAATAACCGGCACAAAAAAAGCGCCAACCCTGCCTCCCGGGCAGAGCTGGCGTTTTTTTTACATGGGCTTCCCGTTCAGCCAGGCGGCGGCAAGGCGCTCGCCCTCATAGCACAGCTTCAGGGAGAAGAAGGGGCCGCCCTGCTCCATCAGCCCCAGGAAGAGCTTGTCGCCCTCCCACTGGGGCAGCAGGGCCATTTTGGCCTTGGGCACCCACTCCAGGGTCCCCTCGTCGCAGTCGGTCAGGCTGCCGGTAAAGCCATCGGCGTGGAACAGGTGCATATACTCCCCCTCCCACCGGTCAGAGACAAAGGTGACCAGCCCGCAATAGCGGAAGCGGGTGAGACGCAGGCCGGTCTCCTCCAGCACCTCCCGGCGGACGCAGTCCTCGGGGCTCTCGTTTTCCAAAAAGTGGCCGCCGATGCCGATCCACTTGTCCCGGTTGGCGTCCTGCTCTTTTTTCACCCGGTGGAGCATCAGGTAGCAGCCCTCCCGCTCCAGGTAGCACAGCGTGGTGTTCTGCATGGCTTACTGGTCCCTGCCCACAATGATCCGCACCGCGCTGTGGAGATTTTCGATCTCGATGCGGTCGCTGCCCGGGGCGTATTCACCGTCCAGGGTCCAGTCCATCTGGGGGTCGGCCTCCACTAGCAGGTGGCGGGCGGTGTGGAAGGTGAGCATGGGGGAGGAGTAGTCCTGCACGCTCAGCGCCCGGACGATCTCCGCCAGGGAGCTGAGATTCTCCGGGGACTTCACCAGCAGCAGCTCAAACTGGCCGTCGTTCATGTCCACAAGCTTGGGGTCCAGGGTCAGGATGCCCCCCACCGAGGTGGAGTTGCTGATGGCACCGAAGATATATTCCCCCTCCACCACCTGGTCGTGGTCCAGGATGGACCACAGGTGGTAGCTGCGGATGCTGGACAGCTCCTTGATGCCCCCCAGCACATAGGCCAGGTGGCCCAGGGCGTTTTTCACGTTTTGGGAGGTGGCATAGGAGGCCTTGGTAAAGGCCCCAAAGGAGGCCACATAGGTAAAATAACGATCCTGGAACCGGCCCACGTCAAAGGCCACAGGCTCGCCGTCCACAATGTCCTGGGCGGCGTGGACCACATGCTTGGAGAGGTTCAGGCTGGCGGCAAAGTCGTTGGTGGAGCCGGCGGGGATATAGCCGATGGGGGTGTCGGAGCCCGCCCGGCACACGCCGGAGATGGTTTCGTTAAAGGTGCCGTCGCCGCCGATGCACACCACCAGATCCACCTGGTTGGCATATTTTGCGGCGATTTCCACCCCATCCCCCCGGCGCTGGGTCATAAACACCAGGCACTCATAGCCCGCCTTGCCAAAGACCGAGAGAATGTCGGTCAGCTGGGGATTGGCCTTTTTCATGCCGGCGCAGGGGTTCATGATCAGAAGAAGACGATTCATCGTACGTGCCTCCATCACAGTATCTGAAAATTGGTCAGACCATTATCCTATATTTTTCACAGAAAGTCAATAGGAATTCCGGGGAAATCTCCCGCCGCCGTGACTTTCCCCTTGCAAAACAGCGCGCTTTGTGGTACAGTAGATAACAGTATAAGTATAAGGGAGATTGCGCCAATACCATGACTGAAATCATTACCGAAAAAACCCTGGCGGAATACGAGGCGTTTGTCCAGGGGCACCCCAAGGGCAACTTTGCCCAGAGCTCCTATTGGGCCAAGCAGAAATCTGCCTGGACCTGGCGGGCCATTGCCTGCCGGGGGGAGGACGGCCGCATCAAGGGCACGCTGTCTGTGCTGATCCGCAAGATGCCCGGCTTTGGCAGGGCCATGATGTACGCCAGCCGCGGCCCCGTCTGCGACATTGACGACTACGCCACCATGGACGAGCTCTACGCCGCGGCCAAGGCACTGGCCAAGGAGTTCAAGGCCTATGTGTTCAAAATCGACCCCGATATTCCCTCCTCCGAAACCGCCTTTACCGATTATATGCTCCGCTACGGCTTTGAACTGAAGTCCGGCGGCGAAAAGTTTGAGGCCATCCAGCCCCGGTATGTGTTCCGCCTGTACCTGAACGGCCGCACCGAGGACGAGCTTCTGGCCTCCTTCCACCAGAAGACCCGCTACAACATCCGTCTGGCCATCCGCAAGGGGGTGCAGGTGGAGATCTGCGGCAAGGAGATGGTGCCGGAGTTTGGCCGGCTCATGCTCACCACCGGCGTCCGGGACGGCTTTGTCACCCGCCAGCCGGAGTATTTTGCCGACATCCTTGACAACCTGGGCGAGCACGCCCGGCTGTACATGGCCTTTATCGACGAGCCCCAGCCCGACGGTACCACCAAGCGCAAGGCCATTGCCGGCACCCTGGCCATCTGGTACGGCGATAAGGTCTGGTATCTCTACGGGGCCAGCTCCAATGAGGACCGCAACTATATGCCCAACTATCTGCTCCAGTGGCAGATGATCCGCTGGGCGGTGGAGAAAAACTGCCGGGTGTACGACTTCCGGGGCGTTCCCGGCGACGTGGGAGAGGATCACCCCCTCTACGGCCTGGTCAAGTTTAAGCGGGGCTTCAACGGCGACTATACCGAGTTTGTGGGCGAGATGGACCTGGTGCTCAGCCGCTTCTGGTACAACACCATTGAAAAATCCACCTCTGTGTTCAAAGAGGTCCGCAAGCGGGTCTACCTGATCAAAAACCGGGGCAAATAAGCCCAAACTACCCCAAAATCCAATTGATTGTGAGGGACTGCCATGAAAGCATATGTGGTGGAGCGGGACGCGCTCATTCATAACATCCAGGCCATACGGCGCTTTGCCGGGGATACCCCCATCTGGGGGGTGCTGAAGGGCAACGGCTACGGTCTGGGCCTGCTGCCCATGGCGAGGCTGCTGTGGGAAAACGGCATTGACCGCTTTGCGGTAACCGAGCTCAGAGAGGCCTCCCACCTGCGGGAGGAGTATGCCGACGCGCCCATTTTGATGCTCCGCTCCACGGCGGACCCCCACGAGATCAACGCCCTGCTGGACCAAAACGTGATACTCGCCATCGGCTCCTACGAGACCGCCGTGGCGGTCAACGCCATTGCGGCCGAGCGGGCCACCGTGGCCGAGGTGCACATCTGCATTGACACCGGCATGGGCCGCTACGGCTTCCTGCCCGAGGACGCAGACAAGATCATCTCTCTGTACGAGTATATGAAAAACCTGGCGGTCAGCGGCATCTACACCCACTTCCACTCCGCCTTCTGCAGCGAAAAGGCCACCCGCAAGCAGTTTGAGCTGTTCACCGCCCTGGTGGACCGGCTGCAAAAGGCCGGGTACGAAACCGGCATGGCCCACTGCTGCAACTCCTCGGCCTTCCTCAAGTATCCCGATATGCACATGGACGGGGTGCGCATCGGCTCCGCGTTTTTGGGCCGGCTCTGCTTCCAAAGCAAGCTCAGTCTCAAAAAGATCGGCTATGCCGAGTGTACCGTGGAGGAGCTGCGGTGGATCCCCAAGGGCCACACCGTGGGCTACGGGGCGGGCTTCAAGGCCCGGGAGCAAACCCGCACCGCCATCATCGGTCTGGGCTGGTATAACGGCTTTGCGGCCCAGCGGGAGAACGATCTCTTCCGCCTGCGTGACAGCCTGCGGGGCATTTTGCACCACATCAAAAACCTGTTCTTCCCCCACAAGATCCTGGTCAGCGTCAACGACCAAAAGTGCCGGGTCCTGGGCCATGTGGGCATGGTCCACGCGGTGGTGGACGTCACTGACATCGACTGCGCCGTGGGCGACCGGGTGGTGGCCCAGATCAACCCCCTCACCGTCAAGGGCCTGCGCATCCAATACCGATAAAGCCCGAAAAACCGGCACGCTGCAAACGCACTGTTTGCAGCGTGCCGGTTTCTTTTGCACCGGGGCGTGCAGCCGGGGTTAAGCCCGGGCCCCTGCCAGGGCCTGCTCCAGGTCGGCAATCAGGTCGGCGGCGTCCTCCAGCCCGCAGCTCAGCCGGATCAGATCCGGGCTGACCCCGGCGCTGAGCAGCTCCTCGTCGTTCATCTGCCGGTGGGTGGTGGAGGCCGGGTGCAGGCAGCAGGTTTTGGCGTCGGCCACATGGGTCTCAATGGCGGCCAGCTTCAGCCTCCGCATAAACCGCTCGGCGGCCTGCCTGCCGCCCTTTACCCCAAAGCTGATCACGCCGCAGCTGCCCTTGGGCAGATATTTTTTTACCAGGGCGTGGTCGGGGTGGTCGGGCAGCTCGGGGTAGCACACCCAGCTCACGTCCGGGCTCTGGGCCAGGTACTTGGCCACGGCCAGGCCGGTTTCGCAGTGGCGCTTCATCCGGATGTGCAGGGATTCCAGCCCCAGGTTCAGCAGATATGCGCTCTGGGGGCTCTGGATGGCGCCGAAGTCCCGCATCAGCTGGGCGGTGGCCTTGGTGATATAGGCCCCCTCCAGGCCGAAGCGCTGGGTGTAGGTCACCCCGTGGTAGCTCTCGTCGGGGGTGCACAGACCGGGGTACTTGTCGGGCCAGCGGGTCCAGTCAAATTTGCCGGAATCCACAATGGCGCCGCCCACGGCGCTGCCGTGACCGTCCATATACTTGGTGGTGGAGTGGATCACAATGTCCGCGCCGAAGTCAAAGGGACGGCAGTTCACCGGGGTGGCAAAGGTGTTGTCCACAATCAGGGGCACCCCGTGGGCGTGGGCAGCCCGGGCAAACCGCTCCAAATCCAGCACCCGCAGGGCGGGGTTGGCAATGGTCTCGCCAAAGACCAGCTTGGTGTTGGGCCGGAAGGCGGCCTCCAGCTCCTCGTCGCTGGCGTCGGGGGAGACAAAGGTAAAGTCAATGCCCATGCGCTTCATGGTCACGGCAAAGAGATTATAGGTGCCGCCGTAGATGGTGGAGCAGGCCACCGCGTGGTCCCCGCAGGAGGCGATGTTAAACACCGCAAAAAAGCTGGCGGCCATGCCGGAGGCGGTGAGCATCGCGGCGGTGCCGCCCTCCAGGGCGCAGATCTTGGCAGCCACGGTGTCACAGGTGGGGTTTTGCAGCCGGCTGTAAAAGTAGCCGCTGGCCTCCAGGTCAAAGAGCTTGGCCATATCCTCTCCGGTGGCATATTGGAAGGTGGTACTCTGTACAATGGGAATCTGCCGGGGCTCGCCGTTGCCTGGACGGTAGCCGCCCTGGACGCAGATGGTATCCAGTCCTGGACACATAGGAATTACCTCCTTGCTTGGTAGTATTATTGTGCATTATACAACCCAAAGCCCGCTGCGTCAACCACAGCCGTCCATTTTCCCCTCTTTGACCAGAAATGCGGTTGACAAAGGGGGGACAGATGGGTAGAATATCCATAAATTCTTCACTTTTTGTGAAGGGAGGTGTCGCCTTGATCTTCGGCAAGCACATCAACCGTTACTACCGGATCCACGCCCTGCGGCTGCTGCTGGGCCTGCTGTCTCTGGTCACGGTGGATTATCTGCAGCTGCGCATTCCAAACCTGTATCAGATGGTGATCAACGGGGTCAACGCCGGCACGGTGGACTACCGGGGCAGCCGGGTGGCCTTTGATATGCCCTTCCTGCTGGACCGGATCCTCCTGCCCATGGTGGGCATTATCTTTGCCATGGTGGCGGGCCGGTTTCTGTGGCGGGTGATGTTCTTCGGCGCGGGCATCCGCATCGAGGAGGACCTGCGCAACCGGATGTTTGACAACGCCCGGCATCTGAGCCAGAATTACTACCAGCACAACAAGGTGGGCAGTCTGATGAGTCTGTTCACCAACGACCTGGACACCGTTCAGGAGTGCTTCGGCTGGGGCGTGATGATGTTTTTTGACGCTCTGCTCCTGGGGGTGCTGGCAGTGTGGAAGATGCTGCGCATGAACTGGCTGCTCACCCTGCTGTCCATGATCCCCACGGCCCTGCTGCTGGCCTCGGCCACGGTGCTGGGCAGGTACATGATGAAAAAGTGGGACGTCCGCCAGGAGGCCTTCTCCAAGCTCTCCGATTTCAGCCAGGAGAGCTTTTCCGGCATCGCGGTGATCAAGGCCTTTGTCACCCAGGCCCGGGAACTGCTGGCCTTTGAAAAGCTGAACCGGGACAACGAAACCGCCAACATTGAGCATACCCAGGCCTCCGTGCTGCTGCGGGTGCTGGTGATGTTCTTTGTGGAGAGCGTCATCCTGGTGATTCTGGGCTACGGCGGCTATCTGGTCTGGCGGGGCACCTTCAACGCCGGCCAGCTGGTGGAGTTTATCGGCTATTTCACCGCGGTGATCTGGCCAGTGATGGCGGTGTCAGAGCTCATCGATATGACCTCCCGGGGCAAGGCCTCCCTGGAGCGGATCAGCCTGCTGCTGGACGAGGTGCCGGACGTGAAGGACGCCCCCTCCGCCCAGCCCCTGGACCGGGTGGCGGGGGAGATCCGCTTTGACCATCTCAGCTTTACCTACCCCGGCACCGACCGCCCCGTGCTGGAGGACCTGACCTTTACCATCCCCGCCGGGGCCCATGTGGGCCTGGTGGGCCGCACCGGGGCGGGCAAGACCACCCTGGTGGACCTGATTCTGCGCACCTATAACGTGGACCGGGGCACCCTGTTCCTGGACGGCCACGACGTCAACGACGTGACCATCGAATCCCTGCGCCGGGCCTGTGCCTACGTGCCCCAGGACAACTACCTCTTCTCTGACACCATTGCCAACAACATCGGCTTCTCCGGCGTCACCCTGGATGCCGGCCGCCTGGCCGAATCCGCCGCCCTGGCGGACGTGGACGACAACATCCGCCAGTTCCCCCAGGGCTATGATACCGTCCTGGGCGAGCGGGGGGTCACGGTCTCCGGCGGGCAGAAGCAGCGCATTTCCATCGCCCGGGCCCTGTTGAAGGACGCCCCCGTGCTGATTCTGGACGACTCTGTCTCCGCCGTGGACACCGCCACCGAGGAGCACATTCTGGAAAATCTCCGCCATACCCGGGCGGGGAAGACCACCATTCTCATCGCCCACCGGATCTCCACCATCCGGTCCATGGACCTGCTGCTCTTCCTGCAAAACGGCAGACTCCTGGCCTGGGGCAGCCATGAGGAGCTTCTGGCCACCTGCCCGGCCTACCGGACCATGGTGGAGCTCCAGTCGCTGGAGGAGGAGGGAGGTGCCCACCATGCCTGAGTATTTGCCGGTTCTGATTGTGGGCGCCGCCATCGGCGTGTTCACCGTGATTCTCCTGGCCGCCTTTGTGCTGGAAAAGGACAAAAAGACCTCCATGGGCTTTGAGCGCAACATGCCCGACCGGGAGATCATCCGCCGCCTGCTGGCCTATGCCAGGCCCTACCGGGGCCAGTTTGCCCTGGCCTTTGGGGTGATGCTGCTGTCCATCGGCTATGACGTGCTCTCGCCCCTGCTCATCGGCCGCATCGAAGAGCTGGTGAAGGGGGACTTTGCCCTCTCCCGGCTGTATACCATGGTGGGGGTCTATGCCGGCATTCTGCTGGTCAGCCTGGCAGGGACCTATTTCCAGGCCATGGTGCTCCAGCGGGTGGGGCAAAAGATCCTCTCCCGGCTGCGCATGGACGTGTTCACCCACATTGAAACCCTCTCCCAGGCCCAGCTCAACGAGATCCCTGTGGGCAAGCTGGTCACCCGGGTGTCCAACGACCCCAACGCCATCTCCTATATGTTCACCAACGTGCTGGTCACCCTGGTGAAAAACGCCATGGTGGTGCTGGGGGTGCTGGGGGGCATGCTGGTGCTGAACTATGAGCTGACCCTGATGGTGCTTTGCTTTGTGCCCTTTGTGGTGCTCTTCACGGTGATTTTCCGCAAGTTTTCCCGCAAGGTCCACCGCCGGGTGAACAACGCCACCACCGAGGTCAACACCTACCTGTCCGAAAATCTCTCCGGCATGAAGATCATCCAGATCTTCAACCGGGAGGACGCCAAGCTGGCCGACTTCCGCACCCGCAGCACCGAGCTGCGCCGGGCCAAGCAGGCCCGGATGCTGGTCTTCGGCATCTTCCGGCCCCTGGTGTATATGCTCTATATTGCCTCTGTGCTCTGCCTGTTCTACCTGGGCGGCAGGGGCTATATCAAAGACACCCGCTTCCTGGGCCAGACCATCACCTCCGGGGTGATCGTCAGCTTTTATATGTATTTGTCCAAGTTCTTCAACCCCATCCAGACCCTGGCCGAGCAGTTTGATATGCTCCAGCGCTCCTTTGCCTCGGCGGAGAAAATCTTCTCCGTGCTGGACATTGTGCCGGACATTGTGGATGCCCCCGACGCCATTGACCTGCCGGACATCCGGGGGGAGATCGACTTTGAGAATGTCTGGTTTGCCTACAAGCCGGGCAACTGGATTCTCAAGGGGGTCAGCTTCCATGTGGACCCGGGCCAGACTGTGGCCTTTGTGGGGGCCACCGGCGCCGGCAAGACCACCATTCTGAGCCTGCTGGTCCGCAACTATGACATCCAGCGGGGCCGCATCCTGGTGGACGGGGTGGACATCCGCAAAATCAAGCTCAGCTCCCTGCGCAGCCGCTTCGGGCAGATGCTCCAGGACGTGTTCCTGTTCTCCGGGGACATCCGGGGCAACCTGACCCTTCGGCGGCAGGATCTGACCGACGGTGAGATTCTGGAGGCCTGCCGCTACGTCAACGCCAACGCCTTTATTGACAAGCTCCCCGGCGGCCTGGATGAGCCGGTCCGGGAGCGGGGCAACAACTTCTCCGCCGGCCAGCGCCAGCTGCTGAGCTTTGCCCGCACCATTCTCCAGCGGCCCCGGGTGATCATCCTGGACGAGGCCACCGCAAACATCGACACCGAGACGGAGCTGCTGATCCAGGACTCTCTGGAGCGCATCCGCACCATCGGCACCATGCTGGTGGTGGCCCACCGGCTCTCCACCATCCAGCACGCGGACAATATTATCGTCCTGGACCACGGCGTCATCACCGAGCAGGGCGACCACCAGACTCTCCTGGCCCGGCGGGGCCGGTACTACCGGCTCTACACCCTGCAGTACCAAAAGCAGGCCCTGGAGCGGGGCGAATAAGACAGACAGAGGCCCCCGGCTGTGGGGGGCCTCTGTTTGGTGGGTTACCACCGGTTTTCCACATACTCGCAAAAGGCGTACATATCTTTGAGCTCCAGCCGGGTGCCGTCGTCCAGGGTCACGTGGCCGCTCCACAGCCCGTGGACCTGGTGGGAGTGCATCCGCATGGCCAGGATGTTGAGATCCGAGTGGTGATCCCGGAAGGGGCGCATGGTCATCTCAAACCGGCCGTCCTGGGATACAAACTCCCACGGCTGCAGGTACCGGTCCGGCTTGGGAAAGACCTTCACGTCCACGGGCCCGATCTTGTGGGCCCTTCCGTCGTAGAACAGACAGGTTTCCGTGGCCCCGGACTCATCCCCGATGCCCCAGGTGATTTCAAAGCCGAACAGATGCTCCCGGCCCTGGGCATCCCTCAGCCGGGTGGAGCCGTTGCCCCAGTACCACACCAGCCGGTAGGGGGTGCACACCCGGCCCCAGTCCATGACGCAGAAGGTCTCCCGGTCGGAGAACTCCCACACCCGGTCTCCGGCCCGAAGGGTTCCGTGCACAGGCATACAGTTTTCCTTGGTGGTCATAAAGTAGCGGTCCGGCGCCCCGGCAAAGGGCAGCACGGTGGTGATGTTCTCCTGGCCGGGCAGCCGGGCCATGGTAAAGTCGCATTCCACGTCGCCCATGGCAAAGCGCAGGGAGCGGGCGGTTTCGGTGGTGTGGGTTTCAAACACGGCGCCGCCCACGGCCATGCGGACGGTGCCGGGCACGTCGCCCCGGTCGGGCAGGACATATTTGTCCTTGCCGCCCAGGAAGGGGGCCATTTTGTTGACCAGGGTGCGGCCCTGCTCCAGATCCACCAGCACAGCCGAGGCGTAGCCGCCCAGGGAGATGTTGGCAAAGCTGATCTGGACCATCCGTTTGCCGTCGGAGAGCTGGTAGAAGTCCCACTCCTTCCGACGCAGGGGCCGGCGGACGCGGTCGCGCCGGTATTGGAACACATTGTGCCGGGCCCAACCGGCGGCCAGGACCTTGCCGCCGGGATCCAGCAGCCCGGTGGGGCGGGTATATTCCCGCTGGGCGGAGACGAAGCCCGGCTCCATCCAGCTGCGATAGGGTTTGTCCATACTGCCACCTCCTCAAGATAGAACTATTTTACCAGAGGGGGAGGGGGCCTGTCAATCCCGGGGGGGCGGGGAAGACAGAAAACAAAAAAAGTAAAAAAAGGACTTGACAAAACGGGGCCCAGTCAGTATAATACATATGCTTGTTCGAGCCGTGCTGGTATAGCTCAGTTGGTAGAGCAGCTGATTTGTAATCAGCAGGTCGGGGGTTCGAGTCCGTCTACCAGCTCCACCA
>CAMOKD010000053.1:0-16174 GCA_946617435.1 uncultured Clostridia bacterium | reverse complement strand
AGAATCCCCGCGAAGAAAACCGCCGTGCCTGGGCACGACGGTTTCCTCATGATGACAATATTACAAAGCCAGAGCGGCCTCATAACCCTCGCGGATGGCGGTGAGGGCGTTGCCGGCCTTGACGGCGCAGCCAACCACCTGCACGTTCTCGCAGTGCTTTCTGGCAATCTCCTCCAGGGGATTGTAGGCCTTGTAGCCAAAGGCGGAGACGACGGTGGCGGCGGGAAGGGTCTCCACGCTGCCGTCCGGGTTCTTGAAGCTGACGCCGTTCTCGTCAATGGAAGTGACGGTGGCCTTGGTCCGAACCTTAATTCCGCACTCCCGGATGTACTGCATCAGCTGCATCCGCATCAGCGGGAACATATCCGCCAGAATCTCGTCCCGCATCTCCAGGACCGTGATGTCCTGGCAGCTCTGGGTCAGGAAGTGGGCCGTTTCGCCGCCCACCTCGCCGCCGCCGCAGACCACCACGGGGCCGGGCTTCACGTCCACCTTACCCAGCAGCACGTCCTCGGCGGTCACCACGTTGGCGCTGTCGATGCCCCGGATGGGGGGCATCAGGGGCTTGGCGCCGGTGGCGAGGATGACGGCGTCGGGCTTCTCCGCCGCAATCAGCTCCTCGGTGACAGGACAGTTCAGCTTGACGGGGACCTGGAGGTCCGCCAGGCTCTTGCGCAGGGAAGAGGTGAAGGTGGACAGCTCGCCCTTTCCGGGAGGATAGGCGGCGCTGCGGAACTGGCCGCCCAGATGGGAGGAGGCCTCGTACACGGTGACCTTGTGGCCCAGCAGGGCTGCAGTCTCGGCGGCAATCAGGCCCGCCGGGCCGCCGCCCGCCACCAGCACCTTCTTGGGCGCAGCGGTCTTCTCCATGGGATTCTCATACTCTCTGGCAACTCGGGGGTTCACCAGGCAGGTGGCGCAGGTTCCGGCCAGCAGGCCGGCCTCGCAGCCCTGGAGACAGCCGATGCAGTAGCGGATGTTCTCAAATTTGCCTTCCTTGGCCTTGTTGGGCAGATGGGGATCGGCCAGAGAGCCGCGGCCCATGCCGATGAAGTCCGCCTTGCCCATTTCCAGGATGGTGTCAGCCATCTTGGGGTCGTTGATGCGGTTGGTGACAATCACAGGGCAGGAGACCAGTTTCTTCACCTGCTGGGCGGTGTCCATGTTGAAGGCGTGCTCGGTGTACATGGGCGCGATGATCTGGCGAAGAACCGGAGAGGCGTACATGCCGTTGGAGATGTGGATGGCGTCCACCCCCAGCTCGTCCAGATGCCGTACCAGCTCGTAGGTGTCCGCCTCGGTGCGGCCGCCCAGCAGATATTCGTTGGCGGAAATCCGCACCTGCACCGGGAAATCCTTCCCCACGTTCCTGCGGATTTCGGCGTAGATCTCGTCCAGAATCCGGGTCCGGTTCTCAAAGCAGCCGCCGTATTCGTCCACCCGCTTGTTGGTGAAGGGGGAGAGGAACTCGGAAATCAGATAGCCGTGGGCCGCGTGAATCTCAATGCCGTCAAAGCCGGACTCTTTGGCCCGTCGGGCGGTGCTGCCGAAGTCCTTGACGATCTGGTGGATTTCCTCCACGGTGATCTCCCGGGGCAGGTCCATGCAGAAGGGGTCCTTGATGGCGGAGGGGGCCACGGGCTGCACGTTGCCGTTCACGTCGTGCTTGGACTGACGGCCGGGGTGGTACATCTGGCAGAAGAGCTTGGAGGCGTACTTGTGTACGGTTTCAGTGAGTTGCTTGTTGCCCGCAATCTGCTCGTCGTTGTAGAGGCCGGGGATGTACTTGTAGCCCTTGGCGTTTTCGTTGACGGCGTAGTCCTCGGTGATGATCATGCCCCAGCCGCCCTTGGCCTTTTCCTCAATGTAGCGGATATAGCGCTCGGTGATCATGCCGTCCTCGGTGCACAGGTTCATAACCATGGCGGGGACGATCAGACGGTTGGGAATTTCACAGGTACCGATTTTTGCAGGGGTAAACAGTTTTGTCATCATGATTGTCATACCTCTTTCCAAAAAATCTTGTAGCTTTGAAGCAGGCGGACTTGCCTGTTTCCTCTGTCATCAGTATAAGGTATGGAAGCGTTCCAGAGTCAAGGGAGAAAAATGACGGGCCGCGCAGGGATTCTGCAAGGCCCGTCCATGCGGATGATTTGTAAAGTATGACAAACAGGAGCCGGATTCCCCGGAAAAAAGCCTGGAACCCTTCCAAGGTTTGAAGCCCTACGACTCCGCAAGGGGAAGAAAGTAGCGGACAATCCGGCGGAAGCTGCCGTTTTCGTAACCCCGGCCCAGGAGAAAGCCCCGGATGGACGCACCCGCTTTTTCTGCATAACCCCGTTCCGCAGCGTAGGCGCGGATGGCCCGGAAGATGGAGGGGTCGAAGTTCCCCACCTCCCCGATGTCCACGTGGGTGCAGAGGCAAAGGGCTTCGTCATAGCGTTCGAAGCCCTCCGGAAGTTGGTCGCCCAGTTTGCGAAGCCAGCTCTCCTCAATCCGCATCTGCCAGTCCACCCGGTCTCCGTTCAGGGTGAAGCCGCTGTCGAAGAAGGGCAGCATCCGCTCGGAAAAGACGAAGCGGCTGAGCGCCTCTGACATTGTGATTTGCCCGTACTCGTCCCCGCGGCCGGTGACCAGATGGCAGCAGAAGCAGGCTGGGACTCTCTGGACCCAGAAATTGCCGATGTTGACGGCGCTCAGGGCGGTGTAGTCCCGCACCTGCTTCAGCCGCTCCGCCAGCAGGGTCTTGAACCGGGTTTCCCGCTCCAGCTTCTCAATTTCCTCCTCCAGGAAGGCCTGGGTGTTCCGGGCATACTGCTCCTGCCGGATTCCCTGGATTTCTCCGATGGGCAGGCCCCAGCTTTTGTGCACCATGGCCTCCAGCAGCCAGAACAGCTCCATGGTATCGTAGCTACGATAGCGATTTTCGCTGTTGCGCTTCGCCCGAATGGCGCCCTGCTTTTCGTAGTATCGAATCATGTCCCTGGAGAGATTCAGAAGGGACGACACCTCACCGATTGTATATTCCATAAGTTCCTCCTGCGACGCTTCAACTCTTCAGTCGGTGCTTACCACATTCGTGTCAGATAATGCAGCGGTACTGTTTTCGTCAGCCACACGCCGTTGACGGAGCGGTAGAAGGTGAAGCCGTCCGCTGCCATCTGGCCGGAATGCACTTGATAGATCCGGGGCCTGCCGTGCCGGTTGCCCACTTGGAAGGCGGTTTCATAGTCGCCGGAGAGGTGGACGTAGAGGCGGGTTTTCGGGATCAGGCCCTGGGCCTCGATGGATTCCACGTACTTCTCGCCGGTGCCGTGGTAGAGGATCTCCGGCGGCGTCACCGCCTCCAGCTCCACGTCCACCGGGACGGAGTGGCCCTGGTTGGCGCGGATTTTCGTCTTGTCGGCGTTAAAGGCGTAGCGCTGTTTCTCGTCCGTGCGGACGATTTCCTCCAATCCGGCCAGATCCAGCGGTCTGGTCCGGTTGACGCCGGCAATCAACTCGTCAACATTTGCCCAGCCGTGCTCATCCAGCGTAATCCCGATGACCTCCGGCTTGTGCCGCAGGATCAAGGAGATGAATTTGCTGGTACTGTTGTTTCTGTCTTTCATGTGATATTCTTTTTTGTGGCTCTGTCGAGCAGAAGCTGCTGGAGCATCAGCTGAAATTCCTTCTCCGGGATATACTGATGCTCTGCGATGTCGACCAGGCGCATAAATGGAACCTCTGTTTCATTGGTGTTTGGGTTTGTGATCGCCACAGGGGTTGGCGTTCTTTTCGAGAGGCACTTGGTTCAAAAGGCACGCCCCGACCGACGTTGGTGTGTGCCTCTTGAATGCCCAATAACGGCACAAAAGGATATAATTCGCCAAATTTAATTATACATAGGATCTGCTGAAAAAGCAACATTAAAACTTTCAGGAAAACTGATACGGCTTCAACATTGGACATATGTCAATCTTAATTCATGTGGCTGTTGTTGAAAGGCAATAAAGAATGGCAGATCGGCGGAAAACCGGTCTGCCATTCTGAAATAATCGTATTATGCGTTCACTTGCGATCTGTCCGGCCGGCCAGATAGTCCAGGGACACCTGATAGAGATCGGCGATGCGGACGAGGATCTCCATCTTCGGTTCGCGGGTCATCAGCTCGTAGTTCTGATAGGCCTTTTCGGTGATATCGCAGTAGGTCGCAACCTGCATCTGCGTCAGACCTTTCGCCTTGCGGCATTCCTTGAGACGTTTTGCTAAGATTTCTTTCATGACAATCACCTACAATCGTTCTTGACGGAACAATTGTAGGTGATTATAATCTTCAATATACCAACGATTGTTAGTGTTTTGGTGTATGTGCCGCGATTCTTTTCTGCGTGATGGGCAATCGCCGCTGAGAGGAGACCCATATGAAAGAGAAAGCCTGGTTCGTATTCCGCCCAAGGATTGTTGCAGACCTCAGCCCGAAAAATCCAGGAGGAAAATGACTGGAATACCGGATCGTAAAAACGATCTGCCTGAACCGGATCGACTACGAAAACTTTGCGACTGATCTGTTGGCGGACCGGCAGTTCATTGAGGATTATTTTGCGCTCTGCACTGAACCCGGAGACTGCCTGCTGATCAAAGGCAAGCGGCTGAAACCGGAGCTGTTGGTCATACCCTGGCACAAGTGCTTTGTCCGCTATGCAGCTCTGCGTCCTGCTGTCAGGCTTGTCGAGGGTGTGAGGGAATAGGCCAGACTCATTTCACGACCATGCTGCGCTGCGAAACTGGGATGCTTGGCACTTTTGCTTCTTCTGAAAGATGCCAAAATGGCACTTTTCAAGAGTAATAGTAGTGCCAAATCCAGAATATACATCGGCAGAGTTCTTGACAATTGCCGATGAATATTCTGGCGTGAGGAGGTAGCCATCAGGCAGACCGGAAAAACTGCTGTGGTATGCGCATCGCAGGACAATCCGTTAGTCCAGGGGCTTGTATTCGGTCACTCGTTTCAGGTAATCTTCCGCCTCGCCGGAGAGAATCAGATCGGCGTAGGCAGCGGGGTCGTTGTAGACCAGGTAGTCAAGCTCGGAGCGCTCGTACATGTTGCGCGGGATCGTGTTTTCGACGGCAATGCAGTCGATGGAGACCGTGACGCCGTTGTCATATTTGATTTCAACGCAGGTGGTGTCGATATTGTATTTGCAGGAAATTCGTTTGGCCATGTTTTTCCTCCTTTTTCGGTGCGGCCTGTTCTGACGGCATCAGTGTAGCAGGCCAGAAAGGATTTGTCGAATGTGCGGGAGTGGAATCGCATCAATTTGATACGATTCCTCCAGGACGCAAAAACGGCCCGGCAGGATAGCGTTGTGCTTCCCCGTCGGGCCATTGCGGTTTCTGCGTGAAAATGTGTAAGGGCTGGATATATTATCCGTTTACAGCAGCTCCCCGATCTGCTCGATGAAAACAAGAAATCCGAACCCTTTGCCAACCGGCTTCAAGTTCGGATTTCTCCAATATGGTGGACGATGTAGGACTCGAACCTGCGACCTTCCGCACGTCAAGCGGATGCTCTACCAGCTGAGCTAATCGTCCGAACGCATGGGTTATTATAATCGATACAGGGCAATTTGTCAAGGATTTTTTTGGCTCGGCTGAAATTATTTGCGCAAATTGTGCCAAGTCCGGCGTCACTGGCCCCCCTGCCCGCTCTCTGACAGAAAACAGAGGGTCCCCCCGGCTCCTATTTGCGGGCAAATACTGTGCGCTGCGGAAACTGTGCGTCCGGGAAAAGGGCTCCGGGCCGGGGCGCATCCGGACATGGCCAGGGGCATCTCATATGACACGGCAGCGCCGGGCAGCAGGGGCGTTCCCGCTGCCCGGCCCTTTTTATGCCGGATTGCAAGCAAATCATTTCGAGAGGGCCTGATACTGAACTCCCATAGAAACCTTTAATCTGTTCCGGCAGGAATTGTGCCATACTTCGTTGTCGTCCTTGCCGGGCGTCAAGCCCGCCTGCGTCCTCCGCCTCGTCTGGCGCAATTCCTGCACGGAACATTCTTCAATCTTTCTATGGGAGTGCAGTATGAGCAGACAGAGACCGGCTGCCAAGTGACATGGCACCTGCCTCCGGGCGCAGCCTTCCCGCACATACCGCAACAGCCTGCAGGGATGTCCGGCACCAAACACGTCTGCATCCGCCGCGATGGGTGAACTGGGGAGGCTTTGCTCCCACAATCTCAATTTTTCAACAAGCTGCAGACCGGGCAACCCGCCCGCGCAATACGCGCCGGGCTGTCGGATTTGCGGGCGAATCGCCCGCGCTGCAAGGGGCCCGACAAATGCACAGCTGTCAAGCTGATTCCGCTTGGCAGCTGCTGCCCTCGCCCCGGGCAATGATATGATTTTGCCGCATGGTTGCACACCGCCCGAGGCCGCGGCCGCTGCCCGGGCTCAGCCCAGGTAGGCCGCGTACACCCCCCGGCGGGTCAGATCGGCGGTGGGGGCAAAGTGCCCCTCCGGCAGGGCGGTCACCGGGGCATCCGGGGCGGCGTCCCGGGGCAGAAGCCCCTGCTCCGCACACCAGGCCAGGGCCCCTGCATAGGCCCCCGCCTTGCCCTTGGCCCGGATCAGCCCCAGGCGGCGGTCAATCGCCTCCTGCCGGGGGCACAGCAGCATGGCCAGCTCCCCCTGGGTCATGGGCCGGTCCAGCCGCAGGTGGTTGTCAGAGTACACAATCGCCCGCTCCCGCTGCAGCCGCTCCAGCTTTTCAAAGAGCGGGTCCTCCCGGCCCAGGTCCGCAAAGGGGCTCTCGGCCAGAAGCTCGTTTACCGTGACCACCCGGTAGCCGTACCGGGTCAGCAGCTCCAGCTGCTTGGCCAGGCCGAAGGCCACAGGGGTCCGCCGGGCCATGTTATAGCCGTCCTTCTGGAAGATGATCTGGCCGCAGAAAAAGTCCGGGTCCTGTTCCAGTGCCCGGCGGATGGGCTCCACCATGGCCTCTGTCTCCTGCTCCAGGGCGGCCTCCGGGTCCTGATGCACCGAGGGCAGCCAGCCCGCGCCGTCAAAGGACGCCGCCATGTACTGGTACCCCAGGGCATTGTACACGTCGTAGGCCGTGAGTCCGGGCTCCACCTTATCCACATAGTGGGCGGGCCGGCCCATGGTGATGGCGTAGCCGTACCGTTCCCGCACCAGGCGGTCCAGGCGGGAGATGTCCTCCACCGCCTTGTCATAGCTGCCCAGGTACACCCGCTTGCCGTAGACAAAGGGCTTTTTGCCGAAGATGATGTGCCGGTAGCCGTGGTTGGTCAGCTGGTGCCCCTCGTCCAGGATCCGGCGGACCAGGCGGTCGTTGTGGACCACCCCGCCCCGGTCGTCCTTGCCGCAGTCGGGGTAGTGGTCGTAGCGGATGCCGCCCCAGGCCGCGGAGCCGGGCTTGCCGGGCTTGTCGGGATAGTTGTCAGAGGTGTCGCCGATGACGTCAAAGGTGCCCCGGGCCCCGTATTGGGCCAGGGTATCCAGCAGCACATCGGTGAGACTACGGCCGTCGAAGCGGTCGGGGGCGGCGGGCAGGTCCATGGGGCCGTCGTCAAAGGTCATGGCCACAATCCGCTTGTCGGTTTTTACCCGCTCGATCCGGCGGGTGTAGGACAGATGGGCCACCGGCGCCGGCAGGAAGCGCTTGACCAGGGCCTTGCCCTTTTTGCCCAGCTTGACAATCAGAGACATAGGGATTCCTCCGTTGGGTTGGATTTGGGACGCAGCAGGTCCTCCGCCAGACACTTGGCGGCGAAGGCCAGCCACTTGAGATATCGGTACCAGGGGGCCCGCTTTTTGCGCAGGCGGGTCAGCTGGCTGCGGGCCACGTCCACGTGGCGGCCGTCCAGGCCCCGGACGGTGGCCCGCTTGGCCAGCAGGGCGGCCTTCACCGCCGGGACGGTGAGGGCCTCCACCGCCAGGGTCAGGGTGCCGCCCCCGATCTCCCGGGGCAGATGGGCGTCGCTGCCGGCGGTGAAAACCAGGCCCCGCTCCCTGGCCAGGGCGGCGGCCATGGCGTTGGCCCGGGGATTCTTGCGGCCTGCCCGGGCGTTGAACACCTCCACCCCGTCCACCAGGTCCAGCAGCGGGGCGGCCCGGCGGGTGTTGAGATCCCGCTCAAAGGGGTGGGCCAGGATGGCCAGGCCCCCCTGGGCGTGGATGGACGCCACCAGGGCGGCGGGGGTATTCCCCTCCACCGGGCCGGTGAGGAACAGGGCCAGCAGATGACCCCAGGGGGTGGAGAGCTCCTCGCCCCGGATGACCAGAAGCTCCGGGGTGGACAGCTCCGCCAAAAAGGGCACGTCGTGGTCGCAGATGGCCACGCCGTCCAGGCCCCGGGCCCTGGCCAGGGCGCAGATCTCCGCCGGGGACATCCGTCCGTCATGAGAGGCCCGGGAGTGAATATGCAGATCCAGTGTTGCCAGCATTCTGACCTCCTATCTGCCCCGGAAGTAGGAGCGCACATAGCGGCGGTAGGGCGCGGGATCCAGGGGGTCCTTCAGCAGCTCGGGCACCCGGAAGAGATCCAGCAGGCCGGCAAAGCCCGGCCCCAGCCGGCCGTGGCGCAGCAGGTCCAGGCTGGCCGCCAGGTCGTTGACCAAAAACCGGCCCGTGACCCCCGCCTTGGGGGACAAAGGGGTCACCGGCAGGCCCAGGGCGCTGCGGACGTAGGCGGTGCAGAACCCGCTGCCCGCCGCCACCGACAGGGGGAAGCTGCCCCAGACCCGGGGGTTGACCTCCAGCAGGCAGTCGCCCTTGTACTCCACCATGGCCAGGCCCACAAAGCCGAAGCTGCGCAGCAGCCGGCAGCTGTGCTCCACCAGGTCCGGGTCGTCAAAGGTGCGGCAGCAGGTGGAGGGGCCCCCGGACATGGGATACTCCCGGATCCGCCGGTGGCAGACCCAGGCCAGCAGCTCTCCCTCCGGGCCCAGCAGGACGCTGGCCCCCCGGCCGGGGCCGTCCACATAGGCCTGGACCAGGGGTTCCGGGTCATAGGCCGCCATGGCGGCGTGGAGCCGGGCAAACTCCTCCGGGCTGCGGGCGATGACGTACCGGTCCGCAGCCTTGAGCTGGAGCTTTTCCCCGCAGTGGGGCTTGATGACCACCGGGTACCGGTCCGGGGTGCCGGAATACTCCTCCGGCACCGGGATGCCCAGGGCCTTGGCCCGGGCGTGGACCTGGGCCTTGTCGTTCAGCGCGTCCAGCACCGCCGGCGGGGCAAGCAGGCAGCCGGCCACCCGGGCCAGCTCCTCCCGCCTTTGGCTCAGGGCCGCAAGGCTCCCCGCCCCCACGCAGAGCAGGACGGGATTTTCATACTCCGCCAGCAGGGCCATCAGCCGGTCGGGGTATTCGGGGTCGGCCACGCTGCCCTCCAGCCACCGGCCGGTGGCGTATTTGGAGGCGAACACCGGGGGCTCGGCCCTGGCGTCGGCCCGGGTCTGGGTGACCGTTACGGCATAGCCCGCCCGGCCCAGCTCCCGGGCCATGGCAATGGCGCTGCGATATTTTCCGTCGGTGAGAATGACAGTGACCATAGGTCTGCTCCTTCTGTGGTGAAATGGGGTATCAGCCCTTGCGGTGGCCGCCCACCTGCTCGTTGCGCTGCCGGGCGGTGGAGGCCTGCTGCAGATTCATGCCCCGGACCACGGCGTTTTTGCCGAACCGCTTTTGCAGGGCCAGGACGGTCTGCTGCTGGCGGCGTTCTCTTTCCCGGGCCTGCTGCTCGGCCCGGTTCGGGCCCTCAAAGAGACTGAGCTGGGCGGGCTCCGACGTCTGGGCGGACTCCGGCCGGACGTGGTTTGCCGCCAGATACAGCCGCCGCACCGTGAGCGCCGGGTCCACGATCCGCCGGAACAGGTCCCCCACGGCCCGAAGCAGGGCCTTTGTGGAGGAGGTGAAGCCCTCCTCCGGCCGGATGGAGCCGTGGGCGCTGCGGGGCACGGCCCGGCCATAGCGGTCCAGCACGGCAGGGACGTCCCGCTGCCGGGTCAGATTCTCCCGGTCATAGCCCACGGTGAGCACCAGCTGGTCAGTGACCAGGCCCTTTTCCACCAGCTGCAGGCTCAGGGCGTCGGCCATCTCCCGGGCGATGAGCAGGGCCTCCTCAAACCCGTAGGGGCGGAAGAGCACCTGGCCCGAGGACAGGCTGGCGGACTGGGGGACGTAGGACTTGATGTCCCGGATGGTGCAGGGCTCCCAGCCCCAGGCGTGGTCGATGAGCAGCTCGGCATTGACCCCGAAGAGCCGGTAGAGCAGGGCCGGGTTGTGGTACTGGTCCGGCCGGCCCAGGCTGCAGCGGGCGATGTCCCCCATGGTGTGCAGGCCCACGGAGGCCAGCTTTTTGGCGTAGCCCGGGCCCACCCGCCAGAAGTCGGTGAGGGGCTGGTGGTCCCACAGCCGGGTGCGGTAGCCCATCTCGTCCAGCTGGGCGATGCGGGCGCCGTGCTCGTCCGGCTCGGCGTGCTTGGCCAGGATGTCCATGGCCACCTTGCACAGGTAGAGATTGGTGCCGATGCCGCAGGTGGCTGTGATGCCGGTGCGGCGTTAGATCTCCCCCATGATCCGGGTGGCGAGCTGCCGGGGGGTGTCGGAGTAGGTGCGGCGGTAGTGGGTGAGCTCCAGAAAGACCTCGTCGATAGAGTAGACGTGGATGTCCTCCGGGGCGACAAACTGCAGATAGATCTGATAGATGCCGGCGCTGGTGTCCATATAGTGCTGCATCTGGGGCGGGGCGACCAAAAAGTCCAGGGCCAGGGCGGGGTTGCGCTCCAGCGCCTGCACGTCACAGGAGCTGCCGGTAAACTGCCCTCCCGGGGCCCGGAGCTGCCGCCGCCGGTTGATCTGGCGGACCCTTTCCCGGATCTCAAAGAGCCGGGCCCGGCCGGGGATGCCGTAGGCCCGCAGGGAGGGGGACACGGCCAGGCAGATGGTTTTGTCAGTGCGGCTTTCGTCTGCCACCACCAGATGGGTGCCCATGGGGTCCAGCCCCCGCTGGGCGCACTCCACGGAGGCGTAGAAGGACTTCAGGTCAATGGCCAGGCAGCACCGCTGCTCCATGCCGCACACCTCCCCGTTTGGCGTTGGTTGTGCTTATTATACGCAAGAATCCGCAAAAAATCAATCACTATCGCCGGCGGGAGGGGGGGTCGCCGGGGAGGCGGTCAGCGGGGGCAGGGGAAAGCTCCTCCAGCAGGGCCAGGCAGCCCCGGTGGATGTCGTCCCAGGCGGTTTCAAAGTCGCCGGTGTACCAGGGGTCGGCCACCTCCCGGTCAGGCAGCAGCAGGCGGACCTTTCCCGCCGGATCGCTGCCCAGAATCCGCAGCATATTGCGCAGATTCCACCGGTCCATGCCGATGAGCAGATCATACCGGTCGTAATCGGCCCGGCGCAGCTGCACCGCCCGCTTGCCGGCGCAGGAGATGCCGTGCCGGGCCAGGATCGCCCTGGCGGGAGGATACACCGGGTTGCCGATCTCCTCGGTGGAGGTGGCCGCCGAGGCCACGGCAATGCGCCCCTCCAGCCCCGCCTGACGCACCAGCTGCGCCATGATAAATTCCGCCATGGGCGACCGGCAGATGTTGCCGTGGCAGACAAACAGGATTCGTAACATTTTTGATTGCACCTCACTCAGAATGCAGCCAACGGGCAGCCGGAGAACGGGAGAACCCCCTGCCCGATTGCCTGTTCCGCAATTGCCCGGCCGTCAATCCCCCGACTGCCGGGCCAGGAGGGCCTGCAGGTGGCGCAGGCGGCCGCCGGAGAGCAGGATCTCGATCTCATGGGCCGTCAGGTCCAGCACCGTCTCGAATTCGTACCCCCGGGTCAGATTCCACACCCGCACCCGGCCGGTGGGCAGCTGCTGCCGCAGATTCTCGATCCGCAGGGCGTCCCCCTGGGCCACCCGGTCGTAGTCTTCCTTGCTTGCAAAGAGCATGGGGATCACCCCGTGGTTGACCAGGTTGCCCTTGTGAATCCGGGCAATGGACTTGGCAATCACGCACCGGACCCCCAGATACATGGGGTTGATGGCCGCGTGCTCCCGGGAGGAGCCCTGGCCGTAGTTCTCCCCGCCCACGATGATGCTGCTGCCCAGGGCCTTGGCCCGGGCCGCAAAGTCCGGCGCGTAGCGGTGGAAGCAGTACCGGCTCATCAGCGGGATGTTGGAGCGCATGGAGGAGAACTCCGCGCTGGCCGGGGTGATGTCGTCTGTGGAGACGTGGTCCAGGGTCTTCAGACTCACCGGCGCCTGCAGCACCGGGCCGGGAATCTCCGGCAGGGGCAGGGGCTGAATGTTCGGCCCCCGCACAAGCTCCACCCGGGCCGCCTCCTCCGGCGGCAGGGGCGGCAGAAGGAGGCCGTCGTCGGTCAGATAGGTCTCCGGCTCGGTGATGCGGCCAAGCCGCTCCACCCCGGGGCCCATGACCTCCGCCGCGGTGGCAAAGGTGCCCATCACCGCCGTGGCCGCCGCGGATTCCGGGCTGACCAGGTAGATCTCCGCCGTGGGATTGCCGGCCCGGCCCTTGAAGTTCCGGTTGGAGGTGCGCACCGCCACCCCGTTGGTGGGCGGCGTCTGGCCGATGGCGCAGCAGGGGCCGCAGGCGATCTCCAGGATCCGGACCCCGGCCTGCACCAGAATGTCCAGATACCCGTCCCGCAGCAGCTCCCGGTAGGTCTGCCGGGAGGCCAGGCCCAGGGTGCACTGGACGTCCTCGTGCACCCGCCGGCCCCGGAGCACCTCCGCCGCCTTGGCCACGTCGGCATAGCTGGTGTTGGTGCACGAGCCGATGAACACCTGCTGCACCTTCTTTTTTGGCACCTCTGCCAGGGGGCGGACGTTGTCAGGCAGGTGGGGGCAGGCCATCAGCGGGCCCAGGGTGCTGAGATCCAGGTCAATGGTCTCGTCGTATTCCGCGTCCGGGTCCGGCAGCAGGGGGAGATAGTCCTCCGGCCGGCCCTGGGCGGTGAGAAAGCGCCGCACCTGCTCGTCCGCCGGGAAGATGGAGCTGGTGGCCCCCAGCTCCGCCCCCATGTTGGCAATGGTGGCCCGCTGGGGCACCTCCAGGGTCTGTACCCCGGGGCCCACGTACTCGTACACCTTGCCCAGGCCGCCCTTCACCGTCTGCCGGCGGAGCAGCTCCAGAATGACCTCCTTGGCGTTCACCCCGGGAGCCAGCCGGCCGGTGAGCCGGACCCGGACGATTTTGGGCATTTTCAGCCCCATGGGCACCCCGGTCATGGCCGCGGCCACGTCCATGCCCCCCACCCCGATGCAGAGCATACCGATGGCCCCGCCGTGGGGGGTGTGGCTGTCGCCGCCCATGGCCAGCGCCCCGGGCTTGCCGAAGCGGGCCATGTGCACCGCGTGGCAGACGCCGTTGCCGGGCCGGGAGAGCCAGACGCCGTAGCGCCGGGCAGCGGACTGGAGATAGATGTGGTCGTCCGGGGTCATGCTGTTGACGTAAAGCAGATTGTGGTCCAGATAGCTGACGCTGCACCGGGTGCGCACCCTGGGCAGGCCCACCGCCTCAAAGGCCAGGTAGGTCATCACGGCGTTGATGTCGTGGGTCAGGGTCTGGTCCACCCGGACAAAGATCTCCTCCCCGGGAAGCATCTGCCCGGAGACCAGATGCGACCGCAGGAGCTTGCGGGTTAAGGCTTCGCCCATCCGGGGCCCTCCTCTCCTGCCGGGCAGAGACCTGCCCGGGAATCTGAATTTGTATGCCGGCCTTGAAAATGGCAAAGCCCGCCCCCTGGGGGGCAGGCTTTGGTGGGATCACTCAGAAGGCGCGCTCGATTTCTCGCATCAGGCTGCCGCCCATGGCCGCAATGATGATAATCACGATCACCGCAATGACAATGGCAATGATCTGGAAAATCAGCTGCAGCTTGGCAAAGTTCTTGGTGGAGCCCTTGGTGCTGCTGAACATGATGATGGTGCCGATCAGCGGCAGCACAGACAGCAGCATCAGCCAGCCAAACCAGGCACCGGCGGAGGTGACAGGCTCGGGCTGCTGGATCACGTTGACCTGGGGGGCGTACACCGGCTGGGCCGGGGCGGGGGCAGGGGCGGATGCAGGCTGGAAGGTGTAGTTGTTCTGGGGTGCGCGGCTTTCGCCGTAGGACGGTGCGGCGGCCTCTACCCGGGCGCCGCAGCTGTTGCAGAAGCTGACCCCGTCCCGCAGCTCAGCACCGCATTTTCTGCAATAGGTCATGGTCATTCTCTCCTTTTCTCAATTGCCACGCCCCGAGGGGCGGTGAATCACTCGCGGAAGTTGCAGCGCACAATGCAGGTGGCGCTCACCCCGTCCACCGTGGCGGTGACGTTGGTGGTGCCCTTGCCTACGGCGGTGACGTGGCCGTCGCTGTCAACGGTGGCAATGCTCTCGTCCTGGGAGGCCCACTCCACCTGGGCGCCCTCGGGCAGGTTGTCCAGCAGCAGGACGGTGCTCTCGCCGGCTTCAAAGAAGGTGATATCGTCCTGGCGCATCCGGAAGCCCGCCGCCTGGGTGTCGGCAGGGGCCTCAGTGGTCTCGGGCAGGGTGCAGGTGACGGCGCACTGGGCGGTGATCTCCCCGCAGGTGACGGTGATCACCGCGGAGCCGCTGCCCACGGCGGTGACCACGCCGGTGCTGCCCACCTTGGCCACGGTCTCGTCGCTGGAGGCAAAGGTGACCGGGTCGGTGCAGTCGGCAGGCTCCAGGGTGGCAACCAGCTGGGTGGTCTGGCCGGCCTCGGTAAAGGTCAGGCTCTGCTCGCTGAGTACCACGGCCTTGCAGGCCACGGTGGCCTGGGTGGTCTCGGTGGGGGCGGCAGTGGTCTCGGGGATCTGCTGGGCCTGGTCGCGGTACTCCAGCAGCTTGTCATAGATGGGGATGTCCAGCAGCTTGGTCTTCCAGGCCAGGTAGCTGCCGCCGATGGCCAGGGTGAGCAGCAGCAGCAGGGTGCTGAACACCAGCAGCCCCCTGGGCACACGGCCCCGGTCCTTGGCGGGCCTGGGCTCCGGCTGGGGCGGACGGGTCACCTTGGCAGGGGCAGGGGTGGCTGCCCGGCGGGGAACCAGCGGGGTCTCGTCGGGCTGGGGCGCGGGCTCCGGCGCGGCGGGGGCGGCCACGGGGGTGCGGCCGGCCTTCAGATCCTTTTGGGCCTTCTTTTCCATCTTTTTGCGGAGCTTCTCCTGCTTGCGGGCGGCCTCGGCCTCTTCAAAGAGGCGCTCCTCCTCGGCATCCCGGAGCAGCTGCTCGTCCTTTTGGCGGCGGCGGGCCTCCTGCTCGGCCTCCTTCCGCTCGGCCCGGCGCTGCCGACGCTCGGCCTCGGTGATGCGGCGACGCTGGACGCCGGTCTCCGCCTCTACCACCTGGGGGGCGGTGCCGCACAGGGGGCACTTGGCCAGGGTGGTGTCGTAGAGCTGCCCGCAGTTGGGACATACGTTTTTGTTGATCATATCGATTCCCTCCGTCCGGCGGAAAATCGGAACCTTTCGCCGGAAAAAACTTGGTCTTACTCGCATAGTTTTACTTATTATAGCACCAATCGACCTGTTACGCAAGAGGAAATTCACGCCCGGCCAGACTACACCGCATATTCACAAACTGTTCAAACTTTTTGCTGTCAGCTGTGCTATAATGTCCGCGACAAAATATATATTTGGAGGTCATTCTTTATGGCAGATCGCATTGTTCTGAACACCATCTCCTACCACGGCCATGGCGCCATCGAAAACATCGTGCCCGAGCTGACCAAGCGCGGCTACAAAAAGGCCTTTGTCACCTCTGACGCGGACCTGCTCAAGTTTGGCGTGACCCAAAAGGTCACCGCCCTGCTGGATGCCGCCGGCTTTGCCTACAGCGTCTACAGCGACATCAAGCCCAACCCCACCATCGAAAACGTACAGAACGGTGTGGCCGCCTTTAAGGCTGCCGAGGCCGACTGCATCATCGCCATCGGCGGCGGCTCCTCCATGGACACCGCCAAAGCCATCGGCATCATCATCGAGAACCCCGAGTTCGCCGACGTCCGCTCCCTGGAGGGCGTGGCCCCCACCAAGAAGCACGCCGTGTTCACCATCGCCGTGCCCACCACCGCCGGCACCGCCGCGGAGGTCACCATCAACTACGTCATCACCGACGTGGAAAAGAAGCGCAAGTTCGTCTGCGTG
>CAMOKD010000052.1:0-16400 GCA_946617435.1 uncultured Clostridia bacterium | reverse complement strand
GCTTCGCCGGCATGATCGATCCCTACGGTGTGTGCGCCTCCGTAACCCCGGTGGTTAAGGCGACCTTCAGGGCGGATGAAAGGCATCCGCCCCTACGGGGGCAGCGTGTACGTTTCCCGGTGACCCCGGTGGTATGGGCGGCCTTTTATGGCCGATCAATGATACTCCGTGACTCTTCGAGTTCGGCCGCCAGGTCAAAGCGTGTGCGTTTGCTGCGGGACGGATCGGTTTTTTTCGGCGCAAGGGTGCAAATCGGCCGGAGATATGTTATAATGAAAGAAAAATTCTTCGGAGGTACCGCTATGCTCACCATTCGATACGGGCCCTGCCGGCGCACCAACGCCCGGCTCGCCGTGGAGGAGATCTGCCGGGGCGCAAAGGACGGGCTCACCGGGCAGATCCTGCTGGTGCCGGAACAGCTCTCCTTCCAGTCCGAGTGGCAGCTGTGCGCCCAGGGCGGCGACAGCATCAGTCTCAGCGCCGAGGTGCTCAGCTTCTCCCGGCTGGCCAACCGGGTCTTTGCCCAGACCGGCGGCGCCGCAGTGACCGGGCTGAGCAAAACCGGACGCCTGGTCGCCATGGCCGGGGCCCTGGAGCAGATCCGCTCCAGGCTGAAGGTCTACGGCGGGCAGATCACCAAGCCGGAATTCCTGCTGCAGCTGCTGCAGGCCGCGGACGAGTTTCGGGGCTACGGCGTCACCGGCCCGGCCATCGCCGCCGCCCGGCAGTCCCTGTCCGGCGCCCTGGCCCAGAAGCTGGAGGAGCTGGGGCTCATTGTAGAGACCTACCAGGCCATGTGCGCCGGGGCCCGGCAGGACCCCGCCGACACCCTGGACCGGCTCATCGCCGCCCTGGAGGAGAGTGAGTTTGCCCTAGGCCGCCATGTGGTGGTGGAGGGCTTCAGTGACTTTACCCTGCAGGAGCTGGGGGTGCTGGACTGCCTGCTCCGCAAGGCAGCGTCCGTGAGCGTCTATCTGCCCTGTGACAGCCTGGGCGGGGGCAGGCAGCACTTCTCCCTGCCCAGGCAGACCGCCGCCACCCTGCGGGAGCTGGCCCGGCGCAGCCAGGTGCCCGACCGGTGCCTGCCCGTGGAGCCGGCGCCCAAGGACCCGGCCCTGGTGTGGCTGCGGGAGAGCCTGTTCAGCCCCAGCCACGCCGTGTGGGAGGGGCCCGCCCCCGCCCTGCGGCTGGTGGAGACCGGCAGCGCCTATGAGGAGTGCCTGGACGCGGTGGGCAGCATCCAGGCGCTGCTGGCCAAAGGGGTGCGCTGCAGGGAGATCTCTGTGGCCCTGACCGACCGGGCCCAATACGCCCCGGTGCTGGAGCCCCTGCTGGAAGCGGCCCAAATCCCCTTCCACATGGGCGGCAGCAGCCAGATCCTGGCCCAGCCGGTGATCCGAGCGGTGCTCTCCGCCCTGGAGGCCGCCGCCTGCGGCATGGAGCCGGAGCCTGTGGCGGACTATCTCAAGTCCGGCTTTGCCCCGGTGGACCGGCAGAGCGCCGACCTGCTGGAAAACTACGCCGTGGTGTGGGATCTGCAGGGCGCCGCCTGGGAGCGGCCCTTTACCGCCAGTCCCTTCGGCCTGAAGGCCGAGCGCCGGCGGCAGGAGGAGACCGAGCCCCTGCTGCAGACCCTGAATCAGGCCCGGGAGACCGCCATGGGCCCCCTGCTCCGCCTGCGGGCCGCCCTGCGCCGGGCAGAGCACACCGGGGCCCAGGTCCTGGCCCTGGAGGCCTTTTTGGAGGAAATTGACCTGGCCGGCACCCTGGACGCCAAGGCCCGGGCCCTGTTTGAACAGGGTGAGCTGCAGCGGGCCCAGGAGTATGGCCAGCTTTACGAGATTTTGCTGGACACCATGGAGCAGATCTACGGTGTGCTGGCAGACACGGAGCGGCGGCCGGAGGAGTTCTTCCGCTTCTTCCGGGCGGCGCTGAGCCAGAGCACGGTCTCCTCCATCCCCGCCAGCCTGGACTGCGTCCGGGTGGGGCAGATGGAGGATCTGCGAGGGGCCCAGACGCCCTATCTCTACGTCCTGGGGGCCCGGGACGGGCTGCTGCCCGCCTGGGCCGGCCGGGAGGGACTGTTTACCCAGACCGAGCGGCGGGATCTGCTCCGGGCCGGCCTGGGCCTGGGGCCCGACGACGCCCAGGGGCTGGAGCGGGAGCTGCTCACCGCCTACCTGGTGCTCACCGCCCCGGAGCAGGGGCTGTCCGTCTCCTCTCCCGCGGGGCAGAAGAGCTATCTCTTTGCCCGGCTGGAGGCGCTGTTCCCCGCCGCGGTCGCCAAGCCCGCCGCCCCCCTGCCGGTGAACCCCGCCCAGGCGGGGGCCCTGCTGGCCCGGGCCGGCGCACGGGGCACAGGCCCTGCGGGGCAGGCCGCTGCCGTCCTGGCCGCCAGGGCCGCCTACGTCCCCGGCCAATTGGACCGGCAGAGCGTGGCGGCGCTGTACGGCAGCAAAATCCGGCTGACCGCCTCCAAGGTGGACCGGTTTGCCGCCTGCAAGTTCGCCTTCTACCTGAGCTACGGCCTGCAGGCAAGAGAGCGGGCCCAGGCCCGGATGGACGCCAGTCTGTTTGGCGACTTTGTACACAAGGTGCTGGAGAACCTGGTGCGCCAGGTGATGCAGGAGGGGGGCTTCCGGCCCCCGACAGGGGTCAGCCTGGAGCGGGTGATGACGCTGACCGCCCAGCTCTGCGAGGACTACCTCGCCCAGGCGCTGGGGGGGCTGGAGGACCGTTCCCCCCGGCAGGTCTATCTGTTCCGCCGGAGCTTTGCGGAGGTGAGCGCCCTGGCCCGGGAGCTGTGGGAGGAGTTGCGCCAGGCGGAGTTTGAGCCCGCGGGGGTGGAGATTCCCTTTTTCGACAGGCAGTCCATTGTCATCCGGGGCAAGGACGCCCAGTGCGTACTCACCGGCTTTGTGGACCGGGCGGATCTGTACCGGGCCCCGGACGGCCGGGTGTATCTGCGGGTGGTGGACTACAAAACCGGCGTGAAGGACTTTGACTACACCGACATCCTGGTGGGCCGGGGGCTGCAGATGCTGCTGTATCTGTTCACCCTGACCCAGCGGAGCGAGGCAATCTTCCACACCCCGGTGGAGCCCGCGGGGGTCCAGTACTTCCCCGCCCGGTACAGGGTGGTCACCCTGGACGAGGGCCCCGACGGCGAAGAGGCGGAGAAGAACCGCCGGAAGGATCTGCGGCGCAAGGGCATCGCCCTGCTGGACGAGCAGGTGCTGCGGGCCATGGAGGCGGATTTGAAGGGGTATTTCAGCGGCTTCAAAGCCGACAGGAGCGGGAATCTGAAGGGCAACCTGGCCACCCCGGCCCAGTTTGACCGGCTGCGCCGCCATGTGGAGCGCACCGTGGGCCGGATGACCGACGAGATCACCCGGGGACAGCTGGAGGCCAACCCCTTCTGGCGGCAGGAGGAGGACTCCGCCTGCAAATGGTGCGAGTATCACAGCGTCTGCCATGTGGACAGCGGAGAGATCCCCCAGCGCAGACTGAAAAAAATCGAGGGTGCGGAGTTCTGGGCCGCCCTGGAACAGGAGGAACAACATCATGGCTGAGCTGCAGCTGACCCCCGCCCAGCAGGCGGCTGTCACCCGCCCGGGCGGGCCCATTCTGGTCTCCGCCGCGGCGGGCTCCGGCAAAACCAAGGTGCTGGTGGAGCGGCTGATGCACCGGGTCTGCCGGGAAGAGAATCCCTGTGACGTGGACGATTTTCTCATCATCACCTTTACCAAAAAGGCCGCCGCCGAGCTGCGGGCCAGAATCGCCGCCGAGCTTGCCGGGCGGCTGAGCCGTGACCCGGAAAACCGCCATCTCCAGCGGCAGCAGAGCCGGGTGTACCTGGCCCAGATTTCCACCATCCACGCCTTTTGCGGCCAGCTGCTGCGGCAGCACGCCTACACCCTGGACCTGCCCGGCGACTTCCGGGTGGGCGACCAGGCCGAGTGCGACGAGCTCCAATCCCGGCTGGTGGAGGAGCTGCTGGAGGACCGCTACGCGCAAATCGAACAGGATCCGGATCTGCAGTCCCTGGTGGACAGCCTGGGGGCCGGCCGGGGGGACTGGGCGGTGGCGGAGCTGGTGCTGGGGGTTTACCGCACCGCCCAGTGCAGGCTCTATCCCCGCCAATGGCTGCGGGAGTGTCTGGCCCGGCTGGACGCCGGGGCCGAGACCGACCCCTGCCACACCATCTGGGGCGAAAGCCTGCTGCAAGGCGGCAGACAGGCCCTGGCCCCCTGCTACCAGGCCCTGCTGCCCGCCCTGGAGGTGGTGGACAGCGACCCCGCCTTTGCCAACTATCAGGGGGCGGTCCACGCCACGGAGGAGATCTGCCGCACCCTGCTGTCTGACACCGACTGGGACACCCTGGCCGCCCTGGCGGCCAAGCCCGGCTTCGGCGCCCTGCGGGCCCTGCCCAAGGCTGCCGACCGGGAGACCGCCGCCTGGATCAAGGCCGCCCGGGAGGACTGCAAAACCCAGGCCCAGAAGCTGCTGAAGTATTTTTACGCCCCGGCGGACCGGGTGATGGCGGATCTGGCCTCCACCCGGCAGAGTCTCACCGCCCTGGTGGGGCTGGTGGAGGCGTTCTCGGACCGGTATGCCGCCCGGAAGCGGCAGCGCCACATGGTGGACTACAACGACCTGGAGCACGGGGCCGTGCGGCTGCTGCTGCAGCCCGGCACCCGGGCGCCCACCGCCGCCGCCCGGGAGATTGCCCGGCAGTTTGCCGAGATCCTGGTGGACGAGTACCAGGACACCAACGAGGTGCAGGACTGCATCTTCCGTGCCATCTCCCGCGGGGGGAAAAACCGCTTTATGGTGGGGGACGTGAAGCAGTCCATCTACCGCTTCCGCATGGCGGACCCGGGGATCTTTTTGGACAAGTACCGCCGCTACCCCGACATGGAGACCGTGGGCCCGGAGGACCGGCAGCGGATTCTGCTGTCTCACAACTTCCGCTCCTGTGGGCCCATTCTGGACGCGGCCAACGCCGTGTTTGCCCGCTGCATGACCCCCGAGACCGGGGGCCTGGCCTACACCGACGCCGAGGCCCTGCGGCTGGGCCGGCCCCACCCTGCCCTGCCCGGGCCCCAGGTGGAGCTCCACTGCCTGGACGCGGTGGAGTCCGGCGAGGGTCTGGTGCAGACCGACCGGCGCCGGCTGGAGGCGGACTACGTGGCCCGCAGACTGCGGCAGATGCTGGACGAGGGCACCTTGATCACCGAGGGCGAGGGCACCCGCCCCGTCCGGCCCGGGGACATGGTGATTCTGCTGCGCAGCGGCAAAAACACCACCCGGTTCTTCCTGGAGGCCCTGCAGCGCCAGGGGATCCCCTGCACCAGCGAGGGGGAGGACAGCCTGCTCCAAAGCCGGGAGCTGGAGACCCTGACGGATCTGCTGCAGTGCGTGGACAACCTGCACCAGGACATCCCCCTGGCCGGGGCCCTGCTCAGCCCCCTGTTTGCCATCGACCCCAATGTGCTGGCCATGGCCCGCAGCGCCAAGGCGGACGGAGATCTGTACGACGCCCTGGCGGCCTGGGCCCCCAACAGCCCGGCCCTGGCCCGGGCCCTGGAGCTTCTGGACGCGCTGAGATGCCAGGCCCAGGAGCTGCCCCTTTACAGCCTGCTGGCCTGGATCGACCGGCAGCTGGAGGTGGAGGCGGTGTTCGGCGCCATGGCCCAGGGCGACACCCGGGTGGAGCATCTGCGCCAGTTCCGGGAGCTGGCCGCCGCCTTTGACCCCGACGGGCAGAAGAGCCTGCACCGGTTTGTGGAATATCTGCTGACCCTGCGCCTGGAGGGCGCGGGGGTGGAGCGGCCCCCGGCCCCGGACGCGGTGACGGTGATGACCATGCACAAATCCAAGGGTCTGGAATTCCCGGTGGTGGTGCTGGCGGACCTGGCCAAGGGCTTCAATCTCACCGACACCCATGCCCAGGTGCTCTTCCACGAGACGCTGGGCATCGGCAGCACGGTGTTTGACCCGGCGCTGAACGCCAGATATGCCTCCCTGGCCAAGACGGCCATCGCCAAACAGCTCAACCGGGAGACCAAGTCGGAGGAGCTGCGGGTGCTGTATGTGGCCATGACCAGGCCCATGGACCGGCTGATCCTCACCTATTGCGCGGCCAAGCTGGACAAGCAGCTGGAAAAGCTCTGCAAGGCCCTGGAGAGCCAGAGTGCCGCCGAGTGCAGCGCCAACGCCGGCCGCATGGGGGATTGGGTGCTGCTCACGGCCCTGGCCCGGCCGGAGGGCGAGCCCCTGCGGGACCGCCCCCTGCCCCTTGCCGCCCCGGATGACAGCCCCTGGCGCATCGTGCGGCAGACCCTCACCCCCGCGTCCCTTGCAGAGGCGCCTGCTCCTGCCGCCCCGGCCCCCGGGCCGGAGCCCCCCGCCCCGGTCCCGGCCATGGCGGCCCCCTACGCCCACCCCGGCGCCGCGGGGGTCAGCGCAAAGCTCACCGCCACCCAGCTGAAGGGCCGGCCCCTGGACGAGGAGGCCCAGAGCGCCGCCCCGGCCCCGGTGTTTCCCGGCCTGCGGCTGCGGAAGCCCTCCCTGCTGCGCCGGCAGCGACCCCTGACCCCCGCCGAGCGGGGCACCGCCATGCACCTGGCCATGCAGTACCTGGACTTTGCCCAAACCGACACCCTGGCCCAGATCGACCGGCAGCTGCAGCACCTGGAGGAGGAGGCCTTCCTCACCCCCCAGCAGGCCCAGAGCGTGGACCGGCAGCGGCTGCTGCGGATCTTCCGGGGCCCGGTGGGCGAGATGATCCGCCGGGCGGACCGGGTGGTGCGGGAGTTTAAATTCTCCCTGCTGGTGGACGCGGGACTCTACGCCCCCCAGGCCGCAGGGGAGCAGCTGATGCTCCAGGGCGTGACGGACTGCTGCCTGATCAAAAACGGCCGGCTCACGGTGATCGACTTTAAAACCGACCGGGTCCGGCCCGGCGAGGAGGCCCTGGCCGCCGAAAAATACCGGGGCCAGCTGCAGGCCTACAGCCTGGCCCTGGAGCGGATCTTCCGCCTGCCGGTGGAGCAGCGCCTGCTGTACTTCTTTGCCACCGACGCCGTGGTGGCCTGCAGCGACCCCCCGATGGGCGAAGCCCGCCCCGATTGATTCTTGGATCTCCCCCTGCCGCATATGCTTGCGGCGGGGGGATTTTTATGGAACAGCTGCTGCGCACATGGAACGACGCCCTGTGGGGCTGGCCCCTGCTGGGGCTGATTTTGGGCACCGGGGCCTGGCTGACCCTGCGGCTGGGGGTGCCCCAGCGGAATCTGGGCCGGGGGCTCAGGCTGCTGCTGCGCCGGGGCGGCGGGGCGGGGGTCTCCCCCTTTGGGGCGCTGTGCGCCTCGCTGTCGGCCACCATCGGCACGGGCAACGTGGTGGGGGTTGCCACCGCCCTGGCCCTGGGCGGGCCCGGGGCCCTGGTGTGGATGGAGCTCAGCGCCCTGACGGGCCTTGCCATCCAGTACGCCGAGGGCTTTCTGGCCGTGCGCTGGCGCTATCACGGGCCGGAGGGGCCCCGGGGCGGGCCCTTTGCCTACATCGCCCTGGGTCTGGGGCCCCGGTACCGGGTGCTGGCAGGGGCCTTTGCCCTGTGCGGCGCCCTGGCGGGCCTGCTGGGGGTGGGCACCTTTGTGCAGGCGGGGAGCATGGCGGCAGCCCTGGAGCTCTACCGGGCCCGGCATCTGCCGGGTCTGCCCCTGCCGGGCTGGGCCCTGGGCACGGCCCTGGCGGCGGGTACCGCCCTGGTGCTCCGGGGCGGCAGGGGGCGGCTGTTCCGGCTCTCGGCCCGGGTGGTGCCGGTGATGGGCGGGCTGTACGTGCTGTGCTGCGGGTGGATTCTGCTTTCCCACCCGGGGCAGCTGGGCCCCGCCCTGGAAACCATGGTCCGGGGGGCCTTCTCCCCCGGGGCGGCGGCAGGCGGGCTGCTGGGCACCCTGCGCGCAGGGGTCAGCCGGGGGATCTTCTCCAACGAGGCGGGCCTGGGCACGGCGCCCATTGCCGCGGCCTCGGCCACCGGGGTATCCCCCAGGGAGCAGGGGTGGATCTCCATGACCGGCACGGTGTTTGACACCTTTCTGCTGTGCACACTGACGGGGCTGGCCATCCTGGTCTCCGGGGCGCCCCTGGGGGAGCTGGGTCTTGCCGCCACCCTGGAGGCCTTTGCCCTGGGGCTGCCCCTGCCCGGCTGGCTCAGCCGGGGGCTGGTGGTGGGCTGCCTGTGTCTGTTTGCCTTTACCACCGTGGTGGGCTGGAGCTTTTACGCCGTGTCCTGCCTGGACTATCTGACCGGGGGCAGGGCCTGGGTCCGGCGGGCGTATCTGGGCCTGTATGTGGCCACGGTGGCGGCGGCCCCCATGGTGTCCCCGGCGGCGGTGTGGCTGGCGGCCAGCCTGTGCAACGGGCTGATGGCCATTCCCAATCTGCTGGGAATTCTGCGGCTCACCGCCGCCGGCGCTCTTGACGGCGATGGTATAATAGAAGAAAACCCCACAAAGGAGGCCCGCCCATGACCCTGCTGTATGCCGACGACCGGATCGTAGTCTGCCTGAAGCCCTGCGGGGTGGTCTCCACCGACGTGCCCGGGGGCCTGCCGGAGCTGGTGCGGGCCCGGCTGGGTGCAGACGCGCCCAGGCTGCGCACCGTGCACCGGCTGGACCAGGCCGTGGGCGGGGTGATGGTGCTGGCCTGCACCGCCCGGGCGGCGGCGGATCTCTCCGCCCAGATCCGGGAGGGCCGGTTTGAGAAGACCTACCTGGCCCTGTGCCGGGGGACCCTGCCCCCTGCAGGGGCCTGGGAGGACCGGCTGCACCGGGACAAGGCCCGGCGGATCACCCAGGTGGCGGCCCCGGGCAGCCCCGAGGCCCAGTTTGCCCGGCTGCAATACCGGCCCCTGGCTGCAGGAAACGGCCTGTCCCTGGCCCGGGTGGAGCTGGAAACCGGGCGGACCCACCAGATCCGGGTCCAGTTTGCCAGCCGGGGCTTTCCCCTGGTGGGGGACCGGAAGTACGGCCCCCCGGACGACAGCCCCGGCATCGGCCTGTGGTGCTGGCAGCTGCGGCTGTTCCACCCCCGCACCGGCGCCCCCATGACCTTTTGCGCCCCGCCGCCCCGGACCCTGCCCTGGACCGCCCTGCCCCTGCCGGCGGACCCGGACACCCCATAACAGGAGGAACCCCCCATGGTATACCGAGACTTATACGACCGTCTTTGCGCCGGCGCCCTGCACCGGGAGGGCCTTTCCCGCCGGGCGCTGAAGCAGCTGTGCGCCAAGGCCGGCTTTTTACAGGGCCTGCCCCAGCAGCTGGGGCAGGAGCGGATCAGCTGCGCCCGGGTGCTGGACTGGTGCCGGGGTGTGATGGACCAGCTCTCCCCTGCCCCGGAGGAGGGCTGGCTGCGCTGCTGCTACGACGAGCTGGCCCACGGGCTCTACCCCGACCCCAATCGCCAGCCCCTTGCGCCGGAGCAGCGCCGGGCCATGGTCTTCTACCTGGAGGTGCTGGACTGGTTTTTAAGCGCCGAGTCCCAGCGCTGTGCCTATGACCCCCTTACCGACATCTCCCCCCTGACCCCACAGGAGCGGGAGGGCAGCCTGATCGCCCGGGAGTATGAGACCTACCTGGAGGCGATTACCCAGGCCCGCTTTGTGGCGCTGATGCGTCTGGGCCGGGAGATCATGCCCTTTGACCCCGCCTCCCACACCATCGGGGTACACCACATGGCCCTGCACATGGCCCGCCAGGCCAGGCAGGCCGGGCTGCCGGTGGATCTGCCCCTGGTCAGCGCGGCGGCCCTGAGCCACGACATCGGCAAGTTCGGCTGCCGGGGCAGCGACGCGGCGCGGATCCCCTACCTGCACTACTACTACACCTACCAGTGGCTGAGCCGCAAGGGTCTGCACCGGATTGCCCACATTGCCGCCAACCACTCCACCTGGGACCTGGAATTTGAGAATCTCACCCTGGAGTCCCTGCTCCTGATCTATGCGGATTTCCGGGTCCGGGGCACCCGGGAGGAGGGCCGGGAGGTGGTGCGGATCTACACCCTGGCGGACTCCTACCACATGATCTTCTCCAAGCTCTACAACATGACCCCGGAGAAGCAGAAGCGATACAAAACCGTCTACCTGAAGCTGCAGGACTTTGAGCGCCTGCTGGTGGGCTATGGGGTCTCCACCGAGCCCCTGGGCGCGCCCACCCCGGAGCCCCTGCGGCCCGACCCCGCCCTGCGCACCGGCCGGGAGAGTCTTTACGGCCTGTGTGACCAGACCTTTGACAACAACATCCGGCTGATGTACACCGTGAGCAAGGACGTCACCTTCGGCCAGCTGCTGGAGCAGGCCCGGGGAGAGAAAAATCTCCACCGCATCCGCACCTATCTGCGCCTGTTTGAGCAGTTCAGCACCTATATGACCGGGGCCAACAAGCGCCGGACCCTGATTCTGCTCTACGAGCTGCTGATGCACCACCAGGGGGACGTGCGCCGCCAGGCTGCCCGGATCATGGGCCAGATTCTGGCCAACAGCGGCCCCCGCTACCGCAAGGAGCTGCCCTCCGGCGCCCCCCAGACCGCCATCGCTCCGGCCACGGCGGAGTTTCTCACCGAGTCCGTCCAGCTGTGGGAGCAGTATATGGACATGTGCCTGTACCCGGACTATAAAATCGCCGCCAAGCACGCCCTGCGGATCTCCAACTCCCTGAAGATCATTGCCGGCTCCCTGTTTGAGAGCTGTGACCCCTCGGAGCTGCCCCACTACCTGGAGCCCATGCTGGACCGGCTGGACCAGGCCGCCGGCAGCGCCCGCTTTGCCCTGCTGGACGCCCTGTACTACGCCCCCCTGGAGCAGCTCTCCCCCGGGCGCAAGCGCCGGCTGCTGGGGCTGATTGAGCGGCTGCTGCCCCGGGCGGACGAGCCCACCAAGGTGCTGATTCTGCGCCGGGTGGAGCTGCTGCTGCCCCATCTGAGCGCCGAGGGCCGGAGCAGGCTGGTTGACCTGTGCCGGCAGGCAGAGGACGGGGGCAGCCCCGGCATCCGCTACCTGGTGGGCCGGATTCTCACCCAGGCGGGGGCCGCGCCCCAGCCGGTGAAGCTGCGGGTGGCAGAGCTGTATCTCAGCAACCTGAAAAACGCCGTCCACTGGATGGTGAAGCTGAACCAGGTGGACCAGCTGTGCGACGACGCCCTGGAGCACCCGGCCCACACCTTCCAGACCGCCATGCACCTGAGCAACCTCCTGTCCGTCAGCGAGCACCTGCCCGTCCGGGAGCGGGCCGGCCGGGGTCTGCTGCGGATCTTTGACCGGCTGTCTGTAGACCAGCAGAACGAGATTGCGGTGGATCTGCTCCGGGAGCTGGAGACCGGCCAGGATGAGATCTCCGCCTATATCCCCCGGTATGTGGGCAGGCTGCTGGTCCACCTGCCGGAGAAGGAGCTGGCCGAGTGCCTGGAGTATCTGCAAAATCTCATCCGCAGCTCCACGGTGCGGTCGGCCTCGGTGTCCCTCATGACCCTGAGCCAGCTGCTCACCGCCCTGCCGGAGGAAAACCCCTACACCCAGCAGATTTTGGGTCTGCTGCTCTCTGGCGTGGCCCACCACGACGACACCATCCACGAAACCGCCTTGACCGTGCTGTGCGAGAGCCTGCTGGCCAACGAAAAGCTCTCTCTGGCCCGGCGGCGGGATCTGGTCATGTGCTGCGGCAAAAAGCTGCTGTGCCTGCTCAAGGAGCCCCGCCAGGGCCGGTTCACCTTCTTCACCCGGGCGGCGGTGCTGAACCACCTGTACCGCTTTCTGGTCCAGGCCCGGGTGGAGGGGCTGGACTTCCCCTTCGGCCCGCCGCTGCCGGTGGCGGTCTTCCCCGGCACCTTTGACCCCTTCACCGCCGGCCACAAGCGGATCGTCCAGGAGCTGCGCCGCCAGGGCTTTGAGGTCTACCTGGCCATTGACGAGTTCTCCTGGAGCAAGCACCCCATTCCCCGGCTGCGCCGGCGGGAGATTGCCTCTATGAGCGTGGCCGACCAGATGGACGTCTACCTCTTCCCCGACGAGATCCCCATCAACATCGCCTTCCCCCAGGAGCTGGCCAGGCTCAAGGCCCTGTTTGCCGGGCGGGAGCTGTATCTGGTCACCGGGTCGGACGTGATCCGCAACGCCTCCGCCTATCGGCGCACCGAGCCCGGCAGCGCGGGGGACTACAACCACATCATCTTCCTCCGGGAGGGGGGCAGCGGCACTGCAGACCTGGACAGGCTGGTCCGGGGCAAGAAGCTGATCCTCTCCCTGCCGGAGTTCTACGAGACCGTGAGCTCCACCCGTCTGCGGGAGTACGTGGACAAGAACATGGACATCTCCATGCTGGTGGACCCCATGGTGCAAAGCTACATCTTCTCCTCCAACCTCTACCTCCACTCCCCCCAGTACAAGCGCTCCCTGCGCATCCCGGACTTCCGTCTCACCTTTGCCGCGCAGGAGGATACCCTGGGCGCCCAGCTGTACATCCAGGGGGAAAAGACCCCCAGAGCCACTGCCCGGGGCCACTGTCTGACCCGGGGGGAGCTGCTGGCCATCACCGGCTGCATGGACACCGCGGAGTTCCTCCGGGCCCAGGTCTCCGGCCGGACCCTGGTGCTGGATCAGATCCGGGCCGAGTCTGACACCGGGGCCAGGCTGGTGATCAACGAGCTGCTGGCCAGAAGCCTCTCCAGGGCCTATACCTACGCCCTGTGCAAGCTGCCCGAGGACGGGGGCTTCGGTCCCCTGCTGGCCCAGTTCGGCTTTGTGCCGGTGCCCGACCGGCAGGACCTGGTGTGGACCGATATGCGCACCCCGGTGATGCTGGTGCAGGACCTGCTGAAAAAGTTTAAAGAGCCCCACTTCTCCGACCCCGCCCTGCGCCAGGCGGTGCAGTCCACCCGGCCCCGGCTGCGGCAGAGCATTGCAGACCTCTTCCCCGGCAAGCTGGTGCTCTGCTTTGACGCCGAGCTGCTGGACTATATGATCGCCCAGCGGGTGCGCAAGCTCAACGGCGTGGCGGACCTGCCCCCGGACAGCCGGGACCTGGGCCCCATGGTCTGCGTGCCCTACGGCAAGATCCTCTCCGGCGAGACGGTGCCCAACACCGTCACCAAGAGCCTGCACATGGACAAGGTCTACACCCAGGACATCTACCACTTCCAGATGCGGGCCCTGCCGGGCTACTCCGACCTGAACACCCAGGTGCGGACCATCCGGGCCTTCCACCGGCCGGTGGTGCTGGTGGACGACCTGCTCCACAAGGGCTACCGGCTGGACCGGCTGGCCGAGATCTTCCGGGCGGAGGATCTGGCGGTGGACCAGGTGGTGGTGGGCATCCTCTCCGGCCGGGGCCGGGATCTTATGGAACTCCAGGGCCGGCAGGTGGACGCGGAGTACTTTATCCCCAACCTGCTCTACTGGTTTACCGAGAGTCTCATCTATCCCTTCATCGGCGGTGACAGCATGGACCAGCAGGTGGGCGCCGACGGGCTGCTGCCCTCCGCCAACCTGATCATGCCCTACGTCTACCCGGACTATCTGCGCCACTGTGACCCCTCCGCCCTGGCGGCCTACTCCCAGGCCGCCCTGGAAAACGCCCTGGACATCCTCCAGGCCCTGGAGCAGAGCCACCAGCGGCTGTCCGGCTCGCCCCTGACCATCCACCGGCTGGCGGAGGTCTTCCAAACCCCAAGAGCCCCCTTCCGGGGCCGGTACGCCAAGTACGACCCCAACGCCCTGCCCTCAAACTACGTGGCGGAGGACATCCAGGCCTTCCGCCGGATCAGGAGGAATGACCTGTGAGCTATTACCGTTACGGCAGCTACTGTCTCTGCCCCCTGGACGGGCAGCTGCCCCCCGGGGCCGTCCCCGCGGCGGCGCCCTTTGCCCCCCTGCTGTACCTGGTGCACCGGGACCCTGCGGACCACCGCTTTCTCCGGCCCTTGGGCCCCGGGGAGGACCCCGCCGGCGAGGAGACCACAGACCGGCTGGCGGTCCCCGGCGCCCCGGTGGCCGGGGTGCTGAACACCGCCTTCCCCCGCCCCTGGGCCCGGCTGCCCCGGGCCCTGGGCCCCAAGGCCGACGGCCTGCGGCTGACCCTGGTGGGGCTGGGGGACGTGGGCGGCACCCTGCTCACGGCCCTGAAGCTGCTGGGTACCGAGATCGACGAGATCGGCGTCTACGACCCCAACCGGGCCCTGTGCCGGCGCTATGTGCTGGAGCTGGGCCAGGTGCTGGGCCGGCCCCTGCCCCGGATCGTCCTGCGGCAGGAGGAGGCCCTGTTTGACTGCGACGTGTTTCTCTTCACCGCCTCTCTGGGCGTGCCCCCGGTGGGGGCCCGGGGAGATATGCGGATGCTCCAGTTTGACCGCAACCGGGCGCTGCTGCGCCATTACAGCAGGCTTGCCCGGCAGGCGGACTTCGCCGGCCTGTTCTGCCAGATCTCCGACCCGGTGGACCTGCTGTGCCGCAGCGTGTATTTACAGTCCAACCTGGACGAAGCCGGCCGCTTTGACGGCGGCGGCCTGCTGCCCGAGCAGATCGTGGGCTTCGGCCTGGGGGTCATGAAGGCCCGGGCGGACTTTATGGCCGGCCGCATGGGGCTGGACCTGCCTCAGCTTGCCGCCTACGGCCCCCACGGGGCGGACCTGGTGATTGCAAACCACCCCACCGCCTACGACGACGCCCTGTCCCGGCAGCTGACGAACCAGGCCGTCCACGCCAATATGGAGGTCCGGGACCTGGGCTTTAAGCCCTACATTGCCCCGGCCCTGTCCTCCGCCGCCCTGAGCCTGCTCTGCCTGCTGCGGGGCCGGCGGTTCTACGGGGCCACGGCCATGACCGGGGTGTATCTGGGGGCGGAATCGGAGCGCACGCCCTTCGGCCCCTGGGCCCTGGGCCGGGAGATGGACCCTGCGCTGCTGGGCCGGATCCGGGCTGCCCGGGACCGGCTGCGGGAGGAGGAACCCCGATGCCGGTGCTGAAGCTGGTCCGCTGCGGCCGCAGCCCCCGGCTGGACCGGGTGCTGGGCCTGGCCCTGGCCGGCCGGGCGGTGGAGGAGACCCCCTTCCCCGCCCCGGGGGAGCTGGTGCTCTTTGTCCTTTGCGTAGACCGGCTTGGCCCGGACGAGTCCTTCGTCCGCCTGCTGCGGCGGCTGCGGGCCGACCCCCTGTGCATGGAGGGCTGCACCGCCGGCGTCATTGTGGACGGGGCCACGGAGCTGGACACCAAGGATATGGCCCGGCAGCTGATTCTCACCGCCAACGCCAGCGGCTGCGCCTTCCCCGCCCGGCCCCTGGTGGAGGCCACCGGCAGCCTGCAAAATCTGGCGGTGCAGCGCAAGCGGTACGCCCTGCCCACCCTGGAGGACGCCTATCTCCGGGCCGTGGGAGAGCTGCTGGACCGGCTGCAGGCCCCCATGCCCGGTCTCTCCCCCCGGCCCAGGCTGCTGATGCTCCACGCCTCGGAGCGGGCCACCTCCAACACCCTGGCCCTGGGCGAGGCGGTGTGCAGCCGCCTGCAGGACCGGCTGGAGCTCCGTACCCTGTCCCTGCGCAACGGCACCATTGAGGACTGCCGGGGCTGCGGGTACAAGGTCTGCGCCCACTTTGCCAGCAAGGGCGCCTGCTTTTACGGCGGGTCCATCGCCCAGGAGGTGCTGCCCGCGGTGCAGGAATGCGAGCTGCTGCTGCTTTTGGCCCCCAACTACAACGACGCCCCCGGGGCCAACATCATGGCCTTTATCAACCGGCTCACCAGTCTGCACGTCAGCAACGCCCTGGCAGGCCAGCGGCTGTACGCCATTGTCTGCTCCGGCTACAGCGGCGGGGACATTGTGGCCCGCCAGCTGCTGGGGGGCCTGTGCCTGAACAAGTCCTTCCTGCTGCCCCCCAGGTTCAGCCTGCTGGTCACCGCCAACGACCCCGGCCAGGCCATGACCCAGCCGGACATCCAGGCCCGGCTGGACCGGTTTGCCGCCGGCATCCTGCCAGCCGGGCAGGCCCTGTAGGCCCGGAGCAAAAAAACGCACCGATCTCTGCCATGGGGCAAAGGTCGATGCGTTTTTTCCCGGCGCAGCCGGAGACATCATACGCTTCTCCAATAAAACGATTCAAAAATCGTTTTATCATTCGCGGCAGCACCGCGAATGGCAAATCATTCTGATTTGCAGGAAGAGATATGGTACAACAGATTCCCCCGGCCCTTGCCCGGGGCTGCATCCCCAAATAGGGATGCAGCATAAAAATGTTTTTAAACATTTTTACAATGTACTGTGTGAAGGATAAATAGCACTTATACAACAATCATTCTCGGAAAGCCTGCCGAAACAGAAAGGGAACAACAGAAGTAAAGACTTGCC
>CAMOKD010000051.1:0-16506 GCA_946617435.1 uncultured Clostridia bacterium | reverse complement strand
GGCGTTAGGGCGGATGAAAGGCATCCGCCCCTACGGAGGCAGCGTGTACGTTTCCCGGTAACCCCGGTGGTTGTCGATACTGCGGTACGGGGCGTCGGGGACGCCGCCCCCTACGAGGGGGGCATGTACGTATCCCGCAGTCCCGGCGGTATGGGCAGCCTTTTATGGCCGCTCACTGAGCGGCCGCTACGGAAGAGCGTGTACACAATCAGCAGCCCCGGTGGTGGCGGGCGGCGTTAGGGCAGATGAAAGGCATCCGCCCCTACGGGAGGTGCATACATATCCCGGCACCCCGGCGGTAGCGGGCGGCCTTAGGGCGGATGTGGGCATCCGCCCCTACGGGGGATGCATACATATCCCGGCACCCCGGTGGTAGCGGGCGGCCTTAGGGCGGATGTGGGCATCCGCCCCTACGGGAGGTGCATACATATCCCGGCACCCCGGCGGTAGCGGCGGCCTTAGGGCGGATGTGGGCATCCGCCCCTACGGGGCATACAGATCCCGGGGTGCCAAGCGAAACCCGGGCGGCTGGTGCCGCCCGGGTTGTGTTACTGCCCGCAGGCTGCCTTGAACTCGATCCAGTTCTTGTTCAAAGCCTCGTCCGCCTCTACCGAGACGTTCTGGATGATCTCGCCGGCGTTTACAGACTCCGGTACCACCAGGGACGGGTCTGTGATGCTGTCCGCCGCGCCGGTGGTGCAGTAGTAGCCCAGCCACTCAAAGCAGGCCTTGGAGACCTCCGGCCGCAGAATGTAGTCCAAAAAAGCGTGGGCCGCCTTGGGGTGGGGCGCCCGGCTGGGCACAAAGCCCGCCATGATGCCGAAGCCCAGGCCCTCCTCGGGATAGACCACCTTCAGCTCCGGGTTCTCCGCCAGGGCCGTGGTCACCTGAGAGGTGTACAGGAAGGCCACGGAGGCCTCCCCGCTGAGCAGGGTGTTCTGGGTGTTGTCGTCCTGGATCACCCGGACGTTGGGGGCCAGCTGCAGCAGCTTCTCCCCCGCCGCCCCGATGACCTCCAGGTCCTCGGTGTTCATGGACTGGCCCATGGACAGCAGCGTGATGCCGTTGATGACCCGGTAGTTGGCCGTCAGGGCCACGCTGTCCGCCAGGGCCGGATTCCACAGGTCGTTGTAGCCCTTGATCTCAAAGTCCACCTGGGCGGGGTCATAGACAATGAGGGGAATGCCCGCGCCGTAGGGCACGGTGTACTCGTCCTTGGGGTCGTAAAACTGGCCCTGGTACAGGGGGTTGATGTTGCCGAAGTTGGGGATCTGGGCCTTGTCCAGGGGGGCGACCAGGCCCGCCTGGACCGCCTGCTCAATGATGTAGTCGTCGGCAATGACCAGGTCGTAGTCCCCGCCCTGGGCCAGGCGCAGACGCTCCAGCATGGTCTCGTCGGTGTCAAAGTTGGAGTAGACGATGGGGATGCCCGTCTCGGCGGTGAAATCGTCCAGCACCTGCTGGGGGAACATGCCCTCCCAGGTGTAGAGCACCAGGCTCTCCTCGTTGTTCTGGGCGGCAGGGGTCTCGGCGGGGCCGGCGCAGCCGGAGAACAGCGCCAGGGTCAGCAGGGTGCAGAGCAGCAGGGAAATCAGCTTTTTCATGGAACTTCCTCCTTGTTGGATGGATGGCTGCCCTCCCGCCGGGTTCGCAGCAGGAAGGACAGGGTCAGCACCAGCACCACCACCCCCAGGATGACGGTGCAAAGGGCGTTGATTTCAGGGGTGACGCCGGTTTTCAGATGGGTGTACACCTTGATGGGCAGGGTGGACAGGGTGGGCCCGGTGACAAAAATGGAGATTACCACGTCGTCAAAGGACATGGCAAAGGCCAGCAGACTGCCCGAGAGCACCGCCGGCACGATCAGCGGCAGGGTGATGTCAAAGAAGGTCCGGGCAGGGCCGGCCCCCAGGTCCCGGGCCGCCTCCTCCAGGGAGCGGTCTATGCCCGAGAGCCGGGCCTTCACCATCAGATAGACGTAGGGGATGGAAAAGGCGGTGTGGGCCAGGATCAGGGTGGTCCAGCCGAAGGGCAGGCGCAGCAGGGCGAAAAAGGCCATAAACACCATGCCCAGGATGATCTCCGGCAGCATAATGGGCAGGGTGGACAGATACTCCATCATGCCCTTGCTGCGGTAGTGGACCCGGACCATGCCCATGGCCCCCAGGGTGCCGATCACCGCGGCAAAGAAGCTGCTGGCCACGCCCAGCAGCAGGCTGTTGCCCAGGGCCTGCATCAGGGCCCGGTCGCGGAAGAGCTGCCGATACCAGTCCAGGGTGAAGCCCTTCCACGCCACGGGCAGCTTGGAGCTGTTGAAGGAGAAGAGCACCACCACCGCAATGGGCAGATAGGTCAGCACCACCACCAGAATCAGATACAGCCGGGCGGGCAGGCGGGGCTTGCGGGCCATCAGAACATCACCTCCAGCTCAGCGGTGTGGGTGACGCGCCGGTACAGGGCCAGCAGCAGGGTGGTGATCACCGCCAGCACCAGGGCCAGGGCCGCGGCAAAGGGCCAGTTGCTGCCCCGGGTGAGCTGGTCCTGGATCAGGCTGCCCACCAGGACGATCTTATTGCCGCCCAGCAGGTCCGAGATGAAGAACAGGCCCATGGAGGGCACAAAGGTGAGGATCACCCCGCTCATCAGCCCGGGGAGGGTCAGCTTCAGCGTGACGGTGAGGAAGGCCCGCACCGGGCCCGCCCCCAGGTCCCGGGCGGCCTCCACCAGGGTCCAGTCCAGCTTCTCCACGGAGTTGTACACCGCCAGCTGCATAAAGGGCAGCAGGGCGTAGACCATGCCGATGAGCACGGCAGGATAGGTGTACAGGATCTTGACCGGCTTGGACACAATGCCCAGGGCCAGCAGGGCCCCGTTCAGCGGCCCCCGGGCCTGGAGCAGGATCTGCCAGCCGTAAAGCCGGATGAGAGAGCTGGTCCAGAAGGGGATCATAATCAGCAGCATCATGGCCCGCTTGCCCCGGGGGGAGAGCCGGGCCATGATATACCCGAAGGGATAGCCCACCCCCACGCAGATTACCGTGGTGAGGAAGGCCAGCAGCAGGGACTGGCGGAAGCACTGCAGATACACAGGGTCCGCCATCTTGCGGAAGTTTTCCAGGCTCAGCTGCCAGGTAAACCCCGCGGCGGTGTGATGGGCCAGGCTCACTGCCGCCATGTAAATCACCGGCCCCAGCACAAACACCAGGGTAAAGGCGTACATAGGCGCCAGCAGCAGCCAGGAGCGGTCCTTTTTCATCGGCCTGCCTCCCCTGCCGGGGCTTCCCCTTCGGTCTGCACGGCCACGGCGGCGGACGCCGGCCAGCTGAGCCACACCGGGCTGCCGGTCTCGGCCTCCAGGCGGATGCCCTGGCGCAGCAGCACCACCCGGTCGCCCCCGGTGAGAGCCACCTCCACCCGGAGCTGGCCGCCTAAAAACCGCTTGCTTGCCACCCGGCCGGCCAGACTGGGCCCCTGGGGGGCCTGGGTGTGGAGAAGGATGTTCTCCCCCCGGACGGCCAGGGTCACCGGCCCGGCAGGCAGGTCCGCCGGGCAGACCATGGCGCCGGCGGGATGGGCCGCCAGGCCCCTGCCGTCGCACTGCCCGGCCAGCAGATTGGCGCTGCCGATAAAGGTGGCCACGTAGCCGGTGCGGGGCCGGTCATAGATCTCGTCCGGGGTGCCCTGCTGCTCAATGCGGCCGGCCCGGAGCACCACGATCCGGTCGGACATATTGATGGCCTCCTCCTGGTCATGGGTCACGTAGACAAAGGAGGTGCCCAGCTCCTGCTGGAGCTTTTTCAGCTCCAGCTGCATCTGCCGGCGCAGCTGCAGGTCCAGGGCCCCCAGGGGCTCATCCAGCAGCAGCACCTTGGGCTCGGCAATCAGGGCCCGGGCAATGGCAATGCGCTGGCGCTGGCCGCCGGAGAGCTGGTCGGGCTTCTTCTTTTCGCTGCCCGTCATCTGCACCAGCGCCAGCATCCGGGTCACCCGGGCGTCGATCTGCCGCCGGTCCACCCCCCGGAGCTTCAGGGCGTAGGCCACGTTTTGGGCCACGGTCATATGGGGGAACAGGGCGTAGCTCTGAAAGACGGTGTTCACGTCCCGCTTTTCCGGCGGGGCGGCGGTGATGTCCCGGCCGCCCAGGCGCACCTGGCCCCGGTCCGGGGCCAGAAGCCCCGCAATGATCCGCAAAATGGTGGTTTTGCCGCAGCCCGAGGGGCCCAGCAGGGTGACAAACTCCCCGGCGCGGACCGTCAGATCGATGCCCCGCAGCACGGGCTGGTCATAGCTTTTATACACGGAGCAGAGCTCCAGCAGCGGTTCGGCGCTCATGCAGGCCGCCTCCTCCCGGAAAAATCAATACAGATCGGTGGTCTGGACGGTGCACCGGGTCAGCACGCCCCCCTGCCAGGTGCCGGTGAGCACCACCACCGTGCCGATGGGGGGCACCGGGTCGTCGGTCTCAAAGGCCTGGGTCCAGGCCTCGTCATAATAGGGGTGCTGGACGTGGGTTTCGTCCAGGATCCGGCCGTAGAGCCGGACCTGCCGGCCCTCAAAGCCGGCGGCGTCATACTGCAGATTCAGCAGCTGCACCCGCTCCAGGGTGGCGCTCATGGCCCCCATGTCCACCTCCGGGCCGCCGCCGGTGTAGTGGGTGGTGACGGTGAGGGACGCATCGGTGTACCAGTAGCCGTCCAGGGCGGCGGAGTCGGCGGTGAGGGTGCCGGTCATAGACACCAGGGCCCCGTTCTCGGGCAGCTCGGTGCCCGGGGCGGGGACAAACTCCCACTGCCAGTCGCAGCACTTGGTGGCGTCGTTATAGCCCCAGACGTAATAGCGCTCCACCCCGTTGTACCGGTCCTGCAGCCGGGTGAAGGTGCCCGTCTTGGTGTAGGTCTTGCCGGCCAGCTGGTCTGCGTAGCCGTTGTAAAACAGGTTGAGATACAGGGTGTACTCGTTGGTATCCAGCACCGTGGGCAGGCGGTCGGCGGCGCCGGGGGTTTGGTCCCCGCCGCCGGCGCAGGCGCACAGCACCAGGGCCAGGCAGAGCAAAAGGGGCAGCAGCTTTTTCATTGGTTGGCCTCCTGTTCCGGAAGGGGCTCCAGCACCGCCTGCTCCAGCTGGCAGTACAGGTCGCCCTCCTCTTCATAGGTGCCGAAGGTGCCCACCACCCGGATGGGGTCCCCCTGGCTGGGATAGTCGTCGCCGGTGAGTACAAATTCAAAGCCCTGGGCGCAGCAGGCCATGGCGTCCGCAATCAGGCAGGTGCGGTACACCCGGCCGGTGGCAGGGTTTTCCACGGAGTTGAAGGTGCCCTCCATGCGCACGGTTTTGCCCATATACTGGTCCGGATTGGTGAGCATGTCGCTGACCTGGGCCAGGACCACCGTGTCGCTGACCAGGGTCAGGTCCACGTCCACGGTGCCCTTGGGGGCGGGGGCCCCGCAGGCGCACAGCAGGGCCAGGATCGGCAGCAGGGCCAGCAGTCGTCTCATGCCCGTCTGCCCCCCACCAGGCCCGCCAGCGAAAACAGCAGGAAGGCCAGAATGTCCACCGCCACAATGGTGGAGCCCACCGGGGTGCCCACCAGAATGGCGAACAGCAGCCCCAGGGCCGCGCAGGCCACCGACAGGCAGGCCGAACAAATCGTGACGGATTTGAAGCTTTTGAACACCCGCATGGCCGACAGGGCCGGGAACACCACCAGGGCGGAGATCAGCAGCGAGCCCACCAGGTTCATGGCCAGGACGATGATCACCGCCACGATCACCGCGATGATCAGGTTGTACAGCCCGGTTTTGGTGCCGGTGGCGGCGGCAAAGCTCTCGTCAAAGGTGACGGCAAAGATCTTGTGGTAGAACAGCACAAACACAATGACCACCACCACCGACAGCACAATGCACACCCACACGTCCGTGGGCTTCAGCGTCAGGATGGAGGTGCCGCCGAACAGGGTGGAGCACACGTCCCCCGACACGTTGGCGGAGGTGGAGAATTTGCTGAGCAGCAGATAGCCCAGGGCCAGGGCCCCCACAGAGATCATGGCCACCGCAGCGTCGCCCTTGATTTTGGTGTTCTGCCCCACCCGGAGCAGCAGCACCGCTGTGAGAATGGTGCCCGGCATGATCAGGAGCATTTGGTTGGTCAGCCCCAGCACCCCGGCCACCGCCATGATGCCGAAGGCCACGTGGCTCAGCCCGTCGCCGATAAAGGAGAACCGCTTGAGCACCAGGGTCACCCCCAGCAGGGAGGAGCACAGGGCAATGAGAATGCCCACAATGATGGCGTAGCGGACGTAGTCGTATTGGAAATACATCTGCAGGGTTTGCAGCAGGTTCAGATTCATTGGGCAGCCCTCCCCTCCCCGGCAAAGGCCCGGCCGGTGTCGGTGCGCAGATACTCCTGCCGGGTGCCGAAAAACAGGTGCCGACCGATGTGCAGGATGTGGGTGGCGTAGCGCAGGGCCGCCTCCATGTCATGGGAGATCATGATCACGGTGATGCCCTCCTGCCGGTTCAGATCCAGGATCAGCTGATACATCTCCGCGGTGACCCGGGGGTCCAGGCCGGAGACCGGCTCATCCAGCAGCAGCATGGACCGGGTGGCGCACAGGGCCCGGGCCAGCAGCACCCGCTGCTGCTGGCCGCCGGAGAGCTCCCGGTAGCAGCGCCGGGCCAGGGGCCGGATGTTCATCCGGTCAATGTTGGCCCAGGCCAGGGCCTTGTCCTGCTTGCTGTAAAAGGGGCGCAGCCCCTTGCGGCCCTGGCAGCCGGAGAGCACGATTTCGTACACGCTGGCGGGGAAGTCCCGCTGCACCATGGTCTGCTGGGGCAGATAGCCGATCTGGTTCTGCACCAGGCCGTCGCCGGTGGTGATGGTGCCCGCCAGGGGGGCGTGGAGCCCCAGGATGGTTTTCATCAGGGTGGACTTGCCGGAGCCGTTTTCACCCACAATGCAGAGATAGTCCCCCCGGTTGACCTGAAAGCTCAGGCCGGAGAGGATTTCCTTGCCCTCATAACCCAGGGCCAGGTTTTCGCAGCGCAGTTGTGCCATGGTCAATCCTCCGTGGCCGGGGCCCCCAGGGCCTGGCGCAGCAGCGCCAGGTTGTCGGCCATCCGGCTGAGATAGTCCGGTCCCTCCGCCAGGGCCTGGGGGGTGACGGACTGCATGGAGTCCAGCACCAGCAGGGGCGGGTGGGAGACGGTGGTTTCAATGACGGTCTGGGCCAGGCGGTGGTCCCCGCCCTCCAGGCAGAGCACCGCCGGGAGCTCCAGCTCGTCCGCCTTGCCGGCCAGGAAGGCGATGGTCTCAAAGCTGGCCTCGGTTTGGGTGGAGCAGCCGGAGAAGGCCGCGTAAAAATCCAGGCCGTAGTCCTGGGTGAGATAGCGCAGGGGGAAGCGGTCGGCCACCAGCAGGGTGCGGGTGGTCCCCTCCGCCGCCGCCCGGGCGTAGCCCTCGTCCAGGGCGGAAAGGGCCTTGTCATAGTCCGCCAGGGCCGCCTCATAGGCGGTCTGCCCGTCGGGGTCCTTGGCGGAAAGGGCAGCGGCCAGCTCCGGCAGCAGCTGCCGGACGGTCTTGGGGCTGAGCCAGATGTGCTCGTCATAGGCCGGGCCCTCGTCCTCCTCCTCGGGGGCTTGGATGCCATCGGTCTGCTCCAGGCGGGCGGCGTCTCCCAGCAGCGCCAGGCAGTTCAGCACGGTCATGTCCGGGTTGGTCCCCTGGGCCAGGGCGTCGTGGACCCAGCCGTCCGATTCGCCCCCCACAAAGAGGAAGACGTCACAGCCGGAGATCCGCACCATGTCCTCCACCGAGGGCTGATAGCTGTGCAGATCCGCCCCGTTTTGCACCAGCAGCCGGACCTCCACGGTCTCGGCCCGGTCTTTGGTCAGGGCCAGGGCCCACTCGTACAGGGGATACACGGTGCAAACCACCGTGAGCTTGTGGGCCGCCGGGGCCTCCCCCACGGCGCAGCCCGCCAGCAGCCCCAGCAGCAGGGCGATGAGCACCGCCCCGGATACAATCATATAGATCGCTTTTTTCATTTCTTGGGGCCCTTTCCCTGGCAGCTTTCGCACAGACCGTACAGGACGGTTTCGGTTTTGTCAATGGCAAAGCCGTCCAGCTGGGCCACGGTGCGCACCAGGGCCTCGGTATCAGACTCCGCCATGTGGATGGTCCGGCCGCAGCCTGTGCAGTTCAGGTGCAGATGGGCCCGGCAGGCCCCGCCGCCCACATACTGATAGGCCGCCTCGCGGCTGCCGGGCAGGGTGACCCGGCGGATCTGCCCGTCCTGCTCCAGGGCCGCCAGATTGCGGTACACCGCGCTCAGACTGATCTGCTCGGGCCCCAGGCCCCCGTGGATGCCCCGGGCGGTGAGACTCTCCTGGGAGTGGGTGCAGAGATATTCCAGCAGCTGCCTGCGCTGCTCGGTTTTATAAGAAGACAAGGGGATACGCCTCCAATTTGCGATTGATTCGCAAAAGAGTATAGCAGACCGGACCCCGGTTGTCAATGCAAAATTTGCAAATCATTCGCAAAAATCCCCCGGCACAGCGGAAGGGCTGTGCCGGGGGGATTGCTTTGCGCCGAAAAATCAGGGCTTGAGCTCCAGATACAGGGCGCGGTACTGCTTGGCGGAGTTCTCCCAGGAGACGTCCTTGTCCATGTCCCGCAGGACCATCCGGTCCCAGGCCTCCCGGTTGGTGAAGTACAGGGTCTTGGCCCGGTTGATGGCATCCAGCAGCAGGCCGGCGTCGTACCGGTCAAAGGTGAAGCCGTTGCCCTCGTCGGTAAAGCGGTTGTAGGGCAGGACGGTGTCCTTCAGGCCGCCGGTCTCCCGCACCACGGGCACGGTGCCGTAGCGCATGGCGATCAGCTGGGTCAGGCCGCAGGGCTCAAACAGGGAGGGCACCAGCAGGGCGTCGGCGCCGGCGTAGATCTGGTGGGCGCGGCCCTCGTCATACATGATGTTGGAGCAGACGCTGCCCTTGTAGCGCGCCTCAAAGGTCCGGAAGCTGTCCTCATACTGGCGCTCGCCGGTGCCCAGAATCACCACCTGGGTGTTGCCGTCTACCAGCTGGGGGAGAATGGCGTTGACCAGGTCCAGCCCCTTTTGGCCGGTGAGCCGGGAGATCAGGCCCAGCACCATCTTGTGCTCGCTCCGCTCCAGCCCCAGCTGGGCCTGGAGGGCCAGCTTGTTGGCCTTTTTCTTCTCCAGGGCGTCGGCGCGGCTGTAGCGGGCCGCCAGGAGGGTGTCCGCCGCGGGATCCCACTGCTCTACGTCAATGCCGTTGACAATGCCCCGCAGCTTGCCGGCGTGATACCGCAGGTGGGCATCCAGCCGCTCGCCGTAGAAGGGGGTCTGGATCTCCCAGGCGTAGGTGCCGGAGACCGTGGTGATCATGTTGGCATAGGTCAGCCCGCCCTTGAGCATATTGGCATCCACCCAGTCCTGGGTGAGGGCGTCCTTGTTGAACACGTAGTCGGGCAGGTTGGTCCAGTACTGCAGGGTGGGGATGTTGTAAATGCCCTGGAACCGCAGGTTGTGGATGGTGAGCAGCACCTTGGCCCCGCCCACGGGGGTGTCGGCAAACAGGGTGCGCAGATACACCGGCACCAGGCCCGCCTGCCAGTCATGGCAGTGGATGATGTCGGGCACCCAGTTCAGATAGTTCAGGGCCGCCAGGGCCGCCTTGCCGAAGTAGCAGAACTTGGGGATATCGTCCACCAGGTTGGTGTAGGGGTTGCCGGAAGAGAAGAACTCCTCGTTGTCGATAAAGTCGTAGACCACGCCGTCACGGACGTATTCCATGATGCCCACGTAGAAGGCCCGGCCGTCCTGGCACAGGTCCATCATAAAGGAGCCCTTGTAGGTCATCTGCTCCTGATACTGGGCGGGGATGCACCGGTACTTGGGCAGGATCACCTTGACGTCGCAGTTCAGCTGGCTCAGGGCCCGGGGCAGGGCGTACATCACGTCGCCCAGGCCGCCGGTCTTGACGAAGGGATAGCACTCCGAGCCGATGAACACCACGCTGCGCCGGGGCTGGGGCAGGGGCTCAGCCCGGGCAGGGATCTCAGCAGTCTCCGCCTTGGGGGCCTCTACGGGAGTCTCCGCCTTGGGGGCCTCGGCGGGAGTCTCCGCCTTGGGCGCGGCCTTTTTGCGGGTGCGCTTGGGCTTGGCCGGGGCGGGCGCAGCGGCTTCGGCGGGCTTGGTCTCGGCAGGGGCCTCGGCGGGGGCCTCAGCCTTGGGCGCGGCCTTCTTGCGGGTGCGCTTGGGCTTGGCCGGGGCGGTCTCGGGAGCCTGGACGGATTTGGTTTCTGTTTCTATCAATTCCTCCGCAGGGAGGGTGGTTTTCTTTGCCATGTTGTAAAATCTCCTTTCCTTAAGGCCTCATTATTATAGCCGAAAATGCGAAAATGTCAACCCAAAGTGCGCAAAGCCCGGGTGTGGGAGTGAAGAAATGAAGGAATGAAGTCGGCTGCGATCACTCGAAAAACCGGTACAGGATCGTCACGATCTGGGCGCGGCTGCAGGTGGCGTCCGGGGCAAAGGTGGTGGGCGTCATGCCGTTGACCACCTGGTGGGCATAGGCCCAGCTGATGGGCGCGGCGTAATAGGCCCCCGCCGGCACGTCGGTGAAGGGATGCCCCTCCGGCTCCGCCTGGGCCCCGGTGTAGCGGTACAGGAAGGTCACCGCCTGGCCCCGGGTGCAGGCCCTGTTGGGCGAGAAGGTCGTCTCGCTGGTGCCCTTGGTGATCCCCTGCTCCACCGCCCAGAGCACCGCCGTGCCGCAGTAGCATTCTACGGACACGTCTGCAAAGGGCATTGCAAAGGTCTTGGGCTCCGGGCAGCCCGCCGCCCGCCACAGCAGGGTGACGATCTGGCCCCGGGTGCAGTCCCCCAGGGGAGAGAAATGGGTCTCGTCCGTGCCCTTGGTGATGCCGCCGAAATGGGCCCAGACCACCGCGTCGTAGTAGAAGCTCCCCTTTACGACGTCCACGTAGGGCAGCTCCGGCTGGGTGTCGGGGGGCGTGATCACCGGGGTCTGGGTGGGGGTGGTGACGTCGGGCCCGTCGTCAATGGGGTCGTCGGGGACGTTTTCGTCGTAGAACATCCCGTCCAGCACCCCGATGCGCTGGATGAGCCAGTTGTCTGTAAAGTCCACCACCGAGGCAAAGGTCGCCCCGGTCCAGATGTGGTTGGCCTTGTAGGGGTTGCCCACCTGGATGTAGGGCCAGAGCTGATAGTTCATGGCCGCAGAGGCCGCCGTGTAGGCCGCATTCTGCCGGATGGCGCCGTTTTTGCCGGTCATGGCCAGGGCCTGGGCCCGGAAGGTGCCGGTGTAGTACCGCTTCACCGCGTTCAGAAAACCGGGAATCTCCACCAGGGCCTTGGCCAGGTAGCGCCGGTTGGCAAACTCGTTGCTGTAGGTCACCCGGTCGGACCAGCCGGTGCCCATGGTCATATCATAGTCCCAGGCCGGGCCGGCGTACATGATCTGCCCCGCCTCTTTATAGAAGAAGAAGGAGGAGTAGAAGCTGTCCACATTGGCGGAAAGCTGCTCCAGCAGGTACATCCGCACCAGGCTGTCTTTATCCACATATTCATAATAATACTTGCCGGTGTCCGGGTTGCGGCCGGTGTGGTCCTCGGCGTAGACGGCATTTTCAAACTCCTGGTAGTATTCGGAGATGTACTCCATGGCCGCCTTGCCTGCCCACTCGGGGCTCTTGACGTTGAGGGCCACGCCCTGGAGGGTGGTGAAGCCGCTGGCCTCGTCATACTTGGTGTTGTTCAGCTCCAGCAGCCAGCCGCCGGTGAGATCCTCGGGCTCGGTGAGATCCTCGGTGTAGCGCAGGGTCTTGCCGAAGCGGTTGGTGGTCTCCACCAGCCGGGGGCTCTCGCCGTAGTCCGGGTTCAGGCCCTCGTAGAGCTCCTCCATGTCGGTGATGTCCACGGCGGTGGAGCCCACGTCCACCTTCTCGCCCAGCAGATAGGTGCCCCGGTACTCTCCGTCGTAGTACAGGTCCACCCAGCTCTCCCGGGGGGTGTTGTCCATGCCCAGGTTCAGGGCCAGGTCCTTGAAGAGCTTGTCGTGCATCAGGCTGGCGTCAAAATACCCGGCCAGCAGGACAAAGGTCTTGGGCTTCTCCCCTGCTCCCAGCAGGTCCGCCTTGGAGGAGAGCTTGATTTGATAGGATTTCTTTTCCGCGTTGACAAAGGTGGTGTTGCCCCGGGCCTTCAGCTTGCTGAAGCCCCCGTCATAGCGGACGCTGCCGTCGGGCTGGATGAGCCGGACGGTGCCGGCAGAGGCGTGGTCCTTGCTGGCGTCCACATAGGCCCGGCCCTGGGTCTCCGGGTCTTGGGAGGTGATAAACATGGCCGGCACCGAGGAGCGCAGCACCAAAATCCGCACCGGCTCCAGCTCCCCGGCGGTGAGCTCCAGCCGGTAGCAGCCCTGGGTGTCCGGCTGGGTCAGGGCGGTCAGGTCCAGGGTGGCGGGCACGCCGTTTTCCAGCCCGGCGCTGCCCAGGCTGCCGGTGAGGGTTATGGGCAGGTCCTGGGTCAGCCGGATCTGCAGGGGCAGGGCGGACAGGTCGGCGTAGGCCGGCAGGAACAGGCAGCGCCGGGCCAGGCCCTGCTGCAGGGAGATCACCTCTGTCTCAGACAGAGGGGCGCAGACCTCCTCCAGCACCGAGAGGGTGCCGTCCTCCGGGTCCGGCTGGGCGGCGGTGGTGGCGGTGTAGAGCCAGCTGTAGCTGTAGGACAGGCACAGCTCGTCGCCGTCCATGGCCCGGGCCCGGACGCAGAGGGTGTAGTTGGTGGAGGGAGTGAGCCCCGCCACCACGGCGGTGTCGGTCTGCTGCCCGTCCACCGAGGCCAGGAGCTGGTGGTCCTTGGCGGTGTAGTCGTAGCGGTAGATGTTATAGCCCTCGGCCCCCTCCACAGGCTTCCAGTGCAGGCGCAGGGAGTCCTCGGTGATGTCGGTGGCGGTGACGGTGCCCACAGAGGGCAGCACGATTTTATACGTCAGCACCATGGTGCCGTAGTAGTCCCCCCGGCCCTCGATCTCCAGCCGGGCGGTGCCGGGATGGTCGCAGTCCTGCCAGAAGACAAAGCCGTCATAGGACACGCCGGAATTTTTGATGTCCAGGGTCTTGTCCCCGTCCTTCACCGTGGGGGAGGGGCGGCAGCCCCCGGCCCGGTAGAGATAGGACTTGCTGGAGATGGACCCCTCCAGGGTGCCGATGTCCTTGCCCGCAAAGCCGCAGACGGTGCACACATGGTTTTCATCCCAGCTGTGGCCCCGGCGCCAGACCGCGCTGCCGGTGTAGCGCTTGCCGCAGCTGCAGTTGGCGTAGAGATAGCCGTTTTTGGTGCAGGTCATGGTGGTGGAGGTGGTGGTCCGGTGGAGAATGCCGTCGTCCCCGGCGTGGAGCATCTCCTCGCCCCAGGTGATCCAGCCGGTTTTCACCTGGCCGCCGATGAGACAGCTGCGGCTGCCGTCCGGCCGGGTCACCAGGCCGGTAAATGTGGCCCGGTCCGCCATTTCACCGCAGTCCGGGCAGGAGACGGTGTCGTCCGCCCCCAGCACCCAGCTGTGGGTGTGGCTCTGGACCGGCTCCGGCGCCGGGGCGGTGGAGACCACCATCAGCGAGGCCGCAATGGACCGCAGATAGCCGTCGGAGACCTTGCTGTTCAGCGCCAGGGCGTCGTCTCCGGCCCGGCGGCTCATAAAGGTGGTGGAGCCGCCGCCGTCCAGGTTCAGGGCGTCCACGCAGCCCAGCTGCTGCATGATCCGGCCCAGCTCCGCCGCGCCCACGCCCCAGGCCAGAGGCTTCTGCCGCCCCTCGCACACAAAGAGCACCACCTTGCCCTGGGCGGTGATGCCCACGGCGGTGCGGGGGTTGTAATCCGTGTCTTCGCTGGCGACGATTTGGCCGTCCCGCAGCAGGATCTCCCGGCCGCCCACTGCCTCCAGCACGTCGTCACCCATGGGGGTGAGACTGTCCCGGATCTGGGCGGTGCCGTCCTTCAGCACGGCGAAATAGCAGTAGCCGGCCTGGACGTCGTGGTACTTGACCCCGTGCATCACCAGGGGGCCGCAGGGCTCCCCGGTGGTCATATTGTAAAAGTTGGCGTTGGTCAGCCCCACCACCGTGGCGGTGGGCTCGCTCTGGCGCAGGACCTGCTCCGCCGCCGCCACCTGGCGGGTGGGGGTCTGCATCCCCCAGCGGCTGCCGTCATAGTTGCAGTAACCGGTGCGCAGCTCCACCGTGGGGTCGGACAGGTCCACCGTGAGCACGTGGCCCACGCTCTGCCGGTCCCCGGCGGCGGTGTTCATGGCAAAGGTGGTCTCGGTGACCCCGGGGGCCACCGCGTAGTCCTGCTGTTGGGTGATATAGTAGTCCCCCAGGGTGTCCAGGTCCAGGACGGCCCGGGCCCGGGGCAGGCCCCCCAGCAGCCCCAGCACCAGGGCCAGGGTGAGCAGTACGCGTAGGGTTCGCTTCATGGTATCTCCTCCCGGATAATATATTTTTTCTGTACAGTGCTATTGTCTCACACCGGGCCACAAATTTCAACTGTTTTTCCCGCCGTCGGAAAAAAACCCGGAGGCGCTGCAGGGCGCCTCCGGGTGACAGGGTCGGACTTATTTGCCGCAGTAGCGGTACAGGATCACCGCCACCTGGGCCCGGGTGGCCGTGCCCCTGGGCTCCAGCAGCACGCTGCCGTCTGCCTGCTTCACACCCTGGACCAGCCCCAGACGGTTGGCCCAGGCCATGGCCTGCAGGGCATAGGCGGAGACGGTGTCCGCGTCGGCAAACTGGTCCAGAACGGCGGGGTCGGTGGGGGTGGTGGGCCGGACGGCGCAGGTGTAGCGGTAGAGAATGGTGGCAATCTGCTCCCGGGTGACCTTGTCGTTGGGGGCAAAGCGGCCGCCGCCCACGCCGTTGACCACGCCGTTTGCCGTGGCCCAGTCTACGGCCTCGGTGTACCAGGTGCCCCGGGGGACGTCGGTGTAGCCCTCAAAGACAGGCTCGGTGATCTCGGGCAGGGTGGGCTGGGTGGGGTCCTCCGCCCCAGTGGGCAGGACGGGGTCCTCCTCCTGCAGGCACAGGGCGGCCGTGCCCAGGCCGTTCTCCCCCTGCATCTGATCCAGCCGGTAGAGCACCGTGACCAGCATGGCCCGGGTCATGCCCCCGTTGGGGTCAAAGGTGGTGGCAGAGGTGCCCTTGAACAGGCCGTTTTCCACGGCAAACTCAATGCCCTCGTGGGCCCAGTGGCCGGCGGGGGGCGTGTCCAAAAAGCCGAAGCGGTCGGGCTCGGGGGGCGGCTCGGGAGTGGGTTCGGGCTCCGGCTGGGCCAGGCTGCTCCAGTCCAGAGACTTGATGTAGTTGTAGGTCTTGTCCCGCATGAGCAGATAGCGCTGGCCGTAGGCCGTGGTGTTGTGCACCGCCCGGTGGAAGGCGTCCAGGTCGTAGAACACCGCGTCGGTGCCCACGCCCAGGGTGGCGCGGATGTATTTCATGTAGGTGGCCACGCCCCCCACGCCAAACTGGTTGTACATGGTGGCGTAATAGACCATCAGGCTGTCGGTGCGCATGCCCGCCTTCCAGCCGGCGTCAATGAACTTGAGGCAGTAGGTGTAGCACTCCTGGTCCTGGATCCGGTGGCCGGCCTGGGTGTCCAGCAGGGCGGAGATCCGCTTGGCCTCGTCGTTGTTGACGCTGCGGCGGTCCCAGGCGCTGTAGGTGCCGTTAACCACCTCGTTGTACAGGGACGTGCCCAGCAGCTCCTTGGCGGTGGCAGGGTCCTCGGCCACAATGAGCTTCAGCAGATTGTGGGCCTGGCCGCCGTGCCACTGGATGATGCCGATGGACAGCGCGCCGCTGTCGTTTTGGTTGACGGATGTGTACTTGCCCTCGATCTGGATGAACAGATCCTTCAGCGCCACGGTGATTTTGTCCACATGGATGTCGCTGCTGTACTCGGCGGCAAAGGCCCCGGGCAGCATGGACAGCATCAGCGCCAGCACCAATAGCAGGGCCGGAATCGTGCGTTTCATGGCAAACCTCCTGAATCAAATGGATCGAATTTCCTTGAAAAAGGTAACAATTTTGTTTTATATTTGTATCCATTTTATCACATTTGTTTCCGCATTTCAAGTAGTTTTTCAATTTTTTATAAAAAATAATTCGATTTTTTCAGATATTTTCCACGAAAACCCGATTTTTCCCGCCAAAATTCTCATTTTGAAAAGGTAACAATTTGGTGAAACTTGTAACCGTTTTTAAGGGGGAAATCCACCACATCTGGTGTTTTGCCGGGCCGGGACACCCCTTCTGTTGTGTGGGCGGGGCCGGGCGCGGCCGAAAACGGGCATAAAAAAGCGCCCCACGGGGAGGCGGGGGCGCGCCGATCCCACCGGGGTGACGTCATGCGCACACCCCCGTAGGGGCGGATGCCCACATCCGCCCGTGCCCAGGCCACCCATCCCACCGG
>CAMOKD010000050.1:0-16696 GCA_946617435.1 uncultured Clostridia bacterium | reverse complement strand
AGCTTGGTGAACACGCCGATGTCGCCGCAGCAGACCTTGGCGGTCTTGGTGTTGTCCTTGCCCCGGGGGAAGAAGGTGTTGCCCAGCTTCTCGTTGGTGCCGGTGCGGCTGTTGACCACGGTGAGGGTGTCCTCGATGTCGCCGGAGATGACCTTGAAGTAGGAGTTCTTGCCGTACTGGTCGGACATGGTGTTAAACACAAAGGCCATGGGGCTGCCGGCGGGATCCAGCTTCAGCTCGCCCTCGTTGCCGTCCTCGTCCACGGTGACCATGGGCTTGCCCTCCAGGGGGGAGGGGGCGTACTTGACCAGGTTGGCCATCAGGGCGTTCACGCCTAGGCCGGTGGTGTTGCAGCCGCAGAACACGGGGGTGATGGTGCGGGTGGCAATGCCGTCCTTGATGCCCTTGGTCAGCTCTTCGGGGGTGAAGGGCTCTTCCATGAAGAACTTCTCCATGAGCGCCTCGTCGGTCTCGGCGACCTGCTCGTTGAGTTCCATCATATACTCTTCGATGCGGTCCTCGGCGTCGGCGGGCAGGGCAATCTCCTTGCCGGCGGCGTCATAGGCCTTCTTCTCGATGAGATCCACCACGCCCACGGGCTGCTCGCCGTTCAGGATGGGGAAGGTGAAGGGGATGACAGAGGCGCCGAAGGTATCCCGCAGGCTCTGCAGGGTGCCGAAGAAGTTGGCATGCTCCTCGTCCAGCTTGGACACGTAGAACATGGCGGGCAGCTCCCGGTCGGCCAGGGCCTTCCAGCCCTTCTCGGTGCCCACGGCAATGCCGGACTTGGCAGTCAGCACGATGACGCCGGAGTCGGCCACGCGCAGGGACTGCACCACCTCACCGGCAAAGTCGAAGTAGCCGGGGTTGTCCAGGATGTTCAGCTTGGTCTTGTTGTATTCCACAGGGATCACAGAGGTCTTGATGGAATACTGTCTCTTCTTCTCCTCGTCGTCAAAGTCGGAGACGGTGGTTCCGTCGGCGCGTCTGCCCAGACGGGTGATCACCTTGGTGGTAAAGAGCATGCTCTCACACAGGGCGGACTTGCCGTCGCCGCCGTGACCCAGCAGTGCTACGTTGCGGATATCCTTCGCAGTATACATGTTTTGTTTTCTCCTTTCGTCGCGGCCCAAACGCCGTTTACGCCACAATTAAAACTATTATATACAAGATTCCGGACAATTGCAATGCAAATTATGAGATTTGCAGAATTATTTTTTGAAATAGCGGTGACCGGGCTCAATAATGCCTGGGCCAACTGGTAATCAGCAGGGTGGGCACCAGCCACACGGCCAGATACAGCAGCACATTGACTGCCGTGGCGGTCTCATAGGCGGGCAGGGCCGCCAGGATGGCCATCAGCACCAGGCCGGCCAGACCGCCCAGCACCGCCAGGGCCGCGGCCAGCAGGGTGGCCGAGCGCAGCACCCGGCCGCCGGCGGCGGACTCGGCAAAGCCCACAAAGCTGTCCTCGGTGAGCAGGGCGCCCTGGTGGCTCTTTTTCAGCTTCCGCTCAGACAGGCGCAGCCGCTCCTTGGTGGGGGGATAGTTGAGCCCGTTGGTGGGGATGCCGAACTTGGATTTCAGGAACCGGGGGGTGCCCAGGAAGGTCCGGGTGACCAGAATGGTCTGGAAGTGCCGGTTCCGGGCAATGGCGGTCAGCCCCCGGCGCACGCCATCGGCGGGCTCGTACTTCACCGCGAACACCGCCCCCAGCTCGCCGTTGACGGACACATACACTGCCTGGCGGACCTTGCTGCCGCCGTCCATGTGTACGCCCATGTGGCGCATAAAGTCCAGAGAGCCCAGCAGGACGATGTCGCCCAGGATCTCCGCGCCGATGCCGCCGCTGTCGTAGAAGCGGAAGCTGTCCACGTGGAAGTGCCGGCCGTTGTTGGTCTCCAGCAGCTCGTCAAACACCGGGGCCAGGGCGCTGCCGGAGCGCTTTGTGGCGGCGGCGGCGTAGGCGATGATCCGGTCGGGATTGCCGGAGTAGACCTTAAAGCCGTTGAGTGCCAGGGAGCCGGGAGGGAACAGATCCCCGTCGGCCACCAGGATGGAGTGGTCGCCGCCAAAGACGTCGGCGCCGTACCAGCCGCACAGGGCGGCCTTGGACACCGCCAGCCGCTGGGCGGTGAGATAGAACAGCCGCTGGTAGCTCAAAAGCCCCATCACCGGCACCGCGCCGATGAAGATCAGCGCCCCGGTCCAGAAGAAGCTGGACTTGAACAGCACGCTCACCAGCACCGCCGCCACCAGGCCCAGCCCGGCGGCCACCGGGGCGTAAACCCCCATGATCCGGCTGAGCAGATCCCGGGTTTCCAGGCGGCTCATAAAGTCCTCTACGTTGGGGTCGGAGCGGACCAGGCCTCTGCGGCCCTTGGTGATGTCCTGCACCTCCACAATGCCCACCGCGGCCTCGGCGGCCCGGAGGGTTTTCACCGTGGTGATCCGGGCCATGCCGCCGTCGTACAGGGCCCATTGGTTTACCATCAGCAGCAGACCCACCGCCGCGGTGTAGGGGGCCCGGGCCATGCCTGCCGCGCCAAAGGTATCCAGGGCTGTAAAGACCATGGCCAGCACCAGCAGGGTGTCCAGGCTGAATCTGCCCCTGCGCAGCAGGGTAAAGGCCCGCACAAACACGTCCTTGGCCGTGATGGCCATGGCCACCAGCAGAATCAGCAGCAGGAAGGCCGTGGCCCCGCCGGAGAACAGATCCGGCAAAAAGCTCCAGCCCAGGGTCAGATACAGGGTGAAGAACAGGGCCAGGATTTCAAAGAAGCCCAGCACCACAATGCCGGAGCCGGTGTTGCCCAGCTCCTTGCCGTATTTGCGGTAGGCCTCCTCGGGGTGGAGCACTGCATGCTCCTGCAGCTTGGGCACCCGCTGCTTGCGCTTGCGCTCCGGCGCGGGCCGCCGGCTGTCGGCGGAGGGCACCGGCGCCTGCCGGCGGGATGCCTCGGCCTCGGCCTTCGCCTCCGGTTTTGGGGCGGGCTTGCCCGCAGGGGTCTCCCCGGCCTCCGGCGTTCCTTCGGCCTTGGGCTCCGGCTTGGGTGCGGGCTTGCTTTCCGGGGTTGGCGCGGGCTTGCTTTCCGGGGTGGGCGCGGGCTTGGGCTCGGGCTTGGCCTGGGGTTTGATCTCGGGTTTGGGCTCCGGCTTGACCTCCGGCTTGGGTTCGGGGGCAGTCTCGGCCACGGCGGGCTTGGCCTCGGCCTCCGGCCTGGGCTCTGCAGCGGGCCGGGCCGGACGCTCCCAGGCGGTCTTGCGCTCGGGCCGGCGGGTGTGCTCCACCCGGCTGGGGGGACCCACCGTGCGCCGGGGCCGGTCGGCCTCCTCAATGGGGATGGCCACAGCCAGCAGCTCCTCCAGACTCATGCCGCCGATGGTGGCGGTGGGCCGGGGCTTCTCAGTCTCGGCCGCCTCTTCGGCCTCTGGCTCCGGCGCATGGGCCTGCTGCTCCGCCACCTGGGCGTACAGGGCCTCCATGGGCTCCAGCTCCTCCTCGGCCTCTGCCGGCGCCGGGACAGGCTCCGGGACTGGGGCGGGTTCCCGGGCGGGGGCGACTGCCTCATCCGGCGTCTGCACAGCCGCGGCCGCCGTCTCTTCGGGGGCGGGCCGGGGCTCCTCCGGGGGCAGGGTGTCCTCCTCCAACGGGGTCACCAGGGCGGTGAACCACTTGCTCAGCCGTCCCCGCAGGCCGTGGCCGGTCTCCGGCTCGGCTGCCGCGGCGGCCTTCGGCGCGGGTGCTGCCACGGGCTCCGGTTCGGGAATAGGTTCCGGCACAGGCGCGGGCTCCGGCACCGCCACAGGCGCGGGCTCCGGCACCGCCACAGGCGCGGGCTCCGGCACCGCCACAGGCGCGGGTTCGGGCACGGCTGCAGGCTCCGGCGCGGGCGCTGCAGCGGGCTCGGGTTCCGGCCCAGGGGCCGGCGTTTGGTCTGTTTTCAGACCGAAGTAATCAAACAGCTCTGACACCGACATCTGGCCGGGCAGGGCAGTTTCGGATACGTAACGGGTCTCCCGGACTTCCGGGGCCCCGGATGTCGCCGGGGTGGCAGGCGCGGCCGGGGCCGCAGGGATCACCGGGGCAGCCTTGGGCTGGGCCTTGGGGACCGGCTTCGGCGCGGGCTTTGCCGCGGGCCTGGGTTCCGGCTTCGGCTCCGGCTTCGGCTCCGGTTTCGGTTCCGGCTTCGGCTCAGGTTTCGGCTCCGGCTCCGGCTTCGGCGCAGCCTTGGGCGCGGGCATAGGGGGCAGATCGGGGACCTTGGGGGCCCGGAACTGCACCGGCTCCGGCTTGTAGGCCAGCAGCCGGTCGATGGCGGAAAACAGGTCGTCGTCGTCCCATTCCGCCCGCTCCGGCGCGGCCGGGGCAGGGGAGAAGGGCTCCGCCTCAAGGGTCCGGACAGGCTCCGGCACAGGCTCCGGCTCGGGTTCCGGTACAGGCTCGGGCTCCGGCTCCGCCCGGCGGGCCTTGCGGCTCTGCCGCAGGGCGGCCTTTTCGGCCTTCCGCTGGGCCCGCAGCTCCTTGCGGCTCAGCCTGGGCGCGGGGACAGGCTCGGGTTCCGGCTCGGGTTCCGGTTCCGGCACGGGCTCCGGCTCGGGCTCGGGTTCGGGCTCGGGCTCCGGCTCGGGCTCGGGCTCGGGTTCGGGCTCGGGCTCCGGCTCTGGCTCGGGCTCGGGCTCCGGCTCGGGAATAGGTTCCGGCGCAGGCTCCGGCTCCGGCATCCGCACAGGGGCAGGCTCCGGCCGGGGGGCGGGCTGCCCCAGGGGGGGACCGCCTTCGTCCTCAAACATCTTATGCTGGAGGATCTGCTCGATTACGTCAAACAGATCCGAGGTATCCTGGCTCAGGGTGAGCTCCGGCCGGGGCCGTTGGGGCTGGACCTGAGGGGTCTCCGGTTCCGTGTTCTGGAAGGACATCCGCTGTTTTTTCGGTTGGTTCCGCTTACTCATTCCGGCTTCGCTCCCTTCCCGGTTGTTCGCTGCCGCAGGGACTCATAGAGCATCACCGCGGCGGCGGCGGAGGCGTTGAGGGAGGAGATCCTCCCTGCCAGGGGAATGCTGACCCGCACGTCGCAGCTCTCGGCCACCAGCCGGCTCATCCCCTGGCCCTCGTTGCCGATGACAATGGCGGTGGGCCCGGTGAGATCGGTGTGATACAGGTCGGCGTCGGCGTCGGCGGCGGTGCCGTAAACCCAAACGCCGTGCTCCTTCAGGGTGCGGATGGCCTGGGTCAGGTTGCTCACCCGGGCCACAGGCAGATACTCCACCGCGCCGGCGGAGGTTTTGGCCACCACTGCGGTGAGCCCCACATTCCGCCGCTTGGGGATGATGACCCCGTGGGCCCCGGCGCACTCGGCGGTGCGGAGGATGGCTCCCAGGTTGTGGGGGTCGGAAAGCTCGTCGCACAGCACAATCAAGGGGGGCTCCCCTCTGGACTCGGCCAGGCGGAGAATGTCCTCCACAGAGGCGTAGTCATGGGCGGCCACAGAGGCGATGATGCCCTGGTGGGCCCCGGTGGGGGACATCTGGTCCAGCTTGCGCCGGTCGGTATAGGACACCACCGCCCCGGCCTGCCGGCACTGGGCGGCAAGCCGGGCCAGGGCCTGGTCGGTGCTGCCGTCGGCCACAAAGACCTTGTCAATGGTGCGGCCGCTTTTCAGCGCCTCGGTGACGGCGTTGCGGCCCTCAATCATCCCCTCGGGCAGGGGCTCCCGGGGAGCGGGCTTGGGTCTGTATTGTTTCATAATGGATCACCGTTTCTGCAAATGCGCATAATTCTGCATAATATCGACCATATTATAGCAAAGAACCGGGAAAAGTACAAGAGCAAATCTGCCCGGTTTTCCGCATTTCTGCCCGGTCCGGACTTGCAATTTGGCCGCCGATCTGGTACCATTGGGCAGAGAACGCAAAGGAGGCATCCTGCATGAAGACTATCTATCTGGCCGGGGGCTGTTTTTGGGGCACCCAGCAGTTCTGCAAGCTCCTGCCCGGGGTGCAGTCCACCCGGGTGGGCTATGCCAACGGTGCCACGGCCCATCCCAGCTATCAGCAGGTGCGCTACCAGCACACCGGCCACGCCGAGACAGTCCGTGTGGACTATGACGAGACCCTGCTGCCCACAGGGAGGCTGCTGGACTACTATCTGCTCTCCGTGGACCCCCTGTCCGTCAACCGCCAGGGGGAGGACGTAGGCGAGCAGTACCGCACCGGTATTTATTATGACGACCCCGCCCTTCTGCCCCAGATCCGCGCCGCCGTGGACCGGAAGGCCGCCGCCCTGGGCCGGCCCCTGGCGGTGGAGGTGTGTCCCCTGGCCCATTTTTACGACGCCGAGGACTACCACCAGGACTATCTGGACAAGAACCCCGGGGGCTACTGCCACATCTCGCCCCGGCTGCTCCGTCTGGCCCGGGAGGGCCGGCTGGAGGAGCTGCTGCCCGGCTGAGGGCCTGCCGCCCCCCCAAACCCCAGGAAGGAAGCAGATTCCATGCAAGCAATGTCCAAAACCGAACTTTTTGAGCGGGCGCCGATCCCCCGGGCCCTGCTGCAGATGGCAGTGCCCACCATCATCAGCCAGCTGATTAACCTCATCTATAATATGGTGGACGCCTTTTTCATCGGCCGCACCGGCAACTCCTACATGATGGCCGCCACCACCGTGACCCTGACGCTGACCATGCTGAACGTGGCCTTCTCCAATCTCTTCGGCGTGGGCGGCGGCAGCCTCATCGCCCGGCTGATGGGCCTGAGGCAGCAGGAAGAGGCCCGCCGGGTGGGCGCCTGCAGCTGCTGGGGCGCCGTGGGCCTGGGCCTGGGCTACGCCCTGCTCATCGGCCTGCTTCGCGACCCGGTGCTCCGCTTTTTGGGGGCCTCGGCCGACACCATCGGCTTTGCCCGGCAGTACACCCTTTACGTCATTGTCATCGGCAGCGCTCCCACCATTTTGGCCCTGACCCTGGCCCATCTGCTGCGCAACACCGGCAACGCCGCCCGGGCCAGCCTGGGGCTCAGCCTGGGCGGGGTGCTGAATATGCTGCTGGACCCCCTGTTTATGTTTGTGCTGCTGCCCCGGGGCAACGAGGTCACCGGCGCCGCCCTGGCCACCCTGCTGTCCAACCTGGTCTCCTGCGGCTATCTGCTGTTTGCCTATCGGGCTGCGGCGGACAAGGCCCCCCTGAGCCTGCGCCCGGCCGACGCCCTGGCCGTCCGGCGGCAGGACGTCAAGGACATCTTTGCCGTGGGCGTACCCTCCGCCATTCTCACCGGCCTGTTTGACCTGGCCAGCATCTGCGTCAACATCCTCTCCGCCCGGCATGACGACCTGGTCCTGGCGGCCATGGGTATCGTCATGAAGGTGGAGCGGATCCCCAACGCCGTCAACATCGGCCTGTGCCAGGGCATGATGCCCATTGTGGCCTTCAACTTCTCCGCCGGCAACCGGGAGCGGATGCACCGCACCGTGTCCACCGCCCGGCAGTGGGGGCTGGGGATCTCGGCGGTGAGCATTCTGCTGCTGGAGCTCTTTGCCCGGCCGGTGACCAGGCTGTTTCTCAGCACCTCGGCCCAAAACCCGGCCCAGGCCCTGACCACCGTGGCCTATGCCGCCCTGTTTTTGCGCATCCGCTGCCTGGCGGCCCCGGTGCAGTTTATCAACTACCACACCTCCTTCACCCTGCAGGCCATCGGCAGCGGCAGGGCCACCATGCTCCACGCCTGCGTCCGGGAGCTGGGCTTCTACATCCCCCTGATGTTCCTGCTGGACAAGCTCTTCGGGGCCAACGGCCTGGCCGCCGCCCTGCCGGCCGGGGAGCTGCTGGGCGCGGTGTTCGCCCTGCTGCTGCTGCGCCATGTGTTGAGAACAGGCAATAGGCAGTCAGCCAATGGGCAATAGGAGAAACGGGCTTTCAAGGGACTTTCCCCGTCTGCAACTGCCAACTGCCTGCTGACCACTGACTACTGCGCATCCCGTCGCTTCTCCTATTGCCCGATGCCCATTGCCTGATCCACGCAATTTTTTTATGGTAACGAAAAATTTTTTTATAGATTTTTCGTGGATAATACTCAAAATCTATACGTTTACCTGAATATTATTCTTGTTTTATACAGCGCAATGTGAATATATTTGCATTTTTGCCGCTTTTCCGGGGCTTGCCGCCGGGAAAGCGGCTTGCTCATATCCGAAAAATATGCTATAATAGATGCGCCAAAATGGGGCCCGGTGGGAGGGCCTCTTTCGGAAAATATTTACATAAGGAGAATGCACAGAATGAACACCAAGCTTTCCAGAAGACTGCTTGCGCTGCTGCTGACCCTGGCTATGGTTCTGAGCCTGCTGCCCGGTGTATTTGCTGCGGAGTCCCCCTTCACCGATCTGCGGGAGAACGCCTTCTACATCGACGCCGTCGATTGGGCAGTGAACCACGAGCCTCAGATCACCAACGGCATGAGCGCCACCACCTTTGCGCCTGAAGCCACCTGTACCCGCGGCCAGGTTGTCACCTTCCTGTGGCGTGCTGCCGGCGCACAAGAGCCCAAGTCCACCGAAAACAAATTCACAGACGTGCCGGAAACTGCCTTCTACTACAAGGCAGTGCTCTGGGCGGTAGAAAACGGCATCACCAACGGCATGACCGATACTACCTTTGTGCCCACCAATCCCTGCACCCGCGGCCAGGTTGTCACCTTCCTGCACCGCTTTGCCGAAAAGGAAGACCCTGCTGCCGACAACAACCCCTTTACCGATGTGGCAGAGAATACGTTCTATTACACCCCGGTGCTGTGGGCCTACAACCATGACCCCCAGATCACCAACGGCATGACCGAAACCACCTTCGTCCCCAATGGCACCTGCACCCGTGGCCAGGTTGTGACCTTCCTGTTCAGACTCCTGGGCCAGACCAATCCCACCCAGCCCACCAATCCCACCCAGCCTACCACTCCCACCCAGCCTACCACTCCCACCCAGCCTACCACTCCCACCACTCCCACCCAGCCCATCGATCCCACCGAGCTGGAGGGCAAGACCGTGATCCTGCACACCAACGACGTCCACGGCGCCATCATGGGCTATGCCCAGGTTGCCGCTGTGAAGGCCGAGTATGAGGCCAAGGGCGCCAACGTGATCCTGGTGGATGCCGGCGACTACAGCCAGGGCACCATCTACGTCTCCACCAACAAGGGCGCTGCCGCCGTGGAGATGATGAACGCGGCCGGCTACGACCTTGCCACCCTGGGCAACCACGAGTTCGACTTCGGCTATGCCCAGCTGGTCTCCAACATGGAGAAGGCAGAGTTCCAGCCCATCGTGGCCGACGTTCTGCTCAAGCAGACCAACAAGCCCATCTTTGACGGCCACGTCATCAAAGAAGCGGACGGCGTGAAGATCGGCTTCTTCGGCATGGAGACCCCCGAGACCTTCACCAAGGTCAACCCGAGCCTGATCCAGGAGATCACCTTCCCCCAGGGCGAGGAGATGTACGCCTGCGCCCAGGCTGAGGTAGACGCGCTGAAGAGCGAGGGCGCCGACCTGATCATCGGTCTGGTGCACCTGGGCGTAGACCCCGAGTCCGACCCCAACCGCTCCGTTGACCTGTACAAGCATGTTACCGACATTGACTTCCTGATTGACGGCCACTCCCACACCGTCATGACCGAAGGCCCCGACGGCGAGCCCATCCAGTCCACCGGCACCAAGGCCAGCGAGACCAGCCTGATGAACGTGGGCCTGATCCAGATCGACAACGCCACCAAGACCATCGAGAAGAACGAGCTCATCCCCATCACCGCCGATTCCCCCAAGGACGAGACTGTGGCTGCCAAGGCCCAGGCCATCATGGACGAGATCGACGCGGCCTACAACGAGGTCTTTGCCCGCACCGACGTCCTTCTCAACGGCGACCGTGCCCCCGGCAACCGCACCGAAGAGACCAACCTGGGCGACCTGATCACCGACGCCATGGTATGGGGTGTGGCAAAGGAGGGCGGCCTTGAGGTGGATGAAGACCATGTGGTCGGCATCACCAACGGCGGCGGCATCCGCGCCACCATCAAAGCGGGCGACATCACCATGAAGATGGTGAACACCGTCCTGCCCTACGGCAACACCGTGGCGGTGGTTTACGTCACCGGCGCCGAGCTGCTTGAGGCACTGGAGGCCTCCACCTTCTGCACTCCCACCGCTCTGGGCGGCTTCCCCCAGATCAGCGGCATGAAGATCACCATCGACATCTACACCCCCTATGACAAGGGCGACCAGTACCCCGATTCCACCTATTTCGGCCCCAAGACCATCCAGCGTGTGACCATCGACGAGATCAACGGCAAGCCCTTTGATCCCGCGGCCAAGTACGCGGTGGTGACCAACAACTTCTGCGCCGCCGGCGGCGACACCTACAATGCCTTTAAGGCAGCCTCCTCTCAGTTTGACACCAGCCTGCCCATGGACGAGGTTCTGATGGACTACATCAAGACCAAGCTCGAGGGCGTGGTGGGCCAGGACTATGCCGAGCCCCAGGGCCGCATCAACGAGATCGACACCAGACCCGCAGTTGAGACTGTCTTCCCCAGCGTCGAAAACGCAGACATTGCCAAGTACGGCAACACCTACACCAGCCTGAACGGCGCCGACCTCTTTGAGGCCGGCTTCACTTGGGGCGATATCGTCACCGTGGAGTTCCTGGGCAAGACCATGGATCTGCCTCTGGTGCCCACCTTCTCCTATGTGGACCAGGGCACTGCCGGCGTGTTCGTCAACAAGGACGGCGAAACCGGCAAGCCCGACGGCCGTGTGTTCATGGCCATCAACATGGGCGACTTTGCCACTGCCAACGGCCTGGCCACCAAGACCACCAATCCGGACAAGACCTACTTCTGGACCGCCCAGGAGGGTGTGGAGTTCCCCGTGCCCGTCAAGATCATCCTGAAGGAGCAGGGCGGCTACGCCACTGAGATGGCCATCCGCGACATCAACCGCACCAACAACCGCGATGACTACCCCGAGCTCACCGACGCGGAGTTCGCCAACTTCCGGAGAATCACCACCACCGGTATGGGCGACCACCTGTACCGCGGCTCCAGCCCCATCAACCCCGAGATCGGCCGCAACACCTATGCCGACGCAGAGCTGGAAAAGGCCGGCGTCACCGTGGTGATGAACCTGGCCAACGACCAGGCCACTGCCGAGGGCTACGAGGGCTACGCCGACACCTACTACTCCAAGCAGAACATCATCTTCCTGAACCTGGGCGTGGACTTCCAGGCTGCGGACTTCCAGTCCGGTCTGGCCAACGGCCTGCGCCACTTTGCCGCCAACGAGGGCGTTTACTACGTCCACTGCACCGAGGGCAAGGACCGCGCCGGCTTTGTCAGCGCCCTGCTGGAGTGCTTCATGGGCGCCACCTATGACGAGGTGGTGGCCGACTACCTGAAGACCTACACCAACTACTACACCGTGGTGGACGGCAAGCAGCAGGCGCTCAGCCAGGAGACCCTGGATGCCATTGCCAACTCCAACATCATCAAGACCCTGCAGACCGCCTTTGACGTCCAGGATCTCAAGACCGCCGACCTGGCCGCCGAGGCTGAGGAGTACATCAAGACCATCGGCCTGAACGACGAGGAGATCGCTGCCCTGCGCAAGAACCTGGGCGGCAGCAACGAGACCCTCAAGGTGGAGACCACCTTCCCCTCCGCCACCAAGGCCGACATCGACAAGTACGGCGACGTCCACTTCTCCATCACCTCCGCCGAGCTGGCTGCCGCCGGCTTTGAGTACAAGGATCTGGTCAAGCTGACCTTCCTGGACAAGGAAGTCATCGTCCCCATCATCCCCCAGTACCGCTACGTAGGCGCCAAGGCCGTGGGCCTGGTCATGTGGGAAGACGGCACCAAGCCCGCCGAGGTTGAGGTGTTCAACGGCAGCTTTGCCGCCAACTACGGCCTGGCCGACGTGGTCCGCGAAGGCAAGGACTACACCGTCACCCCCAAGGAGGGTGTGGAGTTCCCCGTGCCCGTGACCATCGAGATGTATGAGAAGCAGGGCTACGCCGACACCTACGCCATCTTTGACCTGACCCGTTCCAACGACCGCGAGGATTACCGCGGCAACACCGAGCCCTATCCCAACCTGGACGACGAGGCCTTTGCCAACTTCCGCCAGGTGACCACCACCGGCATGGGCACCGAGAAGCTCTACCGCGCCTCCAGCCCCATCAACCCCTCCATCGGCCGCAACACCTATGCCGATAACGCCGCCAGGGCCCACGGGGTCAAGTCCTTTGTGAACCTGGCCGACTCCGCCGAATCCGCCGCCAAGTATAAGGGCTATGCCGAAAGCTACTACAGCGACCAGGAGATCCTCTTCCTGAACCTGGGCGTGGACTTCACCACCGAGCTCAACCGCAGCGGCCTGGTAGAGGCCATGAACTTCCTGAAGGACTGCCCCACCCCCGTGCTGGTACACTGCAACGAGGGCCAGGACCGCGCCGGCTTTGTCAGCGCCCTGCTGGAGTGCCTGATGGGCGCCACCTATGACGAGGTGGTGGCCGACTACATGGTTACCTTCTACAACTACTACGGCGTCCAGCCCGGCACCGAGCAGTACAAGCAGATCTCCAACAACGTGGTCAAGAACCTGTCCACCGCCTTCGGCCTGGCCACTGACGCCCTGGCCACTGCCGACCTGGCCAAGGAGGCCGAGGACTACTTCCTGGAGCTGGGTGTTCCCGCCGAGACCATTGCCGCCGTCAAGGTGAACCTGGGCGAGTCTGAGACCCCTGCCAAGCCCGACTACTACCTGATCGGCTACATCAACGGCGCCGACTACGGCTGCGAGGCCGACTGGGAGAACCTGGGCGAGTACAAGTTTGTGGACGGCGAGCTCACCGCCACCTTCACCCAGGACAGCTACGTCTTCGTCAAGACCGGCGACAACCAGAACTGGTACATGACCGAGTCCTATACTGAGGCGCCCCCCGCCATCCTGAAGAACACCACCACCGGCACCAGCGAAAAGCTCTTTGTGCCCGGCAATGTGGAGCTGGTCTTCACCCTCACCGAGAACGAGGACAACACCCTGACCCTGACCTACGCCCCCAAGCCCGAGACCCCTGCCTACACCCTGACCACCACCCTGGCCGACGGGGACAAGGTTGTCATTTACAGCGCTTCCGCCGGCGGCGCCATCTCCAACGCCGACAGCACTGTGGACAGCCACCCCGAGCGCTACCGCGGCGCGGTTTCCGTGACCCCTGTGGACAACAAGATCGAGGAGCCCGCCGAGGCCATTGTCTGGACCGTAGAGATCAACGAAAGCGGCATCGCCTTTAAGGACGCGGCCGGCAAGTATCTGTCCGTGCCCAGCGGCTACAACAACCTGGTGCTGGACTCCGACTGCAAGTACTGGACCGTCTCCGATGCCGCCACTGCCGACAGCGTGTATATCATCAGCACCGAGTCCAAGGGCCAGCAGGGCGACCTGAGAGGCATTGAGTACTTCCAGAACAAGTTCACCACCTACTACGCCAGTGCAAGCAATCTGGCGAAAGACGAAGCAGCCTTTGCCCTGCAGCTGTACAAGCTCACCGAGGACTGATTTTCCCCAAATCCCGAAAGGACTGCCGCCCCGGCGGCAGTCCTTTTTTGCGCCCCGCCGGGGGGGATTGGAAATTGAAAATTGAGAATTGAAAATGGAAAATTGCGGAGTTTTCAAATTGCGATTTGAAAACATTTGAAAGATATCACTTGTAGGGGCGGGCATTGCTCGCCCGGGTTTGCGCAGCAAACCAATGCCCGGAGGGCAATCGGATTTGCCTCCGGCAAATGCATTCGTTCCGAATGCCGGACAAGCAAGGCTTGTCCCTACGTCCGCGTTCGCGACCTGCACACGCCCGTAGGCACTATGGGCCCGTAGGGGCCGATGCCTTCCATCGGCCCGCGGGAGTCTCCCCCCGGAAATACGCAGGGGTTTCCCGGTCTGCGCAGCAAACCAATGCCCGGAGGGCAATCGGATTTGCCTCCGGCAAATGCATTCGTTCCGAATGCCGGACAAGCAAGGCTTGTCCCTACGTCCGCGTTCGCGACCTGCACACGCCCCTACGGGTGGGTACGCTATGAAAAATGCAAATATTGTGGGATTTTCAAATCGTCCCGAAGGGACACCGAAATCGTTTCATTTTCCCCCGCAGGCCGTCTTCATCCCTCCGGCGGATTGACATTTGGCCCCGGGGGTTGTATAATGCACTGGCAAAGCCGGGCGCCCTTCGGGGCTTAATGTGGAAACAGGTGCAAAACCTGTGCCAGACCGTGGCCGTAAATGGCATTCTTTGCGCGGCGCAGGCTGCCTTGCCGCAGGGCAGCCTCCGGCCATTGGGGGCAACCCTGAGAAGGCCGCGCCGCTGCCGCCATGAGCCGGAATACGCACCCTGACCCTGCCGCCGCCGCGAGCTCCGGCGTCCTTTGGGACCGGCAGCGTCCTTTGCGCAAAAATCAAAATCACAAGGAGAATCACGTTATGAAACATTCCATGCATCGTTCCCTGGCGTGCCTCGTCCTGGTGGTGCTGCTGGCGGCGGCAGCGCTGAACCTGACGGGCTGCCAAAGCGCCCCCGCCCCGGAGACCCAGGCGGTCACCGACACCCAGGCTGTCACCGCGACCATGGCCGCCCCCGAAACCCAGGCTGCCACCCAGGCCGACACCCAGGCCCTCGAAACCGAGGCGGAGACCATCCCCACCCAGGTGGGCGAGGGCGACAAGCTGTTCTACTTTGAGGTCACCGGCGAGAGCGGCGAGACCTCCAGCTACGCCGTGCACACCGATGCCGACACCGTGGGCCAGGCCCTGGTAGAGCTGGAGATGATCTCCGGCACCGACTCTGAGTACGGCCTGATGGTAGACACCGTCCTGGGCGAGAAACAGGATTACAACGAAGACGGCATGTACTGGGCCTTCTACGAAAACGGGGAGTACGCCATGAACGGCGTGGACTCCACCCAGATCGTGGAGGGCGCCACCTATGCCTTTGTGGCCACCCCGGCCTGAGAGGGTGGACCGTCCGCGGCCGGATCTGCGGCACCTGGTGCTCTTTGCCATGCTGGGCACGGTGATGTTCGTGTCCAAGCAGATCATGGAGGTGGCCCCCAACATCCATCTGCTGGGGATGCTGACCATGGTCTACACCCTGGTCTACCGCCGGCAGGCACTGATCCCCATCTACGTGTTCGTGTTTCTGCTGGGGATCTTTCACGGCTTTGCCATGTGGTGGGTGCCCCACCTGTACCTGTGGACGGTGCTGTGGGGGGTGACCATGCTGCTGCCCCGGAAGCTGCCGGTAAAGTGGCAGGTGCCCCTGTACATGGGGGTGTGCGCCCTGCACGGCCTGTGCTACGGCACCCTGTACGCCCCCTACCAGATGCTGCTGGTGCAGGTTAACGGCTGGCAGTGGCAGGGGGTCCTGGCCTGGATCCTGGCGGGCCTGCCCTGGGACGGCATCCACGCCCTGGGCAACCTGGCCGCCGGCACCCTGATCGTGCCCCTGACCAGCCTGCTCCGCCGCCTGGAGGGGGAAACCCTGTATTGAAAAGAAACACCCGCACCCTGCGGGGCCGGTTTTCGGCCCTGTGGGGTGCCTTTGCTTTGTCCGCAGCAAAAAATAACGGTTGACCTTCCGCCCCGGCGGGGGTATACTGGGAACAGAATATCAAGAGGAGGCATCCGAAATGGAAAAGATTACCGTCAACGCCCTGGGGGAGCAGTGCCCCATCCCGGTGGTCAAAACCTTGAAGGTCTTAAACGGACTCACCGGCCCCGCCAGTGTGGAGGTCCTGGTGGACAACGCCAACGCCGTGCAGAACGTCACCCGCATGGTGACCAACAAGGGCATCCCCGTGCGCAGCGAAAAGCAGGCCGAGGGCCGCTTCGCCCTGTATTTTGAGGTGCAGCAGGCCCCCGAGACGGCCCCGGAGCCGGAGCCCGCCTGCGCCCCGGACCGCCGTGGGGACCAGGTGGTGGCCATCACCTCTGACTGCATGGGCCGGGGCAACGACGAGCTGGGCCGCACCCTGATGAAGGGCTTTCTCTACGCCCTGTCCCAGCGGGAGAAGCTGCCCAAGACCATTCTGTTTTACAACGGGGGCGCCCGGCTGACCACCGAGGGCTCCCTGAGCCTGGAGGATCTGAAGAGCATGGAGGCCCAGGGGGTGGAGATCCTGACCTGCGGCACCTGCCTGAACTACTACGGCCTGGGCGAGAAGCTGGCGGTGGGCGGCGTGACCAACATGTATCAGATCGTAGAGATCCTGAGCAAGGCCGGCCGGATCCTCCGGCCCTGATGGTGCGGACCAGAGAGCCCCGGGTGGTGCTGACCTTTGCCACCACCACCGCGGCCATTGCCATGGAACGGCTGTGCCTGGCGCAGGGACTGCCGGGCCGGCTGATCCCGGTGCCCACCAGCATCACCGCCGGCTGCGGCATGGCCTGGATGGCGCCCCCGGCGGCGGAGCCCACCCTGCGTACCGCGGCCGCCGCCGCTGGCATCGGGGTGGAGGCCGCCTATCGGCTGGAGCTGTAGCCGCCCCCGTAGGGGCGGATGCCCACATCCGCCCGTGCCCAGGCCGGAGGAAAAATAATTGAAAATGGAAAATTGAGAATTGAGAATGGCGGAGTTTTCAAATTGCCATTTGAAAACATTTGAAA